>JAJYLS010000183.1 GCA_021787555.1 Acidobacteriota bacterium | reverse complement strand
GCCGCCAGCCGATCGGCTTCTTCACGGCTTCGCCGCCGCCCTGGTCGTTGTTGTTGTTCGTCCACACTCCCACTACATCAAACACGGGTGCTGTCTGGAAAGATGTGGTTGGTCTGACGGATACGGTCGAGAGGCGCTTATCGGTTTCTTGGCCGTAACGATGCGGGATGCCGGTGCATCAACGGGTATATGAAGTACTGGACTATTGAGTGCAAGCATTGCGGTGCTATTGTTGCGACCGAGCAGTGCTCAGCCGGCGGACGGATTGTGGAGTTCCATTTGACTGAGAAGGTGAAATGCCCAAACTGTGGGTATGAAGATTTCTACAGCCCGGAGGAGTTTGGCACCGATTAGGCCGCTGAGTGCAAGACTGTGATGTCGCCGGCAGGGTCTTCCAAGATTCCTGCCCCGACTGGGTCGGAAACACCCTCACCTGAGGCGATTTCCGAGCCACGCTTCAGCCGCTCCAAGATCCCGAAGTTGTAGAACGCTCGCGCTTCTCTGCACAAGTCGGCTACTTTGTCTTCTTCCGTTCTTCCCGTTCCATGGCGCGCAGGAGTTTTTGCTCTACCGGATTTCCAAGCCATGAAACCGCAACTTCAGAGATTTCTTCCACCACGCCATGAACACCCTTCGTGAATCTGAGGTCAGACCACTTCCGACGAGCGTATTCACCGGGATGCACTAGATTTCTAATCTTCCGTATCTCGTTCGCAAAACCGCCGACGTTTGCTCGTTTCCCAGCCCAAGTGGTGCGTCTTGGCGGAAACCATGAGAGTTCGTCCGCGATTGCAATCAGCTGGTACAACGAGAACTCAAGAAATCGATACCTCTTTGACCTGAAGCGTTTCTGCTGGTATACCTTGCTTGCCTTCACCTGCTTGGGAAACAAAAAACACATGCCCAGCAGCGCGGCTTCAAGCGCTGCGACGTCCATTACCGTTGCGGCAAGATACGCTCTTGCCTTGGTGCATCGGCGTGCCTCCCGCAAATAGACATTGTTCAATTCAATGAGTCTGTCCAATATGCTCATCGATTCCGCTGCCTTCCGTCTGTCGCATAGGAGGGAATCGTCCGGGCCAGGCTATCGTATGCCAATGGGGTCATTCGCCGGACGGCTGAGTTGCTGTTTCAGCTTCAGCAACTCAATGCAGTGGTTCTCATCTTCTATGCAAAGAAGTGAGCCGTCCTTATCCCTTTCCGGGTGGAACACCCACTGTTGGACGGTCGCGTAGGCAAACTTGCCATTCCCCAACGGGATCGCCCTCGTATACTTGGTCTGTAGCACGACTTCCGCCCTTGGTGCGGGCAGATCGTTTGATGTTCCTGCACTGGTTCTCTGCTCGGGTTGTATCTTCTCGACCTTCACGACCTTGCTGCCCGCAAAGGTGTCCCCGACTTTTGGCAACGGGTACTGCCCATGCTGGCCGCCACACGCGGAAAGCCCACCGCACAGGATTGAAGTGCACCACACACGCTTCGCATTGGTCATGTTTTTAAGAATACGCTGATGCACCATTTTGTGCAGGGCTGAATCGAACTCCACCGCGCTTGCCTTGAGAGATCGCTTTGCGCGGCCCCGATCGGTGTCAGACCGCCTTACCGCTACAGTTCTCCCGCGCGCATGGCGAGAGCGACGCCGCCGTAGAGGCCGGCTTTATCGGACAGCGCGGAATTGCGGATGGCGACGTGGTCCACCGGGAACATGCGCACACGGCGGAGGACGGTTTCGCGCACGGTATCGAGCAGGAGAGGGCCGATGGTGGAGACACCGCCGCCCAGCACGACGAGGTCGGGATGGAGGGCGGTGACCATGTTGGCGGCGCCGATGCCGATGTAGGTGGCGGCGCGGACGAGGACGTCGCGGACGGCTTCGTCGCCGGCTTCGGCGGCGGCGGCCATGAGGGTCGGGGTGACCGCGCCGATCCGGCCTTGGGCCAGTTCATAGAGCTTGGGGGCCATGCCGGAGTGCAGGAGGCGCGCGCCTTCGGCGGCGATGGCGGGTCCGCTGGCCAGCGCCTCGAGGCAGCCGTGATTGCCGCAGCCGCACAGGGGGCCATCGGGCAGAATGGTCTGGTGGCCCAACTCACCGGCGGCGCCCAGTTCGCCGAGGCGCAGGCGGCCGTCGATCACGACGCCGCCGCCGATTCCCGTTCCGATGGCGAAGAAGACCATGGTGCCGGTCTTGGATCCGTGGCCGAAGGTCATCTCGCCGAGGGTGGCGATGCGGACGTCGTTGAGCAGGTAGATGGGGCAGCCGAGATGCGCGCCGAGGATGCGCGCGACTTCCACGCCGCGCCACTGGGTGACCAGGTTGGGGAGGAAAAGCGTGGCGCCTTTGGCGCGGTCGACCAAGCCGGGCACGCCCATGCCGGCGGCTTGCGGCGTCGCACCGGTCTCGCGGGACAGGTCCGCGGCGAGCGCGGCGATCCTGGCGAGGACGGCGTCAGGGCCGTCTTGCGACGCGGTCGGGATGGAGCGCTCGGCCAGGATGGCGCCATCGGCGGAGGCCAGGGCGCAGGTGACTTTGGTGCCACCGAGATCGATGGCGGCGTAAATGGGTGGCATCACTTCGCTTCGATGATATACCAGACCGTGGCCGGGGCGTCGAGGCGGAGGAGCCAGCCATCGGCGGTGCGCTCGGCGGTGCGCGCGGGAGCGATGGGGCGGCCGGCGCCATCAAGCGCGGTGAATTTGACGCTGCGCGCGCGGTCGAGGGCGCGGAGTGTCACGGAGCCGCCGACCGGCTGCATCACGACGGGCGCGCTGCCCCACTTCACGAGCGAGGTGCGCTTGGCGTTCCATTCCATGCCCGTGTTGGCTACGGTGGAGCCGGTGACCAGGAGCATCTTTTTCGAGCGGGCGAGCGGCGCGTCATCCATGGAGGTCAGAATCACGGCCGAGAACGGGACGGCGGGCCTGGCCACGAGGTTGTGCAGCGGCGGCGCATCCGGCTGGCCGATGGCCGCCTGGGTGCGCGGCGTGTCGATGGTGACCAGGCCTTTTTTCCAGGAGAGCTCGCCGGTATCGGAGACGATGGTGGCGGTGGCTGCCATATTGAGATTGAGTTTCTGCGCCTCTGTGGCGTCCAGGGTCCCAATGCGCGAGCCGTGTTCAAGGGGCAGCGCGAGCGGAAATCCCGGAGTGAAGTAAGGCCGCGCGGAGGAGGGCAGGCGCAAGCTGTCCATGGTCTGATCGAGGGAATACGAGCGGGCGACGGTTTGCCGCGCCGGGCTCACGTCGCCGCGCAGGAACATCAGTGCGGCCGCAGCGATCTCGGCCATCTTCACGGGGTCCTGGTGGAATTCAAAATGCGAGAGCGGCTCCTTGGCCCACTGCACGGGATCGCTGTTTTCGAAGGTGTACCAGAAGAGGCCGTCCCAATCCTGGAAAGCGGCGTAGGCGGCGAGGATGGGGATGCCTTCGGCGGCGTGCTCGGCGGGGAAGGGATGGTTGATTTCGGAGACGATATAAGGCTTGCCGGCGAAGGCGGAGCGCGAAAGCTCGACGACGGTGGAATGCAGCGGGTCGTCCACCATGGCGGTATTGGGGATGGTGAAACCGGTGTGGCGGCCGGTGGCGGGGTCTTCGATGTAGTGGGGATGCTGCCAGTAGTCGTGGCCGTCCACCACGTCGAGGCGTGAGGTGGAATGCAGCAGGGGATAGCCGCTGAGCGAGTGGTTGTGATCGCTGGTGGCGAGCAGCAGGGACTTCACGCCGAGGTCGTTCTTCAGGTAGGAGCGCATGTCCTGGAAGTAGCGGTCCTCGAGCTCCATGTAGAAGCGCAACTCGCGGCGGAAGCGAGCCTCGGGCGCGGTGGCGATTTCGGCTTTGGTCAGGCGCGGCTCGGGTGGGAGGCTCTGTTTGGCGAGCCAGGCATGATAGAGCGCGGTGAGTTCCTGTTCGTAGCTGGCGGGGATGTCGGTCCAGGTGCCGGGATTCTTGCGCGTGGCCTTGCCGGCGAGGCGGCCGGCGGCCCAGGATTCGACGATCGAGTTTTCGTTGACCAGTTCGACCAGCAGCACGGCCGGCTCGTTGCGGTATTCGGACTTGGTGTACGGGTTGAAGTGCGTGAGTAATTGCTTGGCGTACTCGTGTTCAAGGAAGAGGATGCGCGGGTCGAAATAGGTGATGGCCTTGGCGAAGCCGAGCAATTCGGCGTCGCGGACGCCGTCGCCGGGTTTGTAGCCGCGAGCGACGTTGAGGTTCAGGTCCACATAGATGCCGTGCTTCTTCAACTCGGCGATGAAGAAATCGAGCCGGTCCATCTGCGCGGGATCGAGGGTGCGGGTATCGGAGCGGGAGGCATCCAGAATGCCGAGCGGGGCGGGGCGATCCATGAAATGCATGCGGACGCAGTTGACGCCGAAGGACGCGAGGTGCTCCGCGACGGCGGGCATGGATTCCTTGGGAATCAGGTTGCCGGGGCCGCTGATGTTGACGCCCCAGATGCGGAAGCGGCGGCCGTTGGGGCGGGCGAGGTGGCCGCTGCGCACGGCGATGAAACCGTCCTTTCCGGCGGGAGCATCGAGAAGAGAACTTACGCCGGAGAGGGCGCCGGCGTTGTGCTGCCAGTCCATGACGAACGGCTGCCAGGCCGGCTGCTGGGCAAACGCCACGCCGGCGAGGAGAAGCGGGAGCGCGAATTTCACGATCCGATTATCTCAATGTGCGCCGGCCGGCGCGAGTTCGCGGAGGCGCTGTGCGGCGGCTTCGGGGGTGAGGTCGCGCTGGGGGGTGCCGAGCATTTCGAAGCCGACCATAAATTTGCGCACGGTGGCGGAGCGGAGCAGCGGGGGATAGAAATGCAGGTGGAGATGCCATTCGTCGTGCGGGGCGCCATCGGTGGGCCGCTGGTGGAAGCCCATGGTGTAGGGGAAGGGGACTTCGAAGAGGCAGTCGTAGCGGGCGGTGAGGCGCTGGAGAATTTCGGCGAGGCCGGTGCGCTCGGCGTCGTCGAGTTGGTCGAGGGCGGTGGTGTGGCGGCGGGCGAGGACCATGGTTTCGAAGGGCCAGACGGCCCAAAAGGGCACGACCACGACCCAGGTATCGTTTTCGTCGAGGAGGCGGTCGCGGGCGTTCTGCTCGGCCTTGAGGTACTGGCAGAGCAGGCAGGCGCCGTGTTCTTCGCGCCAGGCGAGCTGCGATTGCTGCTCCTTGAGGACTTCGTTAGGCAGCGAGCAACTGGACCAGATCTGGCAATGGGGGTGTGGGTTGCTGGCGCCCATCATGGCGCCGCGGTTCTCGAACATCTCGACGTAGTTGATGAAGGGGCGCGAGCCGAGATCGCCGTATTGCTCGACCCAGGTATCGACGACGGCGCGCAGTTCGGGGACCTGCATGTTGGCGATGGTCAGGTCGTGGCGCTGCGAAAAGCAGACGACGCGGCAGATGCCCGGCTCGCCTTCGGCGACCAGCAGATCGTTCTGGGCGAAGCGGTCGCGCGGGGTATCGGGCTTGAGCGCGGCGTAATCGTTATCGAAGACGAAAGTGCCGGTGTATTGCGGATTGCGCGCGCCGCCGGCGCGGGAATTGCCGGGGCAGAGGTAGCAATCGGGATCGTAGCGTTTGGCCGGCGGGCGCGCGGTTTTCTCCATTTGTCCCTGCCAGGGACGCTGGGTGCGATGGGGCGAGACGAGCACCCATTCGCGGGTGAGCGGATTGAAGCGGCGATGAGGATCCTGGTTCCAGTTGAACATGAGCTGTCAGTTTGCTGTTTGCAACACGTGAAGAGTTAATTCGCGCAAGCCTGGGAGGTCGTTCTCAATGACCTTCCAAAGCTCGTCGGCATCTATTTCAAAATAGTGATGGACGAGAATGTTGCGCATTCCCGCCGCCTTCGACCATACCTTGTCGGGGTGCCGCCGACGAAACTCCGAGCTGAGGCACCGGGACGCCTCTCCTATGACTTGCAAGTGGTGTAGCACCCAGACCTGCACCATCTCGTCGGAATCGAAAGCGACGCGCCCTCCGGCGGTTTTCCTGAGGATCTGATCGATCGCTTTCAGAATGTCGCGGAGCCGCTCCGAGTCATCCCTCATAATGGGACGGCATCGCGCAATGCCTTCTCCCGAATGCCGGGCCTCAGCATAGATTCGGTTGCCACGTCCACCCGCGCATCCACAATTCCTTGAAGATCCATGAGCAGCCCGCCCAAGTCCATCAGCGTACGGTTGGGCTCAAGCTCGACGAGGAAGTCGATGTCACTTTCAGGTGAGCTGTCGCCGCGGGCAGTCGAGCCGAAGACGCGAATGTTGTGCGCGCCGTAGCTGCCGGCGAGCTTGAGGATTTCGTCTTTCTTTGCCCGGCGCAACTCTTCCAGGGTCATGACTCTATTTTCTGCTATTTGAGCTCGGGAGTGGGGACAGATGGCCCATGGCGAACCCGCTGATCTCAACGCGCATCGAATACCACCACGGCGCGGCCGAAGTGGATTTCGTCGCCGGGCTCGAGTTTGGCGCCGCGGCCGTTGCGGTGGACCTCCTGGCTCATGCCGTCGCGGACGATCCAGGTGCCGCACTCACTGGGGCGCGAGGCGCTGCGCGGATACCAGCGGTCGTTGAACAGGCGGTACTCGCCGGTGGCGCGGTCGAACTGGATGTGGGCGTGCTCGCGCGAGACGGTGCGGTTGATTTCGGTGTCCTCGACAAAGGCCAGGTCGTTGCGGCGGAAGAGGCCCTCGGTGCGGTAAACATCGACCACGCGGCCGATGTTGGTGCGGGTTTTGCCGAGCGCGATTTCGGGAACGTTGGCCGCGCCCTCGCGGACGATCAGTCGCGCCGGCGGCTGTGCCGCTGGGTTCGGGCGCTCCCGCGAGACGGTCTCGATCACCAGCCAGGGTTCGCCGCGCTGGGGGAAGGTGGCGGTGGCCTCGACTTCGATGCGCAGGCCTTCCGGGAAGCGGCAGCCGGAGCCGTTGAGCGCGCCGCGCACCTCCTGCTCCAGGTACTGGCGGAAAAATTTGCCGGTGAAGACCGGGCGGCTGCTCTCCACGATACCGCGCAGTTCGAGGCGCAGCAGATCGTAGGGGAAAACTTTCTTTCCGCCGGAGCGGTAGCTCTTTTCGCGGATGGCATCCAGCACGGCGAGCCGGATTTCGGCCAGCTCCGGCGGCAGTTCGGGATCCGGCGGGGTTGCGAGGGGCGCTTCGAAGAGCGTGCGGCCCCATCGTTCAAGGAAATCGCTGACGTTCATATTTCACCTACGGGACGATGCCCAACTCCTTGGCTGCTTCGATTGCTTCTCTGGCTACGGGCGCGGCGGCGGTGGCGCCGTAACCGCCATGTTCGATGATCACCGCGAAGGCCAGGCGGCGCGACGGGTCGCCGTCGTAGGGCGCGAAGCCGGCGAACCAGGAATGCGGCATGCCTGCATCGAGATGGGGAGTACCGAGTTGCGCCGTGCCGGTCTTGCCGGCGAAGGCGATGTCCGCGCCCGCCATGGCATGGCGCGCGGTGCCTTCGGTGACGACGCGGCGCATGGCGCCCGCGAGGAACGCGGCCTGGTCGGGCGGCAGCACTGCAAGCGGCGGCCGGTTGCGCGAATTGCTTTCATCGGTCACCCAACGGCCTTCGGGCATGCGGCCTCCGGCGGCGATGGCCGCGGCTACGCGCGCCATCTTGAACGGCGAGATGAGCACCGGGCCCTGGCCGTAAGACGCGAACGGCAGGGCCTTGCGCAGCTCCGGCATGGGGCCGGTGGAGATTCCCATTTTCGCGGCGGTTGCGGCCAGCTCCTGCGAGCCGACGTCGTGCACGCCCAATTGCGCGAAATACGCGTTGCAGGAAACCGCGATGGCGCGCTGCATGTCGATAGTGCCGTGGGCGCGGTCGCCGATATCGTCTTTGATGGCGCGGTTCCAGCCGGGGATCACGTTGCCGGCGCGGCCGTCCGGGAGCGTGCGGCAGAGGAAGGTGCGGTGCTTGAGAGCCGGGTCTTTGGAAAGCGCGGCGATGGCGGTCACCAACTTGAACGTGGAGCCGGGCGGATATTGGCCGTAGCGGGCGCGGTCGAGCAACTCGTCGGGCGTGGGCGGGGCGGAGCGGACGCCGGGCGGGTCGGGCTGGGGCTCGCTCACCAGCGCCAGCACATCGCCGGTGGCGGCCTGCATCACCACCAGGGCGCCTTTGTCCAGGTGTGCCTGGCGCAGATGGCGCTGGAGAATTTCCCGGGCTTTGAGTTGCAGGCGGATATCCAGCGTGAGGTGGACATTGCGGTCGCGCGCCAGCACACCGGCGATGGCCGGATTCCCGGGCTGGTGGCGGTAGCGCACCAGTTTGGCCAGATCGGCGAATTCGTAGCCTTGGAGTTTGGTGTTGGAATCGTGCTCCACGAGGGAGGCGTTGGTGGCGTGAAATTCTTCGCCCGTGCGGAGGTCGCCGGTGATGTGCGCGGTGGCGGCGCCGAAAGGATAGTGGCGGGTGTCGAAGCGCGAGCAGGCCTGGTCGAGCGAGATGCCCAGCGATTCGTATTGGGCTCGATGACGCTGGAGCTCGTCCCAATTGCTGGTGGCGAGGGGGATGCCGTTGCGGTCGTAAATGGTGCCGCGCGGGATTTCGCGCGCGATGGAATTGAGCCGCGGGTTGCGTTCGCGGCGCTTGACGCCGTCCTGGTCGAAGGTGTGGGCGTCGCGGGCGAGAAAGGCGGTGTCCTGGAAGACCTGGTAGCGCGCGGCGCAGGCGAGGAGAACGGCTGCGGCGCACGAGAGCGCGATTTTCAGCGGACGGACGGAGAAAATGCGTCTGTCCCCTTTTTCGCGGCTGATGGACAGGAGGATGGCAAAGACCAGGAAATTCGCCAGCATGGCGGTGTTGCCGGAGCTGAGGAAGGGCGAGGCTACGCCCGAGAGCGGGAGCACGCCCAGCACGCCCGAGCTGATCAGCAGCATCTCGAAGGCGATCAGGCTGGTGAGCCCCAGCGCCAGGAAAAAGCCGAACCAGGTGGGGGCGCGCGCGGCGATGCGCAGGCCGCGCCAGATCAGGAAGCCGAAGAGCAGAAACACGGCCGCGATACCGGCGAATCCCCATTCCTCGCCGATGGCCGGAAGCACGAGATCGGTGTTGCCGGCGGGAATCATTCCGGGGTCGCCCCATCCGGGACCGGAGCCCGTGGGGCCGCCGGTGGAGAAGGCCCAGAGCGCGTGGGCGAGTTGGTCGCCGCCGTGCACGTTGTTGTCCCAGGGAGAAAGCCACATGTCGATGCGATCGACGACGGTGCGCGGCTCGCCCATACGGTAGCCGATGGCCACCGACGCGGCCATGATGACGATGCCCGCGACAACCAGGCCCGGACGGCCGCGGGCCGCGCCGAACATGGCGAGGAAGACGAAGAAGATCACCAGCGCGGGGCCGAGGTCTTTCAGCACGAAGAAGAAGACCAGGGCGGCGGCAGTGGCGCACAAGACGGGGACGATGTGCTCCATGCGCGCGAGACCGATACGGCGGAACAGGCGGGGGAGGAGGCGTTTTTCGCGGAGGTCGCGCAGGCGCTCCCAGTTGCGGGTGAAATAGCCGGCGAGGAAGAGCACAATCAGAATCTTGATGAGCTCGACGGGCTGGAAGGGGCCGAGGTTCACTTTGGCGTCGTTGCCGGCGGGGCCGCGGCCGAACTTCAGCAGCAGGGCGAACAGGAGCAGCGCTGCGGCGAGCGGCGTGTAGCACCAGTCGGAGAGGCGCTGGTAGTCGAAGGCTTTCAGCGCGGGGAGCGCGAGCAGCAGGCAGCCGAGGAAAACGCCCAGGGCAAATTTGTGGAATTCGAGCGTGTCGCGCAGGGGATCGCGGAGCGAGAGCATGAGCATCAGACCCATGCCGGTGAGCAGATGCAGGGCGGGGAGCAGGGCGCGGTCGCCGCGGAAACGCGCGATGGCCCAGAGGAGGGCCACAAGATAGAAGCCGGCGAAGTAGATGGCGATCCAGCGGGCGAATTCGGTGCGGAATTCGCGCGGGGTGCGGACGATCATGAGCGGCTTGACCCGGGCGAGCGGAAACCGGCGTTCGCCGAGGCGTAGGCGGGCGAGCGCGCCGGTGTGTTCGATCGGGCGGTGTTGCTGGAGGAAGGCGAAGATGGTTTGCGCGGCGTCGTCGCGGGCAGCGCGGTCGGAGATCAATTCGGCTAGAGGCGCGAGGTCATCGGGCGACGAGACGGTGTTGAGATTCACCAGCCGATCTGCGGCGGCGAAGCTCTGCGCTTTGGAGGAATAGACCATCGCCAGGCCGGCGGCGACGAGCAGCGATGCCAGAAGCAGCCAGAGAATTTCGGCTCGGGTCGCCGGCGGCTTTTCGAGCGTGACCACGACGCGGCGGCCGGTCCAGCTTTTAGTTACCGCCATCGGCGCCTCCGGAAGGTGACGCGGCGGGCTTGCTTCTTGGCGGGCTTGGGATGCGCGGCTTTGATGGCATCGGCACGCTCGGCGATTTCGCGCGGTCCCAGCACGGCGCCCAAGTGCTGAGCCGCGGCCAGTTCGGCCAAAGCCCTGCGCGGGTCGGGCAGCGAGTAGGTGTAGACGCGCGCCAGCGCCAAGTGCGGATCGGGGCTTTGCGGCAGCTTCTTCGCCGCGATGGCGAATTCATCGCGCGCAAAGAGGCGCATGCGGGCGGCTGTAGCCGGGGGATACGAGCCGCCGCTTAGGCGCTCGATGGCCGCGTAGCCGCGGGCCAGGGCCAGCTTGCCGAGGGTGTCCGGATCGTTTTTGCCCAACTGGACGGCGCGGTCGAGGTAAAGCTCGGCTTTCGGGAAATCGAAATGGCTGAGCGAGGGGTCGGAACTGGCGCGGTAGGCGGCGAGGATTCGATCGGCGGCGGCCGTGTAGAGAACGGGCAGGGGTTCGGGTTGTGGGGCGGACCGGATAACCTGGGCGCGCGGTTTCTGCGATGGCGGCGCGGCGCGATGCGCGTGCCACGCCTGCCATCCCCAGATTCCGCCGATGGAGAGTGCCATGCCGGTGGCGAACCAGCCGGCGATGCCCGCGACGCGCAGTTTCGCCGAGAGCGCGCGGCGCGCACGCGTGGCCCGGCGCAACATTTCGCGCGCGGCTTCGATGGTGGCGTTGGCGCTCCAGGCGGCGCGCCGCTCCGTCTCGGCGACGGTCGGGTTGTGCTCCAGAAAGGCCTGCAAGTCGGCCTGGAAATCGTGCGCGGAGGCGTAGCGGCGCGCAGGGTTCGGCGCCAGCGCTTTGCTCACGATGGCGCACAGGGCGCGCGGGCAGCCCGGCGCCAGGGCGCGCGGCGGGCGCTTCGAGCGGATCAGCGCTTCGAGCTTGCGCGTGTCCTCGGCCTGATACGGCGGCACCCCCGCCAGCATTTCGTAGAGCGTCGCGCCTAATGCCCACAGGTCCGACTGCCGGTCCACCTGCGAGCGGTGCAGGCGTTCCGGCGAGCAATACCCCGGACTGCCGAATTGATGGATGGTGGCGTTGTGATCGGGGCGCAGCGTTTTGGCGATGCCGAAATCCAGCAGCCGCACGGTGTCGTTGGGGCCGAGGTGGATGTTCGAGGGCTTGATGTCGCCGTGCACCACGGTGGATTGCCAGGTGTGAAACTTGGCGAGCTGCTCGCAGATTTCGAGGGCCACGGTGGCGGCGCGGACGGGATCGATGGTGCACTCGGCGGCGAGCACCTCGGCCAGGTTGCGCCCCTCGACGAACTGCATGGCGACAAAGAAGTAGCCGTCCTGGTCGCCGAAATCGTAGATCTCGATGACGCGCGGATCGAGCGACCGCAATTCCTTCTGGATGGCGGCGCCGCGGCGTTCGGCCTCGAGCATCAGTTGGGTGAGGGCATCGCCACCGGACTTGATGAGCTTGAGCGCGGCTTTGCGGTTCTCAACGGTGTCGATGGCCAGGTACACGTCGGTCATGCTCTTGCCGAGCCGCCGCACGATGGCGTAACGTCCGATTCTGGCGGGTGCGGTCATAAGCTCACTACCTGGCCGATCGCAGCACGGCCCACACCAGCGCGCCCAGCAGCAAGCCGTAGGTCAGAAACGCCGCGCGGCCGAACAGCGCGCGATAGGGTTGCCGCGCGCGTGTAGCGGCAAGGCGCGGGCGCGTGGCGCCGGACACGGAGGGCGCCTCGCGGCCGCGAAATTCCGGCCCGGCGAGATCG
>JAJYLS010000182.1 GCA_021787555.1 Acidobacteriota bacterium | reverse complement strand
CCTGCGCCCGCGCCATGCGAAACCGCTGCCGCCGATCAATCTCCGAAAGGCGATCAGGATCATTAAGTGAACAGTATCGGCTAGCCCATCGCGCGCCCGGCGGTCCAGGCGTCCGCCGGGCGCGGCACCCGTCGCATGCGTCGGCGCGGGCGTCGCTATCTCTCTCGCCCGCGCCAGGGAGCGCGATGGCAATCGCACGCGATTGCGGCGTCATCGCCTGGGGCAACCGGGTTTTTGGGTTCCGGCGGCGCCACCCTGCGGAAGCGCCGGCTGTGCTACGGCCCTGCGAATCGCCACGTCTGCGTAGGGTCCGGAGACTGGTGCGACTACGATCCGTCACCCAGAACTCCCCATCTCCTTCCCCCGGTGCCCCGGCTTCGGGGCGGGAGCGATCGTCAGCCGCCGCTGGCCGCGGCGCTTGCCGAGATTAACAACGCGCACTGCCGCGTAGAGCGCCGTCCGGACATTGCCGCGCGTACCGAAGGGTGTCAAAGATGGGGAACAGAGATGCAGGGTTTCGGCTGGCGTCGTATTGAGCGGCTTTGGGCTTTGCGGCGCTACGATGTCGCGGGCCGCTCGCGTTCCACGCGAATGCCGCCCGCGCCGCGGCGGATTCCACTGCCTATCAATTCTGGAAATAGCCCTCTTTAGCGTGCACGAGATAGCCGTTGGCACCGCTGAGCGATATCTTGATTTGATGCCATCCTCCGCCATGAGATGCGGGCGGCTTGTAGGCAATCAGGTAAGTGTGCTGCAACTCCATGGAGATGTCGCGGAAGATCTGCGCGGCTTGATGCGGGTTATTCGTTCCATAACTCCGGCCTCCGGTGAGCTTCGCAATCTCTCGCAAGCGCTTCATCAGTGCCTGGCTGTTGTGCGCCTCCCCCTGGGCCACGGTGTAAATTGGAATCCCCGATTTGCGGGCGCTCTCGACGGCCCGCTGCGCGGTCAATACGCTGGCGTTGTCGTCTCCGTCGGTGAATGCCAGGACCGCTTTTTTGCCGCTACGGCCCGCGATGTCCATCGTGATGTTGGTGAGCATATCGAAGAGCGCCGTCCTTCCACCCGCCCGGTTGCGCAGGAGCGCGCGTTTGGCGGCGGCTTTGTCGCGCGTGAAATCCTGCAAGACGTCAAGCGAAGTGCTGAAGCCGTAGATTGCCATTGAATCATCATCCCGAAATTCGTCGATGACACGGCTCATGGCGTTCTTCACAGTCGGGAGTGAATCATGCATGCTCCCGGTCGTATCCAGAAGGAGCGCGCAGAACAGCGGGGTGGTGGTGTTTTCAAAGGCGACGATCGACTGCGGCTGGCCGTTGTCGGTGATCCGGAAGCGGTCGCGTGGGAGGCCGTCCAGGAAGCGCCCCTTATGATCGAGGACCGTAGCGTACACTTCTACGAGACGGGCTTCCGCTCGAAACACCGGGGGCGGCTGCTGCGGCATGAGCCTGAGGGGAGCGGCCAGGATAATCCAGAGACAGCTGAACGCGCGCGTCATTTCACTTGAGAGAATGCCGCCTCATTGAGGTTTCCGAAGGCGAGCTGCGCACCACGCCAGTCGCGTAAATCGGCCATATGCATACGCCTCACCATCTGAAGGGCGATGGGTTGTCCGATGACGTTCAGCACGGCCGGTGGGATTCCGATCCGGCCGGCGAAGTCCGCAACGTAAAACTTGAATTCCGCCGATCGTTGCGCGAGCTTGGCAGGAAACAGCAGCCACTCGTATTGCTCGTACGGTCCCGCCGTCTGCAGGTGCGGATGGCTGCATCCCAGCAGATCCGGGGCGCTGGGACCGAGCCAGCGCAAACGCGTGCTGTCCGCCTCGCTGGAGATGCGGCGCAGCGCGGCGGCCACGGGCGAGGGCCAGGGGGCGGCGGAATAGCGCAGGAGGTACTTTTCGGAAAGCGCATAGAGATCGCCAAGCGTGACGGCTCTGAACGCCGCTTCCCAATCGTGGACCGCGATCGCGTCCAGCAACTCACCCTGGCGCGCCGGCGAGAGGAGGCCGGCCGTGTCTTCCTGCAGAGCCAGCATCAGTTGGCCGTCGGCCCCGGCGTGCAGGATCCATTCGCGGGCGATTCGCAGGCGTAATCCGAAGGCCAGCAGGTCCCGCTCACCGAGCCGGTTCCAGTCGGTGGCGCGGAATGCGGCCATCTGGGCGACGGCCAGATCCGCGGTGTTGGGGGGCGGCTCCGCTCCGGAAAAGGCAACCTTGCCGGCGGCGGTTGGAAAGTCAGCGAAGCCACCCTGCAACAAGCTTCCTAGCCCCTCCGCGGTGGTTTGCAAGTCCGATGCCGGAAACAGTTCATCGACTGTGACGAAGCGGTGCTTGCGCAGGAGGAGCGGGTCCTGGGAGACCAGCAGATCGTCGGGACTCAGAAAGTACGCGTAGACGATGCCGCTGAGCGCCAACTCCACTTGGGGGCAGATGGCCGCTTGCAGCGCGCCGCAGAGTTGCTCGACATCCCGTGGGTTGACCTTTTTCTTTGCGAGCCGCTGCTTCAGGCGAGCGGTCAATTCCGCGATCCTGGCCTGATCGAACTGAAGTACGATCTTGCCGCTGAGGCTGCTCCTGCCTCCTTTGGGCAGTTCTACCGACAGCAGTTGGCCGCGCAAACGGTCGAGGGCGTTCCCGTGGCCGATGGCGGAGCCCTGGCGCTGCGTCAGGTCCTGGAGATGGCCGTAGAAATCGAGGAGGGTTTGGAGGGCGGTGACCCTTTGTTCGGCCAGCACTTTTTGGAAAGCCGAGCGGCGGGCCGCACACCAATCCATTTCGTGAGGCACTCCCCCGAGCACAAATGAGACGCGGCCGCCCTCGCCGATCAGCTTGCGTTGAATGACGTCGTCCGCCCCGCCGGCCGCCGCCCGAGCGCCCAGCTCTTTGAGGAGACTACGAACCGTTTCCAGCGAAGCCGCGGTGTAGCCAGCGGCGGTGTCCGCCTTTCGAAAGTTCACGCAAACCTGGTCGAACAGGGCAGCGGCGCTCTTGGGGTCCAGAGCCCCGGATTGCTGCAACAAAGAAATCAACTCGATGAGCGAATGGATTTCGCCCATGGGGACGTTGATCTCCAGCGGCGGCCGCGCGCGAAGCTGCTCGACCATTTCAAAAAAATGCTGGAAGTGCGGCTCCTCAAGGCCGGTGAGCATCGCGAAATAAGGATAGACGGGCTTGTCCAGCCCGTAGTTTTGGGCTAGCAGCAGCGCCGAGGACTCATCCAGGGGGGTGTCACGGTGGCTATCGATCCGCACTACGGCCAGGAAGTGATCCAGTTCGGAAACCTTCTGCTGCGCCAGCGCATCTTTGTAGCGCGTCTTGGCAAGCCGAATGAGGATCTGATCCTCCTGCTCCGGGGCGGTGATGCGGGAGAGCTTCCGAACCATTTTTGCGGCCCTGGAGACCGAGGAGGAATTGCCCTTGGCCAATTGCCAGACCTCGGGGCCGCCGGGGAATAGGACGTGCATTTCAGAATCGACCGGCATCTCCTGGAGGAACTCCGCGAAGGAGGAATTCCGGGTCTGCTTCACCGCGCCGCGCGCGAGGTCCATGGAATCGCGGAACAACTCGTAAAAGCGCTGGATGCGCGCCGCCGAGCGGGTGAAAAAGCGCTGATGAATGGTGTCCACCTCGCCGAGAGTGGCGAAGAACGCCAGCAACCTGCCGTCGTCCTTCTCGAGGAGCGCATGGAAGAAGCGATTGGGGTGGGTGGGCGCGATGCCGACCAGCTTCTCCCAAACCGGTTCGGCCGGCAGGCCACCCGGCACAGCGGCGCGGTCGCTGCGAAGAGCGAAGGCGGCGCCATAACGATAGAGCAGATCAGCGCGCTTTTCGACCAAAGTCTTGAGGTCGGACCCAGCAGTGAGGGCGGAAACGGCCCGGTCGCTCATGGTGCTGAGCGCGGCATACACCCTGGCCACGCGCAAGTCGGTGGTGATTGCCTCGGCTAAACCGCCATTGAATTTCGCTTTCGGAAAGAAGGTATTCATCCACAGGGGTTCGCCCAGCAGTACCGGCGCGGTCTCGTCCTTGATCTCGAAAGCAAATTTCTGCCGCGCCTGCAAAGCCTGCTGCAGACCGACCTCGTCCAAAGCCAGTGCCGAGGCGGTCTCCTGGCGGTTGGCCTGTGCGGATTTCTCGCCCGCTTCGAGCCTCACCGCGCCCTTTTCGACGCGCAGTTTCCAGCCGAGGATGCCGAGCGTTTTTTCGCTTCGCTGGAGCGTTTGCCTGTCTGCCACGGAGATCACGATTTCAGCATCATTCCCCTTACGGTTGGCCATCGCCTCGAGGGCGGCCAACCGTTGAAAGTAGTTCCGAATGCTCTCCAGATAGCGGTTGCGCTCCGTGGCGTTCGAGGAGGTGGTGAAGTTCAGCACGGTCCGGCAGTATTCCGCGAAGAACAACTGCGGCGGTCCCGAATGGCCATGCGCAATAAATGCCAGCGCGTCCAGGCCGCCGGGGACGTTTGCGCCGGCGGAGCGCCGCGCCCGCTGCGTCAACCAGACCGAGAATCCGGCATTTCCGGAGGCGCGCAAACGGGTGTTGAAAAAGCTCGCCGCGTCGCGATCGCCGTCCCGCACGGCGACTTCGAAGCCGCGCTCCAGCGCGCGAATCGCCTCCGGCGAATTGGGAGCGTTCTTCTGGCGTACGAGGTAGAGGTCCTTGTAGGCCTGCGAAGCCGCCCGGCCGGACACGTCCTCCATCTCCGCCAAACGCGCAAGCAGTGCGGCATCGTTCACGGAACCGGCGGCGGAGCGGAGCGTCTGGCGCGCTTCAAAATAGCGCCCCTGGCGTTCCAGCGCTTCGGATTTCAGCAGATAGAGCCGTCCGGAGTGGGGCGCCGCATCGAGCCCGCGCGCAGCGGCCTGGAGGCTTTCCGGCAGCGCACCGGCGTAGGTCTCGAGGGCGACGAGGGGCTCCCGATCTCCGCGCACGATGCAGGGCTGTGCGCAGAGAACGGCCGTCAAGACGGTACCCATCACGAGCGGGAATACCATGCGGCGCATCATCGGAAGAACACAAAGCCGGTTTCGGGGTACAAACTTGCCTTTAGAGCAAAAGCCCTCCGGGCTCTCCAGGCACATTATAAAGTGCTGAATCCGTCGATACAAGCCAAAATCATGTCTGGCGTCAACTACTTTTTCCGGTCAGCGACAATTATTTTCCCTATCAACGACAATTACTCTTGAGGCGGCGCGGAGCGCCGCCGCCGCGATGGCGGGCGCAGCCCGCCGAGCGGCCGGCTTTCGGTTTTTGTGGCGAAACCGGGATCGTAGTCGCAAAGCGGGGCTGGGAAAGTGGGAAACCTGCCTTTGGTTTTCCACTTTCCCAGACCGCTTCGCCCGAGCTGTGGGGCATTTCCACAGCTCCCCAGCCCCGTTTTTCGTTCCCGCCGCCCGACCTTCATCCCTGCTCCGCCTGCACCTCCGCCTGCTGTTTCTTTTTGGCCTCCTCTTCCCGATAGCTTGGAATGTTCAGCTCGATGATCACGCTGTGATGCACCAGCCGGTCAATCGCCGCGGCCGTCATCATTGCGTCTTTGAAGATCCCTTCCCATTTCGAAAATGCCAGGTTGCTGGTCATCAGCACGCTGTCCCGCTCGTATCGTTCTGCCAGCAGCGTGAACACCACGTCCATGTCGTCCCGGCTCTGCTGGATGTAGCCCAGGTCGTCGATAATCAGCCCCTCGATGCGCCCCAGCCGCTGGATCTCGCGGCTGAGCCGCAAGTCCCGCTTGGCCGCCAACAGATCCTGCATCAGCTGCGAGCACTTGGTGAAGTGCATCCGCCTCTCGCGCATGACCATCAGCTCCTGCGCCAGCGCCGTCAGAAGATGACTCTTGCCCGACCCAGGTCTACCGAACACCAGGACGTTTTCTTTCCGGTTCAGAAAGTCGCCTTCCAGCAGCGTCCGCAACTGGCGCTGCGCTTTCGCCGGCAGGCGCTTCACATCGGAGTTTGGAAGCGACTTCTCCAACGGCAGCTCCGACTCCCGCAGCAGCCGCTCCGCCTGCCGGGCGTCTCCTCGTCGCACTGCCGCACCGTCGGCAGACGCAACTCCTTCAGGTGCCCCAGCAGGGTTGGCCGTATCTCTACCACCGCGCTCATTGCCGCACCGCCATTTCCGCGCACAACTCGTCGAAACTGGCCAGGTTCACCGCCGCCACTCCCACCTCCGTCACCGGTGTGATCTGGCACCGACCTTCATGGAAGTAGCCGGATTGAAGCCTGCGCCTTCGTTGACCGGCAAGAGCTTCCTGGATATTCTCGAATCAGGCAAGTCGGGGATTGTGGGTCCCACGCGTGACGTGATGCTGGTGGGGAAGGAGCGGCACGATCCGGGCCGGCCTCACGATGAAGGTTATCCGGCGCGCGCCATCCGCACATTGCAGTACTTCTATGTGCGAAATTATGAGCCCAACCGCTGGCCGGCCGGCAATCCCGAGACCGGCTTCCGAAACGTGTACGATGGTCCCGCCGAAGAGAGCGTGACGTCCATGTTCGACCAATACTTCCAACTGTCGTTCGGTAAGCGCCCGGCCGAAGAGTTGTACATGATCGAAAAAGACCCGGATTGCGTGCAGAACCTCGCGGAAGATCCCAAGTACGCGACGGTGAAAAATGAGCTTCGCGAGCGCATGGAAAAGATGCTGCGCGAGGAAGGCGATCCGCGTATGCTGGGTAATGCCGCGTTCTTCGACACGATCAAATACACCGGGCCGGCCAAGCACTCCTACGAAAACTTTCTGAAGTACAGCCAACCGAAGTAGCGGCTACTTTCGCCCGCTGATTGCTGAAGGCATTCGCCGGGGGCGAGGACGTGCTGGCGGCAGATAATCGACGAGCTCGTCCACAGGGTGTTTGCCAGCCCACGCGATACCGCGCAGTAACGTCCGCTGAATCTGGTAATTGGCAAAATCGATGTAGGTGTGGCCCTGCATCCACACGAAGGCGCGCGCCGGCTGGCCGCCGGGAAGTGTGTGCTCGTAGGTCCACATCTGCGGCACGACCTCGCCTACGTGGCCTGCCGACCAAGGCGTAGCTACAATCTTCGCGTTCGCAAGCACGTGAATACCGGGGTCTCTCGCCCACGTCATCTTGAAGAACGCTTCATCGAAAAGCGTGAGGTCCGACATGTCCTTCATGATGGGGTCTGATTTGTCCGTTACCGTGTAAGGCACGGGCGCATCCAAAGTGTAGTTCACGTCTCCATGCTTCTTGGCGCCGCCCAGAATCGTGGCCAGATAGGCTGGATCCGGGCCGCACAAAGAGTCGTGGAAGCTTACAAGCCCCCCACCCCGCCTGATGTACTCTTCGAACACGGGCTTTTCGCTCGCGAACACATAGCCGGCATCGCCTTTGTATATCACCACCACCGCCGAATGTTCCAGGTCCGCATGGCTGGGCGGATGGAGAGCGCCGTCCACCACCGCGCCATGCTCCGTCAGAATCTTGCTCCAGTCGGCCAGGAACTGTGGGTAGTCATGTTGGCCGGCCCCGTGGGACTTGAGGCCCGCCCAGATGAAAATGCGCATGCCGTTCGGGTTCTTCCCCTGAGACGGGGGAGCTCCCTGGAACTCCATGCTGCCTCCGGCTTGCGCCCGGGCGCAGAACGGAATCAGCCCGCCCGGGAGCAAAACCAGCGCAGCGTTGATAAGCAGAGGAACCGCCATCCTCCCGGCGAGCCGGCGCTTTCTACCGCCGGCCGCGGCATACAAAGCAGGCCCCGTCTCCGTCTTGTTGCAATTTCGTTCGCTTGTCACGGCTTTACTCCCGCTCCTTGTTTTCACAATGCCTCAGACCTTTACGATAGTGCGCAAAACACGGTCCCACGGCCTCCGATAAGGCCGGACGCACATGGCGGCGGCTTCCTTGTCGTCGGCGACCGCCTGCTTTTCGGGATCCCAGTGAATGGTGCGCCCGCCGAGGCGAAGAGACATGTTCCCGAGATGGCAGATGGTCGCGGCCAGATGCCCCATTTCCAAATCGCAGAAGGGCTGCTTGCGCGATTTGATGCAGTCGATCCAGTCCCGCTTGTTGGCGTTAAACATCTGCTCTTCCAGCGCCGCCCGGCCCGCGCCACCGATCACCGTGCCTTCCCGGCCTTCGATCCATGGCCTCGGCTTGACGTCGCTGTAGACGGGGCCGCCGGTCGGCTGTCCGGCAAATCGCGGAATCTGGTTGACGGGATCGCCGTGCAGCTCCGGCACTACCCGGTTGGACCCCAAAACCAGATTGCCCTTGTCCCCCAGGATGACCGGCCCGTTCGAATCGCGGAACCCGTTGGCTTCGCGAACCCCGATGGTCATCATGAATTCCGGAAACTGATAGAGGCATTGCTGCAAGTCGGGCGTTTCGCCATCGTCCTCCAGCGTATAGCGCCCGCCGAAGGACACGACTTTCGTCGGGGCTTTCCGCCCCGTGACTAACAGGAAGGCGGCCACACTATGCGCGCCCAGGTTGGTCAACTGCCCGCCGGAATAATCCCAGAACCAGCGGAAATGGTACAACCCGCGATGCGCCTGGTACGGCCGCCTGGAGGCTGGACCGAGCCACAGGTCGTAGTCGAAACCTGGAGGCGGATCGGTAACCGGGGTCTTGCCGAACCCCGGATAGACGTTGCGCGCGCCGTCCCCCAGTTTCACCATCTGAATCTTTCCCAGTACACCGCTTTCGTAGATTTTCTTGGCCTCCAGGTAGCCCGGATTGTGGTTGCGCTGCGTCCCCACCACCACCACCCGCTTGTATTTGTCGCGAGCCTGCAGCATCCACTTGCCTTCGTCAATGAAGACCGTGAGCGGCTTCTCCACGTAGACATCCTTGCCGGCCGCGCACGCCATGATGGTCAATAGCGCGTGCCAGTGATCCGGCGTAGCCACGACGACGCCATCGATGTTCTTGTCCTCATACATCTTGCGGAAATCGCCATAGCCCTTCGCCTGAGGATTTTCCAGGTACGCCAGCCCCGCTTCCAGCCGCGGCTGGTAGACGTCGCACATGGCGACGCGGTCCACATCCGGAAACGACGTCTTGAAGTTGTGGATGTGCTGCTTTCCGATCAGCCCATACCCGATGAAGCCAATGCCGACGCGGTCGTTGGCCCCCAGCACGCGATGATAGGAAGCCGCGGTGACCGCGGTCATGGCGCCCAGAAAACCGCGACGGGTTGCCGGGCTGGATTCCGCTGGATTGTTCACGCTAATCCCTCCTTACCAAAATGATTCTCAGGCTCACAGCATACCGCTGCCCGGGCTCAACTTTCATCCCGCGCCTTCGTGAAGGATGTTCGAACGTTGGCGTGCCGGCGTTCCTCGCACTCGCCTTCGGCATCGCGGCGAAGCATCACTCCAATTTCGCAGGTCCTGCCGCTGGCCGTTCTCGTCGTCGTTCAGGCAGCGGCCCCCAATCCAGCGGCCATCCGTAAACGTTCCTTCTTCGACGTAGGCGATTCCCGCGATTAGCGGCCCCGGCGAATTCGGCGAGAAGGTAACAATTCCCGTACGTGCGGCTTTGCCGCGTGTAGCTATAGCTAGAAAGAGTTGAGCTTCGTTTATGAGCACCGGGGCGACGGCCATCGGCTAACGACGCGCTGCCAGCGGTCGTTATCAACGAACTGAAGCCGGCAGAGAGGCTCACCGCGTTCGCCAGCGATCCTATCGGCAGCGACGCTGTCGGCCCCGGGTGACTCATCAAGGTTCGCGACCGGTCACCACGCCGGAGGTGGATGCATGGGTGAGGGGCGGTGGAGCTGCTGACACCGGCTCGGGCAGCAAGAAAGCTCAACGGCGAAAGAACCAAGTAGGAGGCTCACGATGAATCGACAGATTGGTCGTTGGGCGCTCACAGCCACTTGTCGTACGGGTGCACAAAGATGAAGGGGCGCCAAGCTGATTTATTCGACCGGGTTGAACGACACAAGCGGCCTCGCGGGATCCACGGATAATACGGGCCTGGCGGTGGATGCCGCGGGCAACGCCTACGTTACCGGCCCGCTGCTCAGCGCGCAATATCCGTTCACGGTGAAGCCGCCGGGAAGCTATTCGGGTTACCTGACGAAGCTGGACGCAGCGGGCGCGAACCTGGGGCCGGCGGTGGGCGTGGCGGCGCCGGATGGAAGCGATCCATCGATCGCGGGGGTGTCGATTACCTTCGACGGCAGACAGGCGCCTTTGCTCTACGTTTCGGCGAGGCAGATCAATGTAGCGGTATCGGTGGCGATGCGGGTGACG
This sequence comes from Acidobacteriota bacterium, assembly GCA_021787555.1. Taxonomy (GTDB): domain Bacteria; phylum Acidobacteriota; class Terriglobia; order Bryobacterales; family Bryobacteraceae; genus JAJYLS01. The sequence goes on along the minus strand of JAJYLS010000182.1, from coordinate 1,883 downwards.
GTGAACGGGGCTAGCGCGGAGCGGGATTCCCCTTACGGCATCCAGCCCGAATCTGTTCGCCGACCTTTCGGCGAACGAGGTTTTCTGCCCGGACGCCACGGCCAATGCCAACCGGCAACGTATTCCGCGAAACCGCACCCTTCGGTCGCGGCTCCGCAACGACGCTCCACACTGAGCCGCGACCGAAGGGAGCGGTCTGGCCTGCAGCTATGCCACCCGCGTTCACACCCGTGAGCAAACGGCCCAGTTTCATGCGCTTGCGGCGCATGTTCTAATAGAGATTACCGGTTATGTTCCGTTTGTCTCGCTTTGCCTTAGTGCTCGCGAGCGCACTGGCGGCCAGTGCCGCGGTGCCCGCGCCCGGCCCGGAGGGCGACCCGGTCCTCGCGCGGGGCCGGACGGCTTGGGCACGCATGCCGCTGCGCTTCGAAGCCAACCGGGGTCAATGGAATTCCGCCGTGCGGTTCGCCGCGCGCGCCGGCAGCTATACGCTGGCGCTTACGGACCGGGGCGCCTCCGTCGTGTTTGCTGATTCCCACCGCGTGGATATCCTGCTCGAAAACGCCCGTGGGGCCGCCGAAATTCAGCCGCTCGATCCGCTGCGCCTGCGCACCGATTATTACCTGGGCGCGCGCGACCGCTGGCGCGCCGCGGTTCCCAGCTACGCGCGCATCCGCTACCGGTCGGTTTACCCGGGCATCGACGTGGTTTATTACGGGAACCGGGACCACCTGGAGTATGATTTCGTAATCCAGCCGGGGGCCGATCCCAGCGCCATTCGCCTCGATTTCCGCGGCGCGGCGCACCTGAGCCTCACGCCGGAGGGCGATCTGCTGCTGGAAAAAGCGGGCCAGCGCGTGCTGCAAAAGAAGCCGCGGGTTTACCAGGATGCCGCGACGGGCACACGGCGCGAAATCTCCGGACGCTACCGGCTGCTGGGCCGCAACCGCGTGGCCTTCGAGTTGGGAAATTACGACCGCCGGCGCGCGCTGACGATCGATCCCACCATCACCTACCTGACTTACCTGGGCAGCACGGGAACCGATCAGGTCACGGCCGTCAAGATGGGGCCGAACGGACTGCTTTACGTTGCCGGGTTCACCGATCAGAGCGGTCTTCCCTACATGGGCACCCCGTACAGCATGGCTAGCGCCGGAGGGCTCGACATGTTCCTCGCCGTCCTCGATACCACGCCCGCAGGCGGGAACAACCCCATTTATTTGAGTTACCTGGGCGGATCCGGCGACGATATTCCCTTGGGATTGGACGTGGATGCCAACGGAGTTATGTACCTCACCGGCACCACCACCTCGTCGGATTTTCCGCTGGCGGGAAATCAGTTCGAGAACAACGTGGTGAGCTCGGCGACGCAGGCGTTTGTGGTGCAACTGGATCCCAACCAGGGGACCAGCGGGCTGCTGTACTCGGCGTACCTGGGCGGCTCGACGGGCGAGAACGACGGGCGCGGCATTGCGGTGGACAGCAACGGGCTGATCTACGTGATCGGCCAGACGGCCTCCACCGATTTCCCGATCACCAGCAACGCCTATGCTCCGGTGCTGTGGGGCCCGGCGGATATCTTCATCGCGCAGGTGGATCCGGTGGCGGGGACGCTGCTGTATTCCACTTACATCGGCGGCGAGGACATCGACGACGGCCGCAACATCCTGGTGGGGCCGAACGGGCTGATCTATTTCAGCGGCTCGACACTCTCGAAGCAGTTTCCGCTGGCCGGGCCATCCTACAGCGGCAACCTGAAGGGCATCGAGAACCTGTTGATCGGGGTTCTGGACCCGACGCAGCCGGGGCCGAATTCGTTGCTCTATACCACCTACCTGGGCGGCTCGGCCGCGGAGGAAGTGCGGGGCATGGCGTTCGACAAC
>JAJYLS010000181.1 GCA_021787555.1 Acidobacteriota bacterium | reverse complement strand
TCTAGGTCCATCGGCTGCACTTGAGAAAGCAGGTCGATATCGCGCCTGCCGCTGGTGGTAGAGGAGGGCCGGATGACGACGCCCTTGCCATCTTCTTCCTGAAGGAAGCCCATGGACTTCTTGCCGGTGCGCCGGGCGATAACTTTTTCGAGGCCCACGAAAGCGCCGCCACAAATGAACAGGATGTTGGTGGTATCCACCGGCGTGAATTCCTGGTGCGGATGCTTACGGCCACCCTGCGGCGGGACATTGGCCACGGTGCCCTCGAGAATTTTCAGGAGCGCCTGCTGCACGCCTTCGCCGGAGACATCGCGGGTGATCGACGGGTTTTCGTCCTTGCGGCAGATCTTGTCAATCTCGTCGATGTAGATGATTCCCTGCTGGCATTTCTGCACGTCGCCGTCGGCAGCCTGGAGGAGTTTGAGGATAATGTTCTCGACATCCTCACCCACGTAGCCGGCTTCGGTCAGGGTGGTGGCATCCACGATGGCGAAGGGCACATCCAGGATTTTGGCGAGGGTTTGCGCCATCAAAGTCTTGCCGGTCCCGGTGGGGCCGATCAGGAGGATGTTGGACTTCTGGAGCTCGACCTCAGTATTGCGCATGCGGTTCATGTGAATCCGCTTGCAGTGGTTGTAGACGGCCACAGCGAGCTTTTTCTTGGTGGCTTCCTGGCCGATTACGTACTGATCGAGGAACTCCTTGACTTCCAGGGGCTTGGGAATCTTGTTGGGGGTTCCGGAGGGAGGCTCGACCTTGTCGTCCTCCAGAATCGAATTGCAGACGGCGATGCACTCGTCGCAAATGTAGGCGCGGGGGTAGTCGCTGGGGGATGAGATGAGCTTTCCAACTACGTCCTGGCTTTTATGGCAAAACGAGCATCGCAAAGCATCATCGGATCCGGCACGCTTCACGCAGTCATCTCCTCTTCCGGGCCCAGAGGGCACCCAGGCTGTAGCCGGGGAACTTCCCGGTCACCGCCGGGGCAGGGAACCGCAATCGCTTTCGTCTCTATTATCACCTGAAAAGACTTTCTTAGCAATCTGGTAATACCGTTGAGCGGTACTGTAGGGACCGGATGAGGCGCCGGTTTGTGAGCCAGCCCCTACGCCGCAGTTTTTAAGCCGTCTTGCGCGCGTGTTCGAAAAGAAAAGCCAAGGTCTTCTCCGTCTGGATGTGGCTGGCGATGCGCCCGAGCGTGCCATCCTTTTCGAAGCGCAGGCGCACAGCCGCCACGGGCTCGTGCTGCTGGCGCGCAATCTGCTCGACCTGACGGTCGACTTCATCCCGCGTGGGCGCGATGTGTTCGCGCTCCGCAATCCGGTTCAGCAGCATGGAAGCCTTGACCTCGCGCAAGGCCTTGTCGTGCTGCGTTTCCCGGAATTTATCCATGTCCAACTTCGTATTCCGCAAGTCCATGCCTTCCGCATTCATGGCGTGGAGGAGCTGCTCGAGGCGGTTTTGCAACTGGCGCTCGACGAATACGTCCGGAACGGGGAACTGGTGCGTCTCCAAGAGCTTGTCCACGATCTGGTTGCGGGCTTCTTCCTGTGCCTCCCGCTGGCGCTCGGCGAAGAGGGACTTCCGGATGGCCTCGCGCAGTTCTTCGACATTCCGATAGTCGCCCAGATCCTGCGCGAATTCATCGTTGACTTCGGGTAGCTCTTTTTTCCGGATGCCCTTGACCGTCGCCCGGAAGCGGATGGTTTTACCCGCCAGGCGCTCCGAGCCATAGTCTTCGGGGTAGGCGATCTCGAATTCCTTCTCCTCTTCGGGGGAGGCACCGCGGAGATTTTCGGTGAAGGCCGGAAGCGTATCGGCGCCGCCGATTTCGAGCACCATCTCGTCCTGCTTGATGGGCTCGCCTTCCACACCGGAGAGGCTTTCGAGGGCGACGACCGCGTAATCGCCGTCCTGGATGGGCCGCGGATCGAGATTGACGTACTGGGCCTTCTGGTCGCGGAGGGCTTCGAGGCGCTTGTCGATGTCCTCGCCGGTCACCTCCGGATCCTGGTAGGGGACTTCGACGCCCTCGTATTCGCCGAGTTCGATATCCGGGATGATTTCGAATTCGGCCTTGAAGGTGAGGGGCTCGCCGTCGTGGAAATGGACCTCGCTGATATCCGGGCGGCCCACCATCTTGAGGTTTTCGGCCTCGACCTGCTGCTGCAAATACTTGGGGATGAGATTTTCCAGCACCCTCTGCCGGATCTCACCGGCGAAGTGCCTGCGGATCAACGACGGGGTGGCCTTACCGGGGCGGAAGCCGGGGAGCTTGGCCCGCTTCTGGACGTCGGCGGTGACGCGGCCCGTCTCGCTCTCGACCTCCTGGACAGGGACCGAGATTTCGAGCGTGCGCCTGCAACCTGCAATTTCAGCCAAGTGGATTTGACCTCAGGAAAGAACTAAGGGTGTTAAACCTTATGATACCACGTAGAATACAAAGTAGACTGCCGATGGCGCATCGGGTAGCGATTTCGGAAGCAGTAGCGGCCCTGACGCTGCTTTTCTGGGCTTTCGTGATGCGCCGCAAGTCATAGAAATCACAAAAACATGCACCTGAATATCGAGATGGCGCTGGTGAACGTGCTGCTGCTTTGGATACTGACCGCGCCGCACGAATTCGCGCACGCGTGGGTGGCCACGCAACTGGGGGACGACACGCCGATGCGGGAAGGGCGGGTGACGCTGCACCCTCTGGCGCACGTGGACTGGCTGGGAACGGCAATTCTGCCGTTTTTCACGTCGCTGCTGGGAGGCGGATTTCTGGGATGGGGGCGGCCGGTGAGGACGAACCCGTCGAAGCTGCGCGGCGGGCTGAATGGGCTGGCGATGGTTTCGCTGGCGGGACCGGCGATGAACGTGGCGATGGCGGTGATCCTGGCGGCGCTGGCGATCGGCACGGTGCATGCGCTGCCCGCGTTCAGCCGCTTCGCCGAGCAGGGCGTGCTGCTGAGCCTTTACCTGGCGCTGTTCAACCTGCTGCCGGTGCCGCCGCTGGACGGTTCCAAGCTGCTGCTGGCGGCGCGCATTCCGGTGGTGGTTTATTCGGAGCTGTCGCGGTTCGGGTTCATTCTGCTGCTGGTGGCGATCGAATACACCAAGCTGGGGCCGTGGATGTCGGAATGGAGCTACCGCGGGGCGGAGGCGATTTTCGGGATGCTGCGGTGAGCGTGGGATGGTGTAATGTAGATTGTGCGGCCCGCCGATACATCGCCGGAAGCCTGGAAGGTGTTCCTCGGGCTCCAGCGGCGGAAATCGCCGGCGGAGAAATTCCAGCAGATGCTGGATTGGTCCGAGGTGGTGCGCGGATTCGCTGAAGCGGGGCTCAGAGAGCGGTATCCGCACGCGGACGAGCACGAGATCCTGCTGCGCTATGCCCGGATGACGCTCGGCCGGGAACTCTTTCGGCAGGCATACGGTGATGTATTGCCCGAGGACCGATGAATCCTCTGGCGGGCACACTGAGATCGCTTGCGACGGTTCTCGATCGCCTGGGGATCGCGTACGCGATCGGCGGGTCGATGGCGTCCTCGGCGCGGGGAGTCGCGCGAGCAACGCTGGATGTGGACATTGTCGCCGCTATCGGGGCGCCGCAGGCCGAACGATTCGCCAGGGAGCTTGGGAGCGAGTGGTACGGAATATCCGGTGGAGACGGCCGAAGACATTTTGCTGGCCAAATTGCAGTGGTATCAGGCGGGCGGCGAAATCTCCGAGAGGCAGTGGAGGGACATTCTGGGGATCGTCGCCGGCAACCCGGATCCGGACCTCATTTACACGCGATCGTGGGCTGCGCAGCTCGGACTTTCGCGCCTGCTGGCGTGCGCGCTGGAAAAGAGGGAGGAAGGCCCGTCGGAGTAGACGGCTTACCGGCGCGGCTTCGTAATCAGGCTTCCATGCCCATCTGGGTGAGGCGGTAGCGGAGGGCGTTGCGGCTCAGGCCGAGGAGGCGGGCGGCCTGGCTCTTGTTGCCGTCGGCGCGGCGCAGGGCTTCGCGGATGAGATCCTGCTCGTATTGATCGAGGGTCATGCCTTCGGGGAGGAAGTGCGTATCGTTGTGGGCGCGGTCATTGCGGCTGGGCGCGGGCTCCAGACGGATATCGGCGGCATCGAGTTCGGTTCCGGTGCACATGACCAGGCTGCGCTCGATGACGTTTTCCAACTCGCGGACGTTGCCGGGCCAATGGTAGCCCATCAGCTTTTCGATGGCCGCCGGAGAGATGGATTCGGCGCGGCTGCCGGTTTCGGGCGCGAGCTTCTTCAGAAAATGGTTCGCCAGAAAAGGGATGTCCTGCTTGCGGTCGCGCAGCGGCGGGATGTTCATGGGGACGACGTTCAGGCGGTAGTAGAGGTCCTCGCGGAAGGTGCCCTGCTCGAGCGCTTCGCGCAGGTCCTGGTTGGTGGCGGCGACGACGCGCACGTCGATGCGGCGGGTGACGTTGCTGCCGAGGCGCTCGAATTCGCGCTCCTGCAAAATGCGCAGTAGCTTGACCTGGACGGCGGGCGGCACATCGCCGATTTCATCCAGGAAGACGGTGCCGGTGTCGGCCTGCTCGAACTTGCCGGGCTTGCTGGTCTGGGCGCCGGTGAAGGCGCCCTTTTCGTAGCCGAAGAGTTCGCTTTCCATGAGGTTTTCGGGGATGGCGGTGCAGTTGATCTTCACCAGGGGGCGGTCGCGGCGGGGCGAGTGGAAATGGATGGCGCGGGCGATGAGGTCCTTGCCGACGCCGCTTTCGCCGGCCAGCAGGACGGTGGCGCGGGTGGGGGCCACGCGCTCGACGGTGGCGAAAATCTCCTGCATGGCGGGGCTGCGGCCGATGATGTTGTCGTATTCGTAGCGGCGGCCGAGTTCCTCTTTGAGCTTCCGGTTTTCGTCGCGGAGGTCGCGCACTTCGAGGGCCTTTTGGATTACCTGCATCAGGTGATCGAGGGAAAAGGGCTTCTGGAGGAAATCGGTGGCGCCCTTCTTCATGGCCGCGACGGCGGTCTCGACGCTGCCGAAAGCGGTCATGAGGATGACTGGCACGTGGGCGTTCTGGCGGCGGATGAGGCTAAGGAACTCCAGGCCGTCCATATTGGGGAGCTTGAGGTCGGTGATCACCAGGTCGGCGCGGTCGACAACCCGGAGGCCCTCCTCGGCGGCGGCGGCCTTATCCACGTCGAAGCCCGCGGACATGAGCTGGAGCTCGACCACGCGCCGCAGCTTTTCTTCGTCTTCGACGACCAGGATGCGTTTTTTCATTAGTTATCAGTTTTGAGTTTTGAGTGTCATGGGCAGAAGGACGCGGAAGATGCTGCCCTTGCCGGGGTCGCTCTCGACCGTTATCTTACCGCCGTGCTCGTCCACGATTTTGGAGACGATGGCCAGGCCGAGTCCGACGCCTTGCGGCTTGGTGGTGAAAAACGGATTGAAGATGCTGTCGAGATTTTTGGGGTCGATGCCGGAACCGCGATCGATGACCGCGATCTCGGCGGTTCCGGCCGCGGCGCGGGTTTTCACGGTGACCGCTCCGCCGGCCGGGGTGGCCTGGGCGGCATTCAGCACGAGGTTGTAAAAGATGCGCTCGACCAGCTCGGCGTCGAAGGGGAAGGGCGGGATCTCGGGGGCGTAGTTCTTGTAGATGGCGATTCCGGGGGCCTCGCGCGCGGCTTCGGCAATGGAACGGTCGAGCACGTGCGCGAGATCGGCCGGGGCGAGTTTGAGCTCGAGCGGGCGGGCGAATTGCAGGAAGCGGGTGATGAGCGAATTGGCGCGGTCCACTTCCGAGGAGATGAAACCGGTGACCTCGCGCGCGATTTCGTTCTCGCCGCTAACGGTGCGGCCGAGCATTTCGGCGGAGGCGCGGATGGTTCCGAGCGGGTTGCGCAATTCGTGGGCGAGGCCGGCGGATAGCTGCCCGAGGGCGGCGAGGCGATCGGAGCGCCGCACGGCCTCGGTGGCATTGCGGAGCTGCACGTTGGCTTCGGCGAGTTGCATGGCCGTGCGGCGGCTGGATTCCGATTGCATGCGCAGCTCCTCGGCGAGGGTCGCGGCCAAGTTGCCGACCATGACGAACAGCACGACGCGCAGGATGATCTCGCTGATTTCGGGCGAATCGATGGTGTAGTATCGCCAATCGACAAACGCCAGGAAGGAGAGATAGGAGATACTGGCGAGCGAAGCGAAAATCAGGCTGGCGACGAGCCCGAGCGCGGTGGCGGCGGAGACCACGGGCAGCAGCAGAACGACCCAATAGCGGCTGGTGAGTCCGCCGGTGAAGCCGATCAACAGGTAGACCAGCGCGAGCTTGAGCAAAGTCCACAGGACGCGCCCGCGGGTGGTGGCCAGGGCGGGAATTTTCGGCTCGGCCACCTGCACGGCGGCGAAGGCGAAGAGCAGCGACATTTCCCGCGTCCCGTGGTACTGGCTGGTGGCGGCCAGGACCGCGAAGGCCGCGACCCAAACGAAATCCTGAGGCCGCACGAGTCTGGAACGCACGTGTGATATCCCACCCGGATTATGCCACAATGAAAGAAGAAGTCTCATGCCCAATCCAACAGCCCTGGACCAGGAATCCTCCATCGGTTCCGGATCCGCAATGCCCAATCAGCCAGAAGAATCCTTCGGCGACATTCTTTCGCAATACGAGAGCTCGCACGCGCACAAGCCCGAAGAGGGCGGGCGCGGCTTGGAAGGAACGGTGGTCGCGATCTCCGGACCCTCGGTTCTGCTCGACATCGGCTTCAAGACCGAAGGCATGATTCCGCTCGTGGAATTCCAGAATGCCGGCGAGACCGTGGAGGTCGGCAGCAAGGTCATCGTGTCGATCAAGGGCCGCGGTCCGGAAGGCTATTACGAGCTTTCGCGCATTAAGGTGGAGCGGCCGAAGGACTGGTCTTCGCTCGAAAAGGCGTTCGCCGACAAGGCGGCCATCGCGGGCATGGTGACGGCGGTGGTCAAGGGCGGGCTGAGCGTGGATGTGGGCGTGCGCGCGTTTATGCCGGCTTCGAGGAGCGGCGCCAAAGAGGCCGCCGAAATGGAAAGGCTGATCGGGCAGGAGATCCAGTGCCGGATCATCAAGCTGGATGTTGCGGACGAGGACGTGGTGGTGGACCGCCGCGCGGTGCTGGAAGAGGAAGAGCGCGCGGCCAAGGAACGCCGCTACAGCGAAGTTCAGGAAGGCGAGACGGTACAGGGCGTGGTGCGCAGCCTGACGGACTACGGCGCTTTTGTGGACATCGGGGGCGTGGACGCGCTGCTGCACGTGGCGGACATCGGCTGGAGCCGGGTGAACAAGCCGACGGACGTGCTGGCGGTGGGACAGCAGGTAGAGGCCAAGGTGCTGAAAGTCGACGTGGGCAAGCGCCGCATCGCTATCGGCCTGAAGCAGCTTCTGCCGCATCCGTGGGACCTGGTCAACGAAAAATACAAAGTGGGCGACCGGGTGCATGGCACGGTGACGCGCATCGCCGATTTCGGCGCGTTCGTGGAACTGGAAAAGGGTGTGGAAGGGCTGATCCACATGTCGGAGATGTCCTGGTCGAAGAAGGCGCGGAAGCCATCCGACGTGGTGAAGGCGGGCGAACAGGTGGACGTGCTGATTCTCGGCGTGAACCAGGGCGAGCGGCGGATTTCGCTGGGATTGAAGCAGGCGCTGGGCGATCCATGGGCCGATGCGGCGCGGAGATACGCGCCGGGGGCGGTGGTGGAAGGGACGGTCGTCTCGCTGCAAAAGTTCGGCGCGTTCGTGAAGGTGGTGGAGGGCGTGGAGGGCATGATCCACGTTGGGGACATCAGCGTGGAGAAGCGGATCAACCATCCGCAGGACGTGCTGAAGGCCGGGCAGCAGGTGAAGGCGCAGGTGCTCGAAATAGACGCCGAAAAGCGGCGGTTGCGGCTGGGCATGAAGCAACTGGTGCCCACCAGCCTGGACGAATACATTGCCGAGCACAAGCCCGGCGACCAGGTAACCGGGCGCATCGTGGACGCGTCGCATGGGCGCGTGCGGGTCGAGTTGGGCGAGGGCATCCACGCGACCTGCCGGGTGAACAACGCCGCCGCCGAAGAGACGGAGGAAAAGGCGCCCGAGAGCAAGGCCGATCTTTCCGCGCTGAGCTCGCAGCTCGCCGCCAAGTGGAAGGGTGGAGCATCGGCCGGCGCGACCGCGCGGGAATCGGCGCGCGCCGGGCAGATCCGCACGTTCCGCATTGTGCGGCTGGATACGGGCGCGAAGGCGATCGAACTGGAACTGGCGTAGGAAGCTGTCAGTATCAGTTTTCAGTTATCAGTTTTTCGGCGGTAGGCTGATATCCTAAGCTCTTGGAGTCATATCCGTGAGCCGTCTTGTTCTGGCCTTCCGCTGTTTCTTTAACATTTTGTTTCATGGCGCGCTTTCCGACGGGGCGTTGACGGAGCTGCATTTGTCGCGCCGCGAGGCGGCCGCGCCAAAAGCCGCTGCCGCGGCTGCGCCGGCTGCCGCGCGGCCACCATCCGACGGCGCGCTCCAGATTCTGGGAATTTTGCAGCGCGATTCGCGCCTGGTGGATTTTCTGATGGAGGACATCGCCGCGTATTCCGACGACCAGGTGGGGGCGGCGGTGCGCGAGATGCACGACCAGTGCCGCGACTCGCTGCGCCGCTACATGACGCTCCAGCCGGTGATCGACGGCGTCGAGGGCACCTTCGCCAAGGCGCCGGCGAGCGATCCGAACGCGGTCAAATTCATCGGCAACGTGCCAGCGACGCCGCCTTCGGGCGGCACTTTGCGCCATAAAGGATGGCGCGCCGCCAAGATCGATCTGCCCACGGTAGCGGCGCGGCAGGACGTGAGCGTCATCGCTCCGGCGGAAATCGAGATCGAGTAAGCGCCTGTGGAACCGAAGTACGTTATTGGAATCGACCTGGGAACGACCAACTCCGCGCTGGCTTATGCGGAGATCCGGCCGGATGCGGACCCGTTCGCGGCAGCCAAAGTGCAGTTGCTGGGCATCCCGCAGCTCGTGAATGCGGGCGAGGTGCGGGACGAAGATCTGCTGCCATCGTTTCTATACCTGCCGGGGCCGTCGGATTTTCCGGAAGGCACGATCGCGCTGCCGTGGGATGCGGGGCGGGGATACGTGGCCGGACGGCTGGCGCAGAAGCGCGGGGTGGAAAACGCGGGACGGCTGGTCTCTTCGGCCAAGTCGTGGCTGTCGCATTCGGGCGTGGACCGCACGGCGGCGCTGCTGCCCTTCCGCGCGCCGCAGGGCGTCGAGACGATTTCGCCGGTGGAAGCCAGCCGGCGCTATCTGGCGTATCTGCGCGAGGCGTGGGACCACCGCATGCCGGAGGCGCCTTTCACGGCGCAGCAGGTGCTGGTGACGGTGCCGGCATCCTTCGACGCGGTGGCGCGCGAGCTGACGCTGGAAGCGGCCAAACAGGCGGGCTACGAAAACATGGCGCTGCTCGAAGAGCCGCAGGCGGCGTTCTACGCGTGGATCGAGCGGCATCCCGACTGGCGCGAGCGCGTGGAGGTGGGGGACCTCATTCTGGTGGTGGATATCGGCGGCGGGACCACCGATTTCACGCTGATCGCGGTTACCGAATCCGCGGGCGAGTTGGGGCTGAACCGCGTGGCGGTGGGCGAGCACATCCTGCTGGGCGGGGACAACATCGACCTGGCGCTGGCGGGCGTGGTCTCGCAGCGGCTGGCGGAAAAGGGAACGCGCATCGATACGCGCCAGCTTCAACAGCTCTGGGCCAACTGCCGCGTGGCGAAAGAAAAACTGCTGGAGCCGGGTTCCAAGGCCAAGGAGCAGCCGGTCACGGTTTTGGGCAAAGGCACGGGGCTGGTGGGGGGAACGATCAAGGCGGCGCTACTGCGCAGCGACATCGAGGAGGTGCTGGCGGGCGGATTTTTGCCGCTGGGTCCGAGCACGCAGATGCCGGCGCAGCAGAGGCGGATGGCGCTACAGGAGCTGGGGCTGCCCTACGCCGCGGATGCGGCCATCACGCGGCACATGGCGCGCTTTCTGCGACAGCAGGAGGCGACTTCGGAGCACGGCGCGGTGCGCCGCGGTGCAAGCGGGCTGGCGTGTCCTACGCACGTGCTGTTCAACGGCGGGGTGCTGAACGCCGGCCTGGTGCGCGACCGAATCCTGGAGACGCTGAATTCCTGGCTGGCGGAAGAGGGCATGCGGGCGGTGCGCGCGCTTTCGGGCGAAGACCTGATGCACGCGGTTTCGCGGGGCGCGGCGTACTATGGCCTGGCGCGGCGCGGGCGCGGCGTGCGGATTCACGGCGGCGTACCGCGGAGTTATTACGTGGGCGTCGAAAGCGCCATGCCTTCGGTGCCCGGCTTCCCCGCCCCGCTGAAGGCGCTGACGGTGGTGCCGTTCGGCATGGAAGAAGGAACCGAGGTGCGCATTCCCGGGCGGGAGTTCGGGTTGATTGTCGGCCAGCCCGCGGAGTTTCGCTTCTTCACCTCGGCCGCGCGCAAGAACGACGAACCCGGCGACCTGATCGAGGACATTGGAGACGAGCTCTCCGAGCTGGCGCCCATGGAAGTGGCGTTCGACACGGGGGAGAAATCGTCGGAGATCGTTCCGGTGGCGTTCGAAACGGTGGTCACCGAAACGGGCGTGTTGCAACTGTGGTGCGTAGCTCGAGACGGGCGGCGGTGGAAGCTGGAATTCAACGTGAGGGAGAGAGTGCAGGCTTAAGCGGGGTCGATGCCCCCAATGTTTCGTCGAACATTTCTCCAGATGCCCGCTGCCGCCGCCGCAGCGGCACAGGCGCCCGGCGTGGAGAAAATCCAGCCGCGGCCTTCCAAGTCGATTGCCGCGTCGCCGCTGTCGATTGGTTTCGAGACCCTGGACCGGAGGATGTTCGATCCCGGGCGGACGTATCCGTATTTGGCGAATCTGGGGGTGAAGTGGGCGCGCTGCCAGACGGGCTGGGCGCGGACGGAAACCAGCAAAGGTCAATACGATTTCGCGTGGCTCGATTCGGCGGTGGACAACCTGCTGAAGATCGGGATTCAGCCATGGTTCAATCTGGGGTACGGAAATCGCCTGTACACGCCCGCGGCACCGAATGAATTCGCGGTAGGATGGGTGCCGCTGGCGAGCGAGGAGACGCGCGCGGCGTGGCTGCGCTATACCGGGAAACTGGCCGAGCATTTCGCCACGCGTGTGCGGCACTGGGAAATCTGGAACGAGCCGAACATATCCGGTTTTTGGCATCCGGATAAACCCGATCCGGCCCGCTACGTCGAACTCGTCAGGATCACGGCACAAGCGATCCGCAGGCGGCTCCCCAAGGCAGTAGTGATCGGAGGAGCTTTCGCCGGCTTTCCAGCGTTGGATTATGCCGAGGGTTGTTGCCAGGCGGGGCTGTGCGAGTATGTGGACAAGATCAGCTTTCACCCCTATCGCCCACGGCCGGAATTGAACTACGCCCCGGAGATCCGCACGTTCCGCGGCATGATTGCGCGCTACAAGCCAGGCATGGCGATCTGGCAAGGCGAGAATGGCGCGCCATCTACCGGCAACAGCGCAGGCGCGCTCCGCGACCTGGCGTGGAACGAGACGCGCCAGGCGAAATGGCTGCTGCGGCGCATTCTGATCGACCTGTCCCTGGAAATCGAGGTCACCAGTTACTTCCACACGGTGGACATGGTGAATTACGTGTGGAGCACGGGGAAGAGCGGCCAAACTAACGCCAAGGGACTGCTCCGCGGCGCGGATTACACGCCGAAGCCGTCTTATTACGCTTACCGCAACGTGTGCGCGCTTTTCGATGCCGATACCCGCCGCGCCGATTTTTTGGCCCGCTTCGACCGGATGCCGTCTTCCAGCAAAGCCTGCGAGGTGGAGTGGGCCAGTTTCCTGCGGCACGGCTCGGCGATCTACGCCTACTGGCTGCCTGCCGATCCGATGGCGGATCCGGCACCCGCCACGGCCCGCATACAGCTCTGGAGCGGGACGGGTGGCCGTTTGGAGGAGCCGGTTCTGGTGGACCTGCTTTCGGGGGAGATATCGCCGCTTACCCATGTGTCGCGCGGGGGCGGCACGGTGTCGATCGGCAATCTGCCGGTTCGGGATTATCCTCTGCTGATCGCGAACCGGGCGGTCTTCTCGTAAGTGTAAGCTGACAATGTAGATCAATTAGGGAAATTATGGAAATTATCCCGGATGTAGACACTCCGCTAGCTTTCCTGTATACTTGGTTTTCCGTAGGTCGGGCTCCCGAGTGACGCCGTTGAG
>JAJYLS010000002.1 GCA_021787555.1 Acidobacteriota bacterium | reverse complement strand
CTTCAGCAACGCCAAGGCGCGCCGACGCCGGTCGGACAGGAGATCCGCACTACCCTTCGGTCTTGGCACAGGAACTCGTCTCCTGTACCATTATTGCATCATTTATACAGTGGTCTATAGTGCAGGTTGCGAGAGTGGAATCGCCATTTTGCCCGACGGCCAGTGGTTGGGTCAAAGGCCACCCTATGGTGGTCAGCAGGCCGGAGGCCAACCCTGAGAGGACTTGCTGAACGTGGGCAGGTCGGGGCGCCTTGACGAAAAACGCCCATACCGGAAAGTACGCCTGATTCGGGCCGAGTGGTGCCGGAAGTTATCGGGGCCAACATCCGGTCAGAACGGCTCCGAACTGCACACAAGTGCACACAAACTCAGGAATTCGACGCGTGTAACAATTGCGATAAGTCTTTTAATTTCATGGTCGGGGCGGGGCGATTTGAACGCCCGACCCCCTGCGCCCAAGGCAAGGGGCAAGGGCGTAAATATATGATAACTATACGCGGAGGCGCGCGCAAATTGCGGACCGTGCGGAGTGTTCGGCGCTAATTGGTACATGAACTGGTACACGGCTTCTCCCACGAGCACATCGGCCCTGCTGGCCGGGGCCATAGCCCCGTCCGGACCACCCAGGAGATTTACGCCCATAATCATCACCGACGGGCGATATTCGGCCGCTGCTTAACTGCTTAACTGGCAGGCGCTGCCGGCGGCACCGAAGTAGTTTCGTCGGCCGGCGCACTGCTCGCAGAGTACTTTGCGACAAGCATGAGAAACTGCTTCGCGGATTCCGCGCCATTGATTATGGCCGTGAAATTGGCTCCCAAGTGGACTTTGCAGCCGTCGGGGCTGATATCCGTAATCATGCGGACCTAGTCGAGGTTGATGAAAGAGGTAAGGTGACCGGCATCATCCTGGACGCTGACGAAATAGGACATGCCCAACTCTACCATGATGCTACCGAAAGGCGTGAAACCTTCACTCGCTACGCCACGATGGAAGGACGCAGCGCCTCGCCGGCGGCCGGATCGTGATTGTCAAACAACATCGGAGCGAGTGCCTGACGCATATGCCACTCGACATAATACGCCAGCATACAGAGGAACACGTGTGCACAAACCCGTTCCTCCAGATGATGATGAATGGGTCGAATTTTGAGATCCACACTCTTCAGGCTGCGAAAGGCGCGCTCGACGTTGGCTAACTCTTTGTAGTGACGAACTGCTTGTTGGCTGTCCTCCACGCGGCCGAGATGGGCGACCACACGAAGGCGCGGCTTGCCGTCCTGGCGAAAAGACTCGATGATACGGTAATAGCGAATTCCGTGCGACTGGTAGGCTTGGAGGGAAGCCATCAATTACGTATATACACTCATTCCAGAAGGCAAGTTAAGGATTATTTCCAGAAGCGGCACGACCCCCAAATGCCCAGCCGATTACGTATATACAGATCAGAACATCCGAAATCATTTACACACAGGAGCTTGGCTAAGAACGGGCCCGGAGTTTTAATAAACTCCCGCTAGGGTGACATTGGCCTCAAACGGCGTTCGCGGAGATCACTCCCAGTCCGATCGTTGCCGAGGCGAGGCATCCGCAAGCCGTGCAAACCAGACGAGTGGCACCGAAACCACCCGCCCGTCACTTAAGGTGACGGAAAGCGAACCCTCGGAACAGGAAACATCGACAGCTAAAACCGCAATCTGTCCCGAGACCAGCACCGCAGGCTTCCGGCTCTCCCCCTTACCGCCCCACCAAAATCACCCCGCACAGCACGATCAGCGCCCCCGCCGCGCGCCGGGCGCCGATGCGCTCCCGCAGCACCACTTTCGCCAGAATCGTCTCCAGCACAAAGCTCGAGGCAGAAGCCGGCACCGCGAAGCTCAGCGGCGCGATCCGCACCAGCGCCATAAACGCGAAGAACGCCGCTGCCATGCACGCGATGGACAGCGCCAGGAACCGCCGCTCCACAATCATCCGCGCCAGCCGCATCAACCCGCGCGGCTTGACCGATTGCGCCCCTACCCGCTTCATCTCGTAGCTTTGCAGCAGGTCGCTCAGCACCGTGCCCGCCACCACGACGGCAAGCAGAATCCACCTCATTCGACTTGCCCCTCCGCCTGGGCGCACGCCACGGTTTCCAGGACAGCCTGCCTTGCGGGTAGAGGCTCCGTCGTGGAGTGCGCCGTCGAGCCCACCAGCGCGGCTCCCAGGAAAATCAGGATCGTGCCCAGCCAGTGCTCGCCCGACACCGCTTCGTGCAGACACGTCATGCCCAGAAACGTGGCCAGCACGTACCCGATGGCCGTTACCGGCAGGACATAACTCAAATCCGCCAGGCTGAGCAGCGCCATGCGCGTCAGCACCGCCAGGATCAGCGCCAGCACCCCCGCCCCCACGAACGGGTTCACCGCCGCCGCCAGGTACGGACTCAGCGGTCCCGGGTGCAGGTGCTTCATCCCCCAGGCCAGCAGCAGATTGCCGGCCGATTGGGTGGCGATGAACAGAATCAGCACCGCGCTCACCCGCAGCGTCGATGCCCGCTTGGGTCGCGCGGTCGTCATCCGCCGGTCGCCTGCCGCAGGAGTTTCTCAGCCGCCGCCCGCGGAGGATCGTTCGGCGTCAGGCTGGATGCCAAGTATTGCCGCAGCAGGTTCCGCGCCTGCTCGGGGTTGCGGCGCTGCTCGATATAAGTCTTCGCCCGCGCAAACAGCACGCCCGGATTCGCTGGCGCCATGCGCACCGCCAGCGCGAAAAACGTGTCGCTCTCCGCGATCCGCCCATGCCGAGCGAAAAAGCCTGCCAGGTCGAGCACCCGACCCACCTGTCCCGGCGCCACTTCCATGGCGCGCCGCAGTTGGCCTTCCGCTTCGGCGTACTGCTTGCGCCGCTCGGCAATCTGCGCCAGTTCGAAATGCGATTCCGCCGGCCGCTCCGCAGCGATCCGCCGCGCGATCGCCTCCGCCTTCTGCACCCCTCCGCCCAGGAAAGGCGGCGCGTTCAGATAATACTCGAAAAGATCGTTAACGGCGTCGGCGTTGTGCGGATCGAGCGCCGCGGCTTTCTCGAAATGCTGCCGCGCCTTGGACGCATTGAACCCCGCCTTCAGCCATGTTCCGGTCTCGGCCCGCCGGCCATATGCCCGTCCCAGCCACAACTGGTATTCCGAGTGGCCCGGGGCCAGCGCCACCGCCTCTTCCAGCAGCCGCGTGGCAGTAATGTAATCGCCCAGCATGAAGTAGTTCTTGCCCATCAGCGCGTAGTCGGAGGCATCCGGTGCTTTGTCGCCGTTCAACACGTTAAGCGAAGCCGTGTAGTCGGTGCGCTCGTAGAGCGCGTCCGCCTGCCCCACAACTTCGGGCGAGGCATAAGCCGCCGGCAGCAGGAGAAAAATCCCCACGACGATCCGCAGGTTCATGCTAATTGTTGACCTCCGACCAAATGAACGAGGCGTCTAATTCAATACAACTATTATAACTTGCTATGCTGACGGTCATGAACCGCAGAAAATTCTTGGGTAGTGCCGCCGGAATGCTGGCCGCCCCCGCCGCTCAGGCCGGCGCTGCCGCCGCAACCCGCCCCAACGTCCTCGTCATTCTTGCCGATCAGTTCCGCTACGATTGTCTGGGCGCGAACGGCAACCGCCTGATCCGCACCCCCAACCTCGATAAACTGGCGGCCGGCGCCGCCAATTTTTCCTCGACTTTCGTTCAGGCACCGGTGTGCGTCCCCTCACGCATCACCCTCCTCACCGGCCGCTACCCGCACAGCCACAAAAACCGTGTCAACTACACGCCCTGCGATCCGCGTGAGGTCTTCCTCCAGCGCATGCTGCATGACGCCGGCTATCAGACCGGCTCCGTAGGCAAGCTCCACTACTGGCCGCCCACCGCCGAGCACGCCCGTGCCACCGGATTCGACCACGTGCAATATGACGACGGCGTCTCCGCCTTGTATTCCTCCTCCGATTACGGCGTCTGGCGCAAGCAGCACGATCCGCGCGACGCCACTCCGATCAATGCCACGGTTCGCGGCGCGAAAAATCCCTTCTGCGGTGTCATCGATTACGAATATACCCCCACCCATTGGACCGGCGAGCAGAGCGTCCAGATGCTGCGCGAGGTCGCACGCTCGCCACAGCCGTTTTTCCTGCACTGCTCGTTCTTCAAGCCGCACGCGCCTTACACTGTTCCGCCGCCCTACGACTCCATGTTCAGCGACGTGGAGATCCCGCTCCCCGCGCCCGTAACGCTCGACCAGATTGACAAGCTTCCGCTGCCCGTCCAGAAGCAGATCCTGCGCTTCCACCCGCAATACGACATGGACCGCACGCGCCTCGAATGGGTCTACCGCAGCTACTACGGCTCGGTCGCCATGGTCGATTACGAAATCGGGCGCATCCTCGACGAGTTGGAGCGCAGCGGCCGCGCCCGCGACACCATCGTGGTATTCACCAGCGATCACGGCGACTTCCTCCTCGAACACGGCCTCGTCGACAAGAACCTGTTTTTCGAGTCGGCCGAGCACGTGCCGTTCCTGATGCGCTTCCCCGGCCGCATCGCACCCGGCCGTCGCACCGAGTTGATCGGCACCATCGACATGCTGCCCACGGTCCTCGACCTCTGCGGCGTCCCCATTTCGAAGCATGTCCAGGGCCGCAGTTTCGCGGCGGCGGTAACGGGCCAAGGAACCTACACACCCGCCGATGTGGTTTTCGCGGAGAACATCATCCCGGAAATCATCACCGGCGGCCACCAGGATTTTTACTTTGTACCCGGCCAGGGTGTGAAGGGCATTCGCCACCCCGATTCGAAAATGGTGCGCACCGCGCGCTGGAAATTCAACTACTATCCCAGCCACGGCGCCGAGCTTTATGACCTGGCCGAAGACCCCGGCGAGACGCGCAACCTCAGCGGCGAAAAGTCCCACGCCGAAACCGAGCACGAAATGCGCGCGCGCCTGCTCGAATGGCTGATCACCGCCGACGAGAACGACCAGATCGCGGAGAAATGGTTGCTATGAGGCAAAACAGCCCACAGCCCCATATCGTCGTAGTCGGCAGCGCCAACATCGATCTCACCACCTTCACCGATCAATTCCCGCGTCCCGGCGAAACCATCTTCGGCGACCGTTTTCAGCTCGGTTTCGGCGGCAAGGGCGCCAACCAGGCGGTAGCCGCGCGCCTCTGCGGCGGCCGCGTCTCCATGGTCGCGCGCGTCGGCGACGACCTCTTCGGCCCCGCCACCATCCGCAATTTCACCGATCGCGGCGTGGATGCCGGCCATGTCTCGATCACGCCCGGCGTTTCCAGCGGCGTCGCGCCCATCTTCGTCGATAGCGCCGGCCAGAACCGGATTTTCGTGGTCAAGGGCGCCAACGACCGCCTAACGCCGGCCGATGTCGATGCCGCCGCCGATTTGCTGCGCAGCGCCGATTGCATCGTGCTTCAGCTCGAGATTCCGGTCGAGACCGTGTATTACACGCTGCGCTTCGCGCGCCGCCACGGCATCCGCAGCATCTTGAATCCCGCTCCCGGCCAGCCACTGGATCTCGCCGAGATCGCCAACGCCGATTACGTGATTCCGAACGAAACCGAGGCCGAGGCGCTCAGCGGCAGGCCGGTGCGCAATCTCGACGAAGCCCGCGCCTGCTCGCGCAGGCTGCACGAGCGTGGACTGCGCGGCGTCATCACCACCCTCGGCGCCAACGGCGCGCTGTGGGGCGATGTTCACGTCCCTCCGCATCGCGTCCAGCCGGTCGATACCACCGGCGCCGGCGACGCCTTCATCGGCAGCTTCGCCGTCTCTCTCGCCGGCGGCTGCGGCGAAGCTGAAGCCATCGCCCGCGCCAACGTCTACGCCGCGCTCTCTACTCTCGCTCCCGGCACACAGATGTCCTTCGTCGGCATCGAGCGCTGGGAGGCCGCCTGGGGGGGAAAGTAATCCGGTCTCTGTTTACACACCTTCACCCCTCCTCTCCGCAACTCCCCGGCCGGAACTGGAGTTAAATAAGAGCAGAAGGTAACCATGCGCAAGAAGGCACTCGTTGCGCTGGCGTGTTGTCTGGGTCTGTCTGTTTTATCCGGTGTTTCCCCGTACGCCAGGAAGAAGGTCGACCCCTCCCGCCAGTTTCACAAGCTCATTTCCAGGAACCAACGGATCGCTCACGCTCTCGACCGCCTGACCTTCGGCCCGCGCCCAGGCGACATCGAAAAAGTCCGCGCTATCGGCCTGAAGAAATGGATCGATCGGCAACTGCACCCGGAGACCATCGCCGAAAACTCCGAGCTCGGGCAGAAGCTGAAAATCCTGGACAGCCTTTCCATGTCCAGCGAACAAATGGTGCAAAACTATCCCACACCGCAGGTCGTGCGCCTGATGGTGCGCGGCATCGTTCCCTATCCCTCGGACCCCGGGCGCCGCGCCATGATTCAGAAAGAGGTCCAGCGCTTTGAGGCGCGCCTGAAGGCGGGGCAGAATCCCAACCTGCCGGAGCCGCCCCGCCCCCTGAACGAATTGCTCTCACGGGCGGAGGTCCGCTCGCTGCGCACCGGCACGCCGCAGTACCGCATGGCCGCGTTTGAAGCTCTGCCCAAAGAAACGCAGGACCAGGTGCTCGTGTCTCTCCCCGGAGGAATCCGCCAAGCGCTGTTCACCGCCGCACCGCCCGATCTGCGCCGCCGCATCGAATTGACCGCCGGACCGCAGCAGATCGTCTCGCGCGATCTTCAGGAAGGCAAGCTGCTCCGCGGCATCTACAGCAACCGGCAATTGCAGGAGGTACTCACCGATTTCTGGTTCAACCATTTCAATATCTACCTCGATAAAGGCGCCGACCGTTACCTTGTCACCGAATACGAGCGCGACGTGATCCGGCCGCATGTGCTCGGCAAGTTCCGCGACCTGCTCGAAGCTACGGCCAAGAGCCCCGCCATGCTCTATTACCTGGACAACTGGCAGTCGGTGGGGCCGAATACCGCGCTGGCGCGGCGTGCGCGGAAAACCCGCGCCGAGCGCGGCCTCAACGAAAATTACGGCCGCGAGCTGATGGAGTTGCACACGCTCGGCGTGAATGGCGGCTATACCCAGAAGGACGTCATCGAAGTGGCGCGCTGCTTCTCCGGCTGGACCATCAGCAATGTGCAGCGCGGCGGCACCTTCGTGTTCAATCCGCGGCTGCATGACAAGGGCCAGAAAGTCGTGCTGGGCATCACCATTCCTGCCGGAGGCGGCATCGAGGACGGAGAAGAAGTGCTGGACATCCTGGCCCATCATCCCTCGACCGCGCATTTCATTTGCCGCGAACTGGCGCAGCGCTTCGTGGCCGACGACCCGCCGGAATCGCTCGTGGACCGCATGGCGAAGACCTTTCTCAAGACCGATGGCGACCTGCGCGAAGTCATGAAGACCATGCTCAACTCGAAGGAGTTCTGGTCCGTGGGTGCCTACCGCACGAAAATCAAGTCGCCGCTCGAATTCGTGGCCGGCGCGGTCCGCGCGGTGAATGGCGACGTGGATTATGCGCTCGGCCTCGCCAACGAGGTTGCGCTGCTCGGCGAGCCGCTCTACCGCAAGGTCGAGCCGACCGGATATTCCAATGCCAGCGAGGAGTGGGCCAACTCGGCCGGCCTCCTGGCGCGCATGAATTTTGCCTTGCAGCTTGGGAATAACAAGGTGCCGGGCGTGAAAGTGGAGGTGGCGAAAGCTGCCATGGATCTGGGCTCTCCGGAGTTCCAGAAGAAATAGCTGAAAGCTGAGAGCTGATAGCTTATGACCAACCGCCGCTTTTTCCTTCGCAATTCCGCGCTCGCCATGGTCGGTATGGGCAGGGCTCCGCTCTGGCTCCAGCGCGCGCTCTACGCTTCCGATGCGCCCTCGCCGCGCAAGAAAATTCTGGTGGCGATCTTCCAGCGCGGCGCGGCCGACGGGCTGAACGTCGTCGTGCCGCACGGCGAGAAAGCGTACTACAACCTGCGGCCCACCATCGCCGTGCCGCGGCCCGCTTCCGGCAGCGACAGCCGCGCCGACGCCGCCATCGATCTCGACGGCTTCTTCGGCCTGCATCCTTCGCTCGTCGCGCTCAAGCCGCTGTTCGACCGCCAGCACCTCGCCATCGTCGATGCCGTGGGATCGCCCGACCCGACGCGGTCCCACTTCGACGCGCAGGATTATATGGAATCCGGCACGCCCGGCGTGAAGGCCACCAACGACGGTTGGATGAACCGCGCGCTTCCGAAGGAGCAGGAGCCGCCCTCGCCGGTGCGTGCCGTGGCCCTCGGCGCGGTGCTGCCGCGCTCCATGGAAGGCCGCAATCCCGCCATTGCGCTCGAGAGCCTCCAAGCTTTCCAGGTGCGCGACAAGCAGGCCGCGCAGGAATTCCAGCAGATGTATCTCGATTGCAAAGATCCGCTGCTCCGCTCCGTGGGGCGCGAGACGTTCGAGGCGGTGTCGCTACTGCAATCCGTTCGCCAGCAGCCCTACGCGCCCGCCGGCGGCGCCGAATATCCGCACGGCCGCTTCGGCGACAGCCTGCGGCAGATCGCCCAGCTCATCAAATCGAACGTCGGCGTGGAGATGGCGTTCGCCGATATCGGCGGATGGGACCATCACGTCAACGAGCTCGGCCAGCGTGCTTCCGAGGGACAACTCGCCACACTGCTTACCGAATACGGCCGCGCGCTCAGCGCGTTCTGGACGGATATGGGCGACCGCATGGCGGACGTTGTGCTCGTCACCATGTCGGAATTCGGCCGCACGGCGCACGAGAACGGCAACCGCGGCACCGATCATGGCCACGCCAACTGCATGTTCGTGATGGGAGGTCCGGTGAAGGGCGGCAAAGTCTACGGCCGGTGGCCGGGCCTCGAACGGGAGCAACTCTACCAGCAGCGCGACCTCGCCCTCACCAGCGATTTCCGCGACATCCTCGGCGAACTGGTGGCGCGCCACCTGGGCAATCCCACGCTCAACGGCGTCTTCCCGGGCTACACTCCGAAATTCCTGGGATTGGTGTAAGCCCAAAAGCACCGCTCCCTCACGGTCGCGGCTCCGATCGGAGACGCGAGCGTCAGCGAGCGGATCTGGCTGTCTCCTGATACTCTCTAGGAAGGCAGCCATGAATCGCAGAATCTTTTTCCTTTCCTCCGCGGCGGCGCTGGCGCAGGCGGCGCAGCCTTCGGAGCAGGTCGTACTCGGCGTCATCGGCAGCGGCAGCCGCGGCACCTTCGTCATGGGCGTCTTTCAGAAAGATCCCGCCCTGCGCGTCGGCGCGATTTGCGATGTCTACGAGCCCAACCTGGAGCGCGCGGTCTCGGCCGCTTCCAAAGTCCCCGGCACGCATCCGAAAATCTACCGCAATTACAATCCGAAAATCTACCGCAATTACAAAGAGCTGCTCGCGGATAAAGACGTGCAGGCGGTGCTCATCGCTACGCCGGAGCATTGGCATTACCAGATGGTGATGGACGCGCTCGCGGCGGGCAAGGACGTTTACGTCGAAAAGCCGCTGTGCCATACGCCGGAGCAGGGCGTCAAACTGGTCGAGGCGGAGAAGCACACCAAGAGCATCATCCAGGTGGGCATGCAGCGGCGCAGCTACGACCTCTACCAGCAGGGGCGCGAGGTGGTGGCTTCCGGCAAGCTCGGCACCGTGCGGATGGTGCGCTCGTGGTGGTTGAACAATTACCTGGGAAGAACGCCGCACAAACTCGACGGCAAGCTCAATTGGGAGCAGTGGCAGGGACCGGCGCCGCATCGGCCGTTCGATCCTCAGCGCTTCCGCGAGTGGCGCTACTATTCCGATTACGCCGGCGGCATCCTGGCGGACCAGGGCGCGCACGTCTTCGACGGCATCCACATGCTGATGGGCGCGGGCTACCCGAGCGCGGTGAACGCGTCGGGCGGCAAGCCGCACTTGGCCGGTGTGGACATGCCGGAATCGGTGGTGGCTATCGCGGAATATCCCGAGGATTTCCTCGGCGTATTCACCATCAACTACGCCGCCATGCAGTACAAGATGGCGAACGATCAGCTCAATCAGCTTGACGGCGATCGCGCGCGCATGGACATCGGCCGCGAGAATTTCAAGGTCTATCTCAAGGGCGCGGAGGACGCGCCGGCCATGGAGATGAAATCGCCGAAGGGTTTCGGCTGGGCCACGGACTTGCACGTGCAGAATTTCCTCGAATGCGTGCGCACGCGGAAGCCGCCCGCGGCGCCGATGCGCATCGCCTTCCAGGCCGCGCTGGTCGTTCAGATGGCCAACATGTCGATCAAACAGGGCCGGCGGCTGAAATGGAACGCGGCGCTCCAGCGCGTGGAAGCCTGACGCGGCCGTGACCTCGCTCCTCGGACTTCTCCGGCAAAACCGCAACTACCGCTACACCTGGATGGGACAGGTGGTCAGCGAGATCGGCGACTACTTCAATAACATCGCCGTGTTCGCGCTGGTCATGGAGAAATCCGGCTCGGGACTGGTGGTGAGCGGAGTGATGCTCGCGCGCGCCATTCCGGCGGTGGCGGCGGGCCCGATCGCCGGCGTGCTGCTCGATCGCCTCGACCGCAAGCGCATCATGATTGCGAGCGATATCATCCGCGCGGTGGTGGCACTGGCGTTCGTGCTCACCATCCACGAGCCGCGATCCTGGCTGCTGTACGTGCTGAGCGCGGCGCTGATGTTCGCGTCGCCGTTTTTCACCAGCGGGCGCGCCGCGATCCTTCCCACCATCGCCAACGCCGAAGAACTGCACACCGCCAATTCGCTTACGCAGACCACTTCGTGGGCCACGCTAACCGCCGGCACGCTGCTGGCCGGTTTCAGCGCGGCGCGCTTCGGATACGCGTGGGCGTTCATTCTGAATTCGCTTTCCTTCGTGTTTTCGGCCGCGTGCATTTCGCGGATTGCGGTGCCCGGCGGATTTCGCGTGGCGCGGAAAGCCGCCGCGGCCATGGTCCGGCCGTGGCACGAATACCGCGAAGGCCTGGCATACATGCGCTCGGCGCCGCTGGTCATGGGGATTGCCATGATTTCCGTGGGATGGGCGATGGGCGGCGGCGCGGCGCAGATTCTGTTCGCGCTGTTCGGCGAGCAGGTTTTCCATCGCGGTGCGGCGGGCATCGGTGCGCTGTGGGGATTCGCCGGCATCGGGCTGCTGGCGGGCGGCGCCATCGGGCACCTGGCGGGGAAGCGCGCCGGCTTCGGCGGGTACAAACGCACGGTGACGATTTCGTACCTGGCGCACGGCGCGGCGTACATGCTGTTCAGCCAGATGCAATCGTACGCGGCGGCGCTGGTGTGCATGATGTTCTCGCGCGTGGGGATGGCGGTGGCGTCGGTGCTGAACAACACCCAGCTTCTGCGGCACACGCCGGTGGACTTTCGCGGGCGGGTGTTCGCCACCATGGAATCGCTGCGGTGGTCGGTGATGATCGGCTCGATGGCCGCCGCGGGAATCGCCTCGCAGTTTGCCAGCGCGCGCACCATCGCGCTGGTGGCGGGGGCGTTCGGATCGCTCACGGCACTGGCGTGGGCGTGGGCCGATCTTACCGGACGGCTGCCGGAGCCGGCGGCGGCGGATAGCGAGGAACCCGCGGCACGCGCGCGTCCGAATCTGGAAGGGTGACGGTCAGCGGGTCGCCCAGTACGCCGGGTGGCCGACGTATTTCTCGTTTTCCAGGTTGGCCAGGATCACGCGGCGGATTTCGAGAATGTCCACCTCGCCCTGCTGCCGGTAGAGCACCTTGCCTCCCGGCGCGATCACCATGGTGAACGGTACGGCGGAATCCCATTGCGGATCGAAGGCCGCCTGGAGGCCGTAGGTGTCGGTCGTGGCGAACAGCAGGTTGCGGCCGGAGGCGTGCATTTGCTGGAGAACCTTCAGCACGCCGGTTTTCTCGTCGGGATAATTGGTCGAGACCGTGACCATGTCGAAATTGCGGTGGCTGCGGTACATGCGGTAGGTGGTTTCGAGGCCCGGGAGTTCCGTGAGGCAGGGGCCGCACCAGGTCGCCCAGAAATTCACCAGCAGCACGTTCCCGGTGGCGTTCGCGCGCAGCTTCTTCAGATCGTCGGCGGTGGCCATTTCTACGTTCACCGGCTCGGCCTCGATCTTGCGCATCTCATCCTCCTGGCCGGCGATTTTGGATTTCCATTTCGTGGAGCAGCCGAAGGCGTGCGTCTGCGGCACGGCTACGGGCCGGCCAGCCAGCAGCGCGTCGAGCGCGTTGCGCGCGTCGTGCACCTTCACCAGCGATTCGCGCTGGGCGTCGTCGACGCGGCCCTCGTAGCGCAGCTTGCGGTCCTTGTCAAAAATGAAAATGTGCGGCGTGGCCTGGCAGCCGTAAGCTTCGGCGGTGGATTGCGTCTCGCCATCGTAGAGGTAGGGGAAATTGAAATGGCGGTAGGCGGCGCGGATTTTCATCTCTTCGAGACTGTCGCCGACGTCCGTGTAGCCCATTTCCGAGAGATGGACGGCGCGCGGATCGTTGGGCTCGATGGCGACGAATGCCACGCCCTTGGGCCGGTAATCCGCGACGAGCTGCTTGATGCGGCTTTCGTAGAGCTGCGAGGTCGGGCAGTGATTGCAGATGAACATGACGACCAGGATTGGGCTGGCGCTGTAGTCGCTGAGCTTGTGAACCTGGCCGTCGATTCCGGGGAGCGCGAAATCGGGGGCAGGAGAGCCGATGGGCAGAATGGGATGGTGCTGCTGGGCACCGGCCGCGAGGGCGAGAGCGAAGAGAGCGAGGATGGTGCGCATGAGAGTAACGTAGCAGGTTACGGCGCCGCCGCCAATGCCGCCGCAGATATGATGGAGAGAGGAGTTAACGAGTGAAGGAGTTGAGGAGTCAAGAAGCCGGCGGCAGATTCTAACTCCTTAACTCCTTAACTTCTTAACTCCTCCTTTCATTATGCTTCTCGCGATCGATATCGGTGGTACCAAGTTCAGCATGGCGGTATTCGACGGCACGGCGATGGTGCGGCGCGAATCGCGCGCGACGGACGCCGGCGGGGGCCGGGACTGGATGCTCGGCCAGATCTCCGAAATTGCACGCGCCTGGATGGCTGAGTTCCGCTTCGAGCGCTGCGGCATCGGCTTCGGCGGACCGGTGAATTTCCGGGAGCAGCGCGTGGTGCTTTCGACGTACGTAGGCGGCTGGCGCGATTTCGACCTGTGCGGCTGGGTCCGCGACCTGACCGGCGCGCCGGCGGTGATGGACAACGACGCGAACACGGGCGCGATCGGCGAGGCCGAATTCGGAGCCGGGAAGGGCTGCTCGCCGCTGTTCTACATGACCCTTTCGACGGGCATCGGCGGCGGCATTTACGAAGACGGCCGGGTGTGGCGCGGCGCGGATTCCTACGGTGGCGAGATCGGCCATCTGACGATCCGGCCGGACGGCCCCGAATGCTTGTGCGGGGCGCGCGGCTGCTACGAGCGGATGTGCAGCGGGTTGTGGCTCCAGCGCGATCACGGCAAACCGGCGAAGGAGTTGATGCAGGACGCGCGGTTCGTCGAGCCCTACGTGGTGGACCTGGCGCTCGGACTGAAAGCCGCGATCATGCTCCTGAACCCGGCGCGGATCGTGATTGGCGGAGGCATCAGCAAAGCGGGCGACCGGCTGTTCGTTCCGCTGCGGGCGGAGCTGCGGCGGCAGATCACCGGCTGGTCGGCGGCACGCATCGACGTGGTGCCCGCGGCGCTGGGCGACGACAGCGTCCTGTACGGAGCGGTGGCGCTGGCGCGCGCCTGATTATGCCGCGTTATCCAGCGGTCACTGGTAGCGGTAGACGGTGCAGCGCTCGATCTTGGGTGCGTCGGGACTGAAGCGCCAGGCTCGGCCCTGGTCATCCTCGTCGCCATTGAGGCGGCGCCCGGGAACCCATTTGCCTTCGCGGTAGGTGCCCTCATCCACGCCGGCAAGGCCCGCCTGGGATGGCCCCGGGGTCTTGGGCTTGAAGGTCACACCGAAGCCGGCGCCTACACCGATGAACTCGTCCGGTCCCGCGGCTGCAACGAGGCCGTAGCCGATGTCGGCGTGAGAATGAAAGATCTCGTCCAGCGAGATGGTCAGCTTGTAGCCGCCCATTTCGCGGGTAACGCTCGGATGGTCCTTATCCAACACGAAGCCCGTCAGGCGGCCGAGTCCCTGGTGGGCGAGGATCACGGGTGCGAGCTGTTGCAGAAGCGCATAGGTGCGCGCCAGCGGGCTGGCGGCGGGGTTTTCGATGGCATCCACGGCGAACGGTGAAGTGCCGATGGCATCGTACTGCCCGATGGCGAGGAGCATATCGCGGGTGGCGTCCTCGCTGTGGTGCATCTCCGGAATGAACAGCGGGTTTCCGCGCCGCGTGTAACGCTGGCACCAGACTTCGAAATTGGAGCCGTAGATATCGGGCGAGAGGATGTCGATATGCGGCGCGCCGGCCAGCCAGATGTCCATGACGCGCGCCAGCGGGCCGCCTCCCGCGCAGCCCAGGCAGGCGTTGACGTACATCGGGATGGGATATGCGGCTTTGCCCGCCGCGGCCACGCGGTCGAGGTAGCGGGCATAATACCAAGCCATGAAAAGCTCGTCGGTGGCGGGACCGGAACCGAAAACGGATTCCCAACTGCCGCTGGTTTTGGCGCCTGCGGCCTGCCAGCGCGCGCGGATCTCGGGAGTCAGGACGCCCTTGTTCTTTTCGAGGTAATCGGAGAGCTCTTTCGGAATGGGGGATCGGAAAGCGGCATCGGCTGCTTCGGAGCGGTCGCGCGGGGCGTTCCGGAAACCGACTTCATTTTCCACCTGCATCATGAGTACGGTAGGGGCGGAGCCGTCGATTTGGCGGATGTGGCGCATGAGCGCGGCATAGGCGGCGGCATCCGCCTGCCAGTTGGCGGGAGCGAATATCGAGAGGACCTCGACGGCTTCACCATTCGCCAGCCGCCCACGCGGGAAGCGGTGGAAATCCTTCTTCACCCACTCGGGAACATAGCTCGACGTGCCGTTTTTCCAGCTTCCGAACCAGAGGAAAACCAGATGGAGGCCGTGGCGGCGGGCGCCGTAAATCAGGCCGTCCACCGTGGAGAAATCGAAATGACCTTCCCGGGGTTCGATCAGCTCCCAGGAAACCGGCGCCAGCACGGAATTGAAATTCAGGGCCACCATGCGGTCCCAAATGGGGTCCATGTAGGAGAGGCTCGAAGAACTGGAGTTATCCAATTCGCCTCCGAGGACCAGGAAGGGTGCGCCGTCTACAACGAGCTGCGCGGCCTCGCCCTGCTTCCGCAGGTGGGGAGCCGCTGGATCGGCGGTCTGCGCGGCGAGAGTCGCACAGGCGCAGAGAATATATGGAAATAAGGAACGCATCGACCCCCGATTATCGCACCTGATTATCATTGCTTGCCGAGTGGGCGCCGGCGGTTGAAATGCAGTACAATCCGGACATACCGAAATGGAGGTGAAAGTGAGCGCGAAGAGTCTTACCCGCCGGTCCTTGCTGAAGAGTGTTGCCGCCGCGGGCGGCGCCGGGATAGCGGGAGGTTTGCTGCCTGGCGCGCGCGCCGCCGCCCGGCCGAATATTCTGTTGGTGATTACGGACCAGCAGTCGTCCCGGATGCTCAGCGCCGCGGGCAATCCTTGGCTGCGGACGCCCGCCATGGACAGCCTGGCGCACTCGGGTGTGCGCTTCGCGCAGGCCTACGCCGCCAATCCGGTCTGCCTGCCATCGCGGTTCGCGATGTTTACCGGAAAATATCCTTCGGCCGTCGGCGTCCGGCACAACGGATCGAAACCGTCCGCCGCGGTGAATGACTTTCCGCAGCGCGCGCTGGGCCACATCATGCGCCGCGCCGGTTATGAGACGGCGTACGGCGGAAAGGTGCACCTTCCGGGGCCGATGGCCCGTATCCGCGAATGCGGCTTCGACACCGTCGTGACGCCGAATCAGCGGGAAGAACTGGCCCGGCTGTCCGTCGACTATCTTCACAAGCCGCATTCCAAGCCGTTCTTTCTGGTGACGTCGTTCATCAATCCGCACGACATCTGCTACATGGCGATTCGGGATTACGCGGAGTCGCTCAAAGGAGCGGCGGCGGCCGAGAACCCCGACGGTAGGATCGCGCTGCACGCGCCGAAGGAACTGGACGAAGCGCTCGCAATGCCGCCGGGCATTTCCGAGAAGGATTTTTTCGTGCACCGGTGCCCGCCGCTGCCGGCAAACTTCGAGATCCCGAAAGAAGAGCCGGACGCGATCGAGTGGCTGGTGAAGGAGCGGCCTTTCCGCGAACACGCCCGCCGCACGTGGAACGCCGAAAGGTGGCGCCGGCATCGCTGGGCCTACTGCCGCCTGACGGAGCGCGTGGACGGTCAGATCCACCAGGTCTTGTCGGCGCTCGACGATACCGGGCTCGCCGGCAACACGGTGGTGATTTTTCTCGCCGATCATGGAGATCACGATTCCGCTCACCGGTTGGAGCATAAGACGACGTTCTACGAGGAATCTGCGCGGGTGCCGCTGATCGTCCGCGATCCCGCCGCGCACCGCGCGGGAGTGGTAGTGGAGGACGTGTTGGCCAGCACCGGCCTGGATGTTTTTCCCACCGTCTGCGACTACGGCGGCGTGGAGCCGCCGGCGGGCTTGCAGGGACGCAGCCTGCGGCCGTCCGTCGAAGGCAAACCGCCGGCGCGCCAGCGCCCGACGCTGTTGGTGGAATCGGAAATCGGCTACATGGTCACGGACGGCCGGTACAAGTACGCGGCGTTCGATCCGGATAAAGGCAAGCGGCGCGAGTCGCTGGTGGACCTGGAAACCGATCCGGGCGAGATGCACAACCTGGCCGCCCACAGCGGGCACCGTTCCCACCTGCTGCGGCTGCGCGCGGCGATGGCGGATTGGCAGCGGCAGAACGGGGTCTCGTTCGAAATGCCGGTCTAATCGAATACGACCGTCTTGTTTCCGTAGCAGAGAATCCGGTGCTCGAGGTGCCACTTCACGGCACGGGACAATACAACCTTCTCGATGTCGCGGCCTTTCTGGATGAGATCTTCTACCTGATCGCGATGCGAAATCCGCATTACGTCCTGCTCGATGATCGGGCCTTCGTCGAGGGTTTCGGTAACGTAGTGGCTGGTGGCCCCGATCAGTTTTACACCGCGCCGGAAAGCCGCGTGATAGGGGCGGGCACCAACAAAGGCCGGCAGAAAAGAATGGTGCACGTTGATGATCCGGGCGGGATACTCCCTGACGAACGCAGGCGACAGAATCTGCATGTAGCGCGCCAGGATGATCAAGTCAACGGCTCGCTCCGAAAGAAGCCGCTGCTGCTCCTCCTCGGCGTCTGCTTTGGCGCCGGGTTCCACGGAGATGTAGCGGAACTCCACGCCGTAAAATCGCGCGAGCCCCTCCGCGTTGCGATGGTTGCTGACGATCAGCGGAATCGAGCAGTGGAGCTCTCCGGCCTGTTGCCTGTGGAGCAGGTCGACCAGACAATGGAGGTGCTGAGACACGAAAATCGCAACCCGCGGTGCTTCCGCCGTCACGTTGAGACGCCATTGCATCTGTAGCTCCGCGGCAGTGCTGCGAAAGGCTTCCGTGAAGGCGTCCAGGTCGAATCCATTGAGCATCCATTCCACGCGCATAAAAAAGAGCCCAGCCTGGTGGTCCTGGTGCTGGTCCGCGTGCGTGATGTTGGCGCCATGGTTATATAGCAGGCTGGAAACGGCCGCGACCAAGCCTTTGCGGTCCGGACAGTTGATGCGGAGAACTGCGGTATTGTTCATGGCTCACAATCAGGTTAGCGCGTCGGCGCGACCGCGAGAGCATCGCTGAACTGAACTAAAATGGCCCCATGGACCGGCGCGATTTCCTGACCCGTTTCGGACTCGGGAGCTATTCCCTCATCGTCCTCGCGGATGCCGCCGGCGCACAGAATCCCGCTCCCGAACCGATGTTCGACTCCGTGGCGCCGGCCGACGCGCCGTTCTCCCCGGCCGAACGGCACATGCGGTTGGTTCATCTCGAAACGGACGTGCTGGTCGCCGGAGGAGGACTCGCCGGAGTGTGCGCCGCCCTCGCCGCGGCGCGCAACGGCGCGAAGGTCGTGCTCGTCCAGGACCGGTCGCGCCTCGGCGGCAATTCCTCGAGCGAAGTGAAGATGCACGTGGTGGGCGCCAATCAGCATACCGGACGCCCCGGTTGGCGGGAAGGCGGATTGATCGAGGAACTGCGCCTGGCCGATGCGGTCAACAATCCGCAGCGCTGCTGGGAGCTTTGGGACCTGCTGCTGTACGACAAGCTCGTCAGCGAGCCCAACATCACGCTGCTGCTGGAAACTACGCTCTACGCCGCAACGGTCAACGGCGGCATCGTCACCGAGGTCGCCGCCCGCTGCGACAAAAGCGAGCATCTCTATCGCATCCGCGCCAGGGTTTTTTGCGACTGCACGGGCGATTCCCGTCTGGGGCTGGAGGCCGGCGCCGAACTGCGCGTCGGCCGGGACGCGCGCGCCGAGTACAACGAAAGCCTCGCGCCGGAAAAGGCGGACAACCGCACGCTGGGATCGAGCATCCTGTTCACCTCGCGGCTCTACCACCACCACATGCCGTTCACCGCGCCGGCATGGGCGCGCAAGATCACCCGCGAGCAGCTCATTCACCGGCATATCAACAGTTGGGAATACGGCTACTGGTGGATTGAATGGGGCGGCGATCGCGACATCATCGCAGATAACGAGCGCATCCGCTTCGAACTGCTGGCCATCGTGATGGGCGTCTGGGACTATATCAAGAACAGCGGCGAGTTCCCGGACGCCAGTTTCTGGGCCATGGACTGGGTGGGTATGATGCCGGGCAAGCGCGGCAGCCGGCGCCTTTTGGGCGACCACGTGCTGACCCAGCAGGACCTGATGCACGGCGGATTCACCGACGCAGTGGCCATCGGCGGCTGGGCCATGGACGCGCACCCGCCGGAAGGGTTCGACCGCCCCGACCTTCCACCGAACACCACCGTCCGCCCGCCGGAGGTGTACGACATCCCGCTGCGGTCGCTGTACAGCCGCAACATCCGCAACCTTTTCATGGCCGGGCGCAACATCAGCGCCAGCTATGTCGCGTTCACATCCGCGCGGGTGATGGCCACGTGCGCGGTGGAGGGGCAGGCCATCGGCACGGCGGCGGCGCAGTGCGTGGAGCGAGGTCTGCTTCCTGGGGGGCTGGCGCACGATCCCAAACAGGTGGAGGCACTTCAGCAGACGCTGCTGCGCGACGACCAGACCATCAAAGGCCGCGCCAACCGCGATCCTTTGGACCTCGCACGCTCCGCGAAAGCGAGTGCCTCGGCCGAGGAAGGCGGCGCCGCGGCGCGCCTGGTGCTCGACGGATTTGTCCGCAACATTCCGGACCGGCACGGCGATCCCGTGGAACTGCACCAGTGGGCCGCCCCGGTGGAAGCAGGCAAGCCGGCATGGATCGAGCTTGCCTGGGATAATCCACGGCGCCTGCGGCGGGTGCAGATCACCTTCGACACCGGTTTCAAGCGGCAGCTCACCTTGAGCGCGCTGGAAAGCCAGAACGTGAATATGCTGCGGGCGCCGCAACCCGAGACCGTCCGCGACTACACCCTCACCGGATACACGGCGGACGGCGCGGCGCACGTCTTGGCGGAGGTGAAGAACAATTTTCAACGCCTGCGCCGGCACACGTTCGACGCTCTGGAGGTGCGCCGCCTCCGGTTGGAAATCGGCGCGACCAACGGCGACCGCCTGGCGCGCGTCTTCGAGATCCGCTGCTACACTTGATAACAATTGCGTGACTACATCACCCGCACAACTCGTCACCATCCTGTCGGCGTCCATCGCGCCCGTAATCGTGATTTCCGGCGTGGGCTTGCTGCTCCTCAGCATGACCAATCGCCACAGCAAGGTAATCGACCGGACGAGAGATTTGCTCAAGGATCTGGAAGCCGCGCAGGAGCCATCGCGCCAGGAATCGCTGTTGGCGCAGGTGCGGATCATCTACCGGCGCGCGCGGATTTTGCGGTTGGCCATCGTTCTGGCGTCGCTCAGCATACTGTTTGTGGCGGTCACCGTCCTGCTGCTGTTTACCTCCCAAATCCTCGGGATCGCCGTCGAGTACCTGGCAATTCCGTGCTTTGGCCTCTCGCTTTTCGCGCTGATCGGATCGCTGTACTTCTTCATTCGTGACGTGGGCCTCTCGCTGGCCGCCCTGGAACTGGAAACCGGGCTCTACACTCGCCGGCCTGAAAAGCAGACCGGCGGTTGAACTGGAGGCGGCTACCGGCTACTGTAGAATTCGGAATGACAGCCCCACACACCGCAGGGAACCTCGAAGAACTCTATGCCGCACGGCTGGGCCGGTATGTTACGGCGATGCGGAACGGCACCCCGGACCGCGTGCCGCTGCGGCCGTTGGCCGCCGAAATCACCGGCAAGTACGCCGGCTTCACGTGCCAGGAAATCACACACGATTACAACAAGGCGTTCGAGGCGGTGATTCGCTGCTGCCGGGATTTCGACTGGGATGCCGCCGTGCCCAACATGGTCTATGTCTGGACAGGGCTCACGGACGCGATGGGGCTGCGCTACTACGGCGTGCCCGGGATCCACGTGCCGCCCGATGTGGCGTTCCAGTATCGCGAGCCGTCCGAAGCCGCCGCATTCATGAAGCGCGAGGAATACGACGAGCTCATCGAGGACCCGGTCCGGTTCCTGTATGAAACGTGGCTTCCGCGCGTGTCGACGGAAATCAGCCCCAAAGGCGAGCCGGCATCCTATCGCCACAACCTCTCGTTGGTGAAAGGCGGAATGGCGATGCTGAGCTACTTCAACGCCTTCGGCCCGCAGGTGGAGCGCATGCGCCGGGAGTGCGGCATGCCGTCCTCGATCTGCGGAATGCTCAAAGCGCCGCTCGATATCCTGGCCGACAAGCTGCGCGGCTATATGGGACTGGCATTCGACCTGATGGAAATGCCGGACAAAGTGCTGCGCGCGTGCGAGGCATTGATGCCGCACCTGGCGTATGTGGCGCTGACCAGCGCCGATCCCGCGCACCTGCTGCCCATTCCCATCTGGATGCACCGCAGTTGCGTCCCGTTGATTTCGCGCGAGCACTTTGAAGCCATTTTCTGGCCGACGCTGCGGCCCATCTTCGATGCCTTGTGGGCGCAGGGCACCCAGGTGCTGATGTACGCCGAGGGCAAGTGGGATGCGCACCTGGAGCGCTTCTCGGAACTGCCGACGGGCAGCGTCATCTTCCATCTGGACCGGACGGACCCGGCCACGGCCCGCCGCATTCTCGGCGGGAAGTTTTGCCTGAGCGGGGGCTTGAAGAACGCACTCCTCTCATTCGGAACCGCCGCGCAGGTGCGCGCCGAGTGCCGCAGGCTGATCGAGACGCTCGGGGCGGAGGGCGGCTACATCATGGATGCCAGCGCGATTATTCAGAATGACGCTTCCATCGAAAATCTGAATGCCATGGCGGACGCCACGCGGGAATACGGCTTTTACGGCGGGGCTCCAACGCTCGCGCCGGAGCCCCCTGCGTCCGCCGGAACGGGCGTACCGGCCTGGGTCGGCGCGCCGAAAGTGCGCCCCGGCGTTTGCCGGCGCTTCGAGGAGAAAATGCAGGAACTGCCGCCGCTGCCGGGAGACCCCGAAATCGTCCGCGGCGTATGGGAGAATCTCGAAGGCTTGGCGTACCTCTACATCTGGCACCTGGTGCTGAGTTTCTGATTCACCGGTTCTCGGGCAATTTGTCGATCGCCGGGGACTCCGGCGCCGGGAACGCTTCGCCAGGTGCGAGCGGCCGTTGAACCGCATCCTCCAGATTACCGAGCGCCGCCTGCGCGCGGGCCAAAGCGTCGAGCCGCGCCCGCGCCAGTATTGAAAGCTGAATTTCCACCGCGTCGAGGCTCAGTCGATAATCCGCGCCCGCCCGGATTGTCCGCTGAACGGCCTGGAGTTGAGATTCCTGAAGTTCATATAACGACCGGGCCGCGGATGCTTCCTTCAATGCTGCTCGGTAGACCGCCAATGCCCGCTCGCTTTTTTCGATCGCCTGTGCCTGGGTCTGCAAAAACGCGGCCGCCGCTTCTTTCCTGCGGCTCTCGGCCTCGGCGATGGGCCCCTGGTTCCTGTTGAAGATGGGCAGCGTGGTCGAAAAGCCCACGGTGAAAAAACTGTCCCGCTCTTCATAGGTGTATCCGGGGCCGATGTTGAAATTAGGGTATTGCCTGGCGATTTCGGACCGCAGGTTCCCCTCCGCGGCGGCATATTGCGCCAGCGACCGCCGGATATCCAGGCGGTTGACCACGGCGGCCCGCCGGACCTGGTCCACGGCAAGCGATTCCGGGGCCGGAGGCGCGTCCATGCGGGGCCAGGAGAAAGTGGCGCCATCCAGGGCCGCGAGCGGAAGGCCGATGGCTGCCGCCAGTGCGGCCTTCGCATCGGCAAGCTGGCCCTCGGCCGTGCGGATGCCCACTTGAGTCTTCGATAGATCGATCCGCGCGGGGTCCACATTCAGTCGCGTGATTTCTCCGGCCGCCAGTATCTTTTCCAGGATGGCAACCTGGTCGGCCCTCACCTTCTCCTCGGACCCCAGTAGCTCCACACCCCGGGCCGCAACCAGATAGTTCAGCAGTGCCTGGCGAACGCCCATCATGACGGTCCAGGCGGAATCCGCCAGAGCGAGTCGCGCCGCTTCGTCCAGGCTCCGGGCGGCTTCAACGCGGCTCCTCCGCTTCCCCGCGGTCTCGATCATGAAGAGTATGTCCTGACTCAGGAGATAGGGACTGGGAATGCCTGGTACCAGATCGAACGTGGGATTGGGTCTGGCCCCGGCGGTGGTGATCGCTGCATGGGCTGTGGCCACGCGGGCCCGCGGCAATTCCAGCCCGGGATTGAAATACAAGGCGGCCAGCGAAAGTGTTTGCAGGTCCCAACTTTGGGGCGGCCAGGGCGAGAGCGGGTGCCCCAGGTTCTTCTCCTCGAACGACCGGAGGCCCGCGCCGGCGAGGCTCCGCGATTCAAACCGCGAGGCGGTCGCGGCGGGAGCAATGGGGGCCGGCGTGTAGTGCTCGATGGCACATCCGGTCAACCACAGCACCGTGGCAACCCCAAGGATCTGTATCCGAATCGATTCCATCGCCCTTCGCGCCCTAACGTCCTGCAAAAACCACGCCGGGCTCGAGCTTCAGCACCGGCCGCGCGCTGATGACCGCGGCCACCACGCTCACCATCATGACCATGAGCCCCCCGAAAATCGGCGTGAACCACATCATCCTGAATGGGTAGTCGAATTCCAGCATCGCGATTTTGCCGACGACGGCGCACAAGCCGAGCCCCAGACCGGTACCCAAAACCGCGCACAGACCGGACTGAACGAAAATCATGCTAAGCAGGAGCCGCGAATCCGCGCCCATCGCCTTGAGCACGGCATATTGGCGCAGGCTGTCCGTCGTGAACATGAACAGCAGAACTCCGGTGACTCCAAATCCGACCAACATCGCGATGGAGACCATCGAAGCCATGTCCCCGACGTCCTCGGAGTTGATCAACAGCCAGTTGACCGTATCGGCCTTGAAATCCGCGGAAGAGCGCGCTTTCAGTCCTGTCTGTGCCTTGATCCGGGTCGCCAGTTCACGCGCTGATACCCCCGGCGCTGCCCGCGCCAGCACAAAGGTCAGCAAATGTCGCTCCGGCGGCAGCAGGCGCGCGGCATTGGATAGCGTGGTGTACATGAGGGGCTTCGGTGGGTATCGGGGCAGGGACTTCGCCAGGCCCCTGATGACCACGCGATGATCGTTCACCAGCAGTTCGTCGCCTGCTGCCAACCGCCGCGCAGGTACGTCGAGGCGCGGTCCTCCGTACGGCCACTGGGCCGCCTTTGAAACCGGCGTTTCCAGCTTGCCGGCGGTGCCGCCGGAAGCTACGACGCCGGCATCCGGAGTGCGCAGCACGGTGGCGGAAATGCCGCCTTGGAGCGGTGGAAGACCAAACAGCGTCGCGTCGTCCACGCCGATGAGCCGAAACGACTGAAACCGGCCGTTTGGAAATCGCGCATCCACGGTGGCGAAGGCGAGAGGCACAGCGAATGCTATGCCCGCCACGCTGCGCACGCGCGACAGCGCCGAATCCGGAATGTTAGTGGTCAGCTCGGTTGACTCGACCGCCGGGTCCATCACCCACACATTCGCAGCCGGATTCTCCGTAACCACAGCAAATCCGCGTGTCAGGAAGCCGCACAAATAAGACAAGGCGAACGTGACCAGAAAGGAAGTGAAGCTGATGCCAAAGAGCAATCCCGCGTACTTCGCGCGATCGCCCACCAGCATTTTCATGGCCAACCGCAGCATTTAACGTTTCCTCGCCGCCGCATTCTTGGACGGTTCTGGAGCCGCTTCGATGAACACGTCCATCAGTTGCCCCACATAAAGAGGC
Source organism: Acidobacteriota bacterium (assembly GCA_021787555.1). Lineage (GTDB taxonomy): Bacteria > Acidobacteriota > Terriglobia > Bryobacterales > Bryobacteraceae > JAJYLS01. Next base: position 29,460 of record JAJYLS010000002.1, on the reverse strand, counting down.
AATGATGCGGGGTTGAAGCTGTAGATGACTTGCAGGACCCGGGTGTCCGTGCGTTGTGCAGGATCGCCCGTGAGCAGGGCCTTGGGGATTACATCCGGGTCCGTTCGCACGTATCGCAGGGGCGTCCTTATTTCAGGATTGCCCCGCAGGGAGGCCACTGCCGGCGCGCAGGGCTGGAATTTCCAGGCATCGTTCTCATCGATGTCCACGCGCACATGCAGCGTCGTATCGTTCCCCAGCAGCACCAACGGCGCGCCGGAAGAGCCGCTTTGTGCATACTCCCCGAGCCGCGTCTTCCATTGCAGGATGCGGCCGGCAATCGGGGCCCGGACCGTACGGATTGCGATCTGCGCCTTGATTTGCTCGACTTGAGCTCTGGCCGATGCGATCTGCGCCTTAACCTGCTGGACCTGGGCTTCTGCCGATGCAATTTGGGGCTTGATCTGCTCGATTTGGGCTTGCGCCGATGCCAGCGCCGCCTTAGCGGTATCTACATCGAAACGCCGGTTCGCCAGGTCCTCGCTGCTAATGGACACCCCCGGTTCCAAACCCTCGCCGACCTTCAGCCGGTTCGCGGCTTTCGCGAGGTTTGCCTCCGCTACTTTGACGTTTGCCTCGGCCACCGGCAATTGCGCTTCGATCTCCTTCACTTTGTCCGCCGCCGGCGTCAACAAGCCTTCCGCCTCCTCGACCTTGGCAGTGGCCGGCAACAACTGAGCTTCGAGGTCGCGCGTGTCAATCTTAAACAGCGGGTTTCCTCGCTTGACGAGGTCACCCCACTTGACATAAATCTCCGTCACGATCCCCGAAACCGGAGTGCCGACCGCGATGTTTTCGGTACTGGCCTCCACAATGCCGGGGCCGAAAATGTACGAAGAAAATGGCGGCGTGGCATAGCCGGGCACCGGCTGGGCCGCTGCCGGAGTGCGGTTGTCCTGGATAACCATCGCAACCGCGAGGCCGGCGCCGATGACCGACAGTAGAGGAAGCAGGTACCTGCGTATCATTGGAGGCGCTCCTTTCCGCCGCCTTCGATGACCTCGACGATCTTTCCGTCGTCCATGCGCGCGATGCGGTCGGCAAAGTCGTAGATGCGAGGGTCGTGCGTAACCACGATGAGCGCCCGGCCGGGGCTTTTGGCGATACTCCGCAAAAGCTGCATCATGGTTTGGCCGGTCGCATGGTCGAGGTTGCTGGTAGGCTCGTCGCACACGATCAGCTTCGGTTCGTGCACCATCGCGCGCGCGATCGCCACGCGCTGCTGCTGACCGCCGCTGAGCTTTCCGGGAAGGGCGTCCAGGCGCAAGCCGAGATTGACTTCTTCGAGCACTCGTCTTGCGCGGGATTCCGCATCCTTCCGCGGCACGCCGTTGATCAGCAAGGGCACGGTGACATTCTCCACCAGGTTCAGGGCAGGCAGCAGATTGAAAAGCTGAAACACAAAACCGATCGATGCTCCTCGAAAGCGTGCGCGCTCTTTCGTCCCCAGGCGTTTCAAATCGCGGCCGAGGACCCGGCATTCGCCCGCATCCCGATCCAGAATTCCGGCGATGACCGAGATCAGGGTGGTCTTTCCGCAGCCCGACGGCCCCACCACCATAAGCAATTCGCCGTGCCGGACGTCGAGGTCGATGCCGCGCAGAGCCATGACTTTGGCGTCGCCCGCTCCGTAGCTCTTGGTTACGCCGGTGCAGCGCACCGCGAAGCCGTCGCTCGATTCAGCCGGGGAGATTATGGCACCCTCTATCCTTGAGCATAATGACCGGGGAATGACGAAAGCCTGACGCGAAGATTACGATTTCGTCAGTTGGTGTGGAGTAGGCCTCCTGGCCTGCCCACGCGCCGCAGGCGCGAGGCCTACCCCACGGATCTCGCGCGCACCGGCAGAGCCACATTAACGCAAGTCCCGCGGCTGAGCTCGCTCGAAATATCGATCGAACCGCCGTGCAACTCGACGATCGCTTGTACGATCGCCAACCCGAGCCCCATATGCCCGCCGCGCGAGGAGCGTGCCGAGTCGGCCCGGTAGAAGCGATCGAATACGTGCGAAAGGTGCTGCAGAGGAATTCCCTCGCCCGTGTCGCTGATATCGATACGAACGAAGCCGTCATCGGCATGCGCAGCGAGAGTAACGTTGCCGCCGGCCGGCGTGTGCGAGACGGCGTTCTCCACCAGGTTTGCTATCGCACGCTGAAACAGCACGCGGTCCAGGTCCGCTTGGATTTCATCGTGCGCTGTCACCGAGAGCGCGACCCCCGACTCCGTGGCGACCGGTTCGTAATAGTCCCGCACGGCTTCAAGCTCCTTGACCACCTGTACGGACTCTCGCACCAGGTGCGTCCCGGGGCTTTCAGCCCGCGCCAGAAACAGCAGGCTCTCGATCAGTTCGGAGAGGTGGGTGCTCTCTTCCAGGCAGGAACCCAGGGCTTCGCGGTATTCCTCCAGCGAGCGGCCCCTCCTCAAGGACACCTCGGCCTCGCCGCGGATATTATTCACCGGCGTCCGCAATTCGTGTGCGATGTCGGCCGAAAAGCGCGAAAGCCGCCCAAAGGCTTCCTCGAGGCGGTCGAGCATAGCGTTGAACTTCTGCGCCAGCGCAGCCAACTCCACGGGATATCCGGCGGGATCGATCCGCGTCTTCAGGTTTTGAGAACCGGTGCGTTCCGCCGTCTTCGTGATCTCTTGCACCGGACGGATACCTTGCGTGGCAATCCGGTAGGCAATCAAAGGACAGATCACGACAGCGGCGCCCAACACCAGCCAGAGCCACTCCCGGTAAGCGCCTAAGAGCGCCTCGTCGCGGGTCTGATCCACGGCAATCTGAGCGACCCAACTGTGATCGGAATGCCCGATCGCCGCCCGGGCGGTAACCGCGAAAAACTGGCTGCCGGTGAGCGAGCGGATTGCGGCACCATGGCTGTTGGGCTCGGCGTTTGCCGCAATTGCCGCCGGGAACAACCTGGGCACAAGCAAGCCGTCCATGCCCGGCGTGCTCAGCCTTTCCTTCCCGTTCTCGTCGATCAAGCGAACGTAAAATCGCTCATAGCGGCGGGCGGCCGACTCCAGCTCCACTTCTTCCCGCAGGGCCGAATAGTCGTTCGGGCGGTCCCGCAGGATCGCGCGCAAAACGTGTACTTTATCGGCCAGGAATAGGTCGCTCTCCCGGCTCATATTGGAAGTGAGCGCCCAATAAAGAATCGCGGCCGTGCAGGAAATCAGCAGCAGCGCCGCCAGCGTGTACCATGCCGTAAGGCGGCCGGCCAGGGACCAACCGCGATTACGAGCCCTATTCGCTTTCAGCAGGTCCTTCCACCACATATCCGACACCGCGTACCGTCTGGATCAACTTGCGCTCGAAGGGCTCGTCCACTTTCGATCGCAGCCGCCGCATGTGCACATCCAGCACGTTGGTGTGGCTGTCGAAATTCAAGCCCCAAACCTGGTCCGCGATCACCGTTCTGGTCAGCACCTCGCCCCGGCGCCGGACCAATAGAGAGAGCAGCGCAAATTCTTTCGGAGTCAAGTCGAGCTTTTTGCCGGAGCGAACAGCCCGGTGCTGGACGAAATCGATCTCCAGATCCGCCAGCCGCAGCATCGCCGGTTGTACCTTCGTGCCCCGCCGGAGAATGGTCCGCATGCGCGCCAGCAGTTCGCTGAATGCGAACGGCTTCACCAGATAGTCGTCGGCACCCAACTCCAGCCCCTTAACCCGATCTTCCACCGCGTCGCGGGCAGTGAGGATCAGCACGGGGATCTGATTTCCGGATCGGCGCAGCTCCTCCAGAACCGACCATCCATCGCGCTCCGGCAGCATGATATCGAGCACGACGATATCGTAACGGCCTTTCAAAGCGAAGTCGAGGCCGTCGTCCCCGCGCTCGGCCACATCCACGGCAAAGCCGCTCTCCGAGAGGCCCTTGCGCAGATACATCGCCGTCTTTCGATCGTCCTCAACCAGCAGCGCCTTCATGCCGCGAGTTCGCGCCCTCTATGCTCCTATTGCCTATTGTACGGTTTTGCTCCGCCGCCGCTTAAATTCACCAGATCGCTGAACACCCCGTAGGCCGTCTGCTCGACCCCCGGCTCGATCGAAACCGTGCCGAACGTCCCCATCAGGTCCGTGTGGAACAACAGCACGTTGGAGGTCCCCGGCGCCGCGGCCAGAATGTCGCCGCGGTCCAACACCTCTGCCCGCACGCGCAGCGCAATGCCGGACGCCGTCATTCGCGCCCGGCTGATCAGCCGCACGGTCTTGCCCTGCCGCGCGATCTCCCGCACGCGCTCGGGTGTGAGTCGGCCAATGCCGCGCGTTCCCACCGCCAGCGGAGTCGTCCGCGCGTCCATCAGCACGTTCGCCAGCGCCGCGGTTTTAGCAGCCGAATCCCATCCCTCGATATCGTACGCTCCATCGGCTTCCGTGATTCCCATCTGGCGCGCGGCGCTCAAGCCGTCCTCGAACGAGCCGCCGCGCTCCATCGTCTCAATCGCCACCTTCGAGGTCGAATTCAGCGAGCCGGCGAACCCCAGCACCTTCACACCCGGCATGCACCCGCGCCACAAGTTGAACACCGGCGCACCATCCATCACCGCCGATTCGAAGCGGAACCCCACGCCCGCACGCGCCGCTTCCTCGCGCAGCGCGGCGTAGGCATGCGCGATCGGCCCTTTATTCGCCGTCGCCACGTGCATGCCGCGCGCGAACGCTGCAAGGATGTGCGCCATCGCGGGCTCGCCGGTCGAGGGATTTAGCGTGGTCAGCTCGACCGCAATCTCCGCGCCCGCCGCCTCGAAAAACGCTTCGATCGTTGGAGCCCGCGGCCCGAACGGCGGATCCAGCGGCAAGCCGCCCGGATCGATCGCCGTCCCATGCCGCAGCGTATGGATTCCCGTGATCGTGAACGGGAATTCGCGGCGCTTCGCCGCCACGAGCCGCGCCAGCGCGCGCCCCACGTTGCCGTAGCCAATCAGCGCCAGTTTCAAAACGAAAGCGCCTCGATCGATCGATCCAGCTCGGTTTGCAGCGCCGCTGCTTTCTTTTTCAGCTCCGCCTGGCGGTCGCGGAGCGCCGCAAGCTGCTGCTCGTGCGCATCGAGTTCGCGCGCGTAGTTCTGCACCTGCTGCTGCTGCCCGCTCACCGCGTTCAGGCTCGAGATGTTTTGCCGGACGCGCTCTTCATCCGACGTCAGCTCCTGCGATTGCCGGTTCGCTTCGTCGAGCGCCCGCTGGTTCTCCGCCACCTGCCGCTTCTGGTCGGCGATGCGCTGAAGCTGTCGCCGCCCGGCATCGGTGAGATCGCGGTTCTGCACGTACTGCATAAGCACGTCGGGCGTCAGGTTGGAAACCGCGTAGCTCTGCGAATAGACCCGCTCCTCGGAAACCGGAAACTCGCGCGTCGCATCGGCGGCAAGCGGAATTTCGAACCGGTAGGCCTTCGCGGTTTTCTCCGCGGGCTTCTGGTTGAGCAGCATGTAGCCGGCCCGCAGCGGGTGATCGAGGATTAGCGTCTTGGCTTTCTGATCGACGTTGCGGATCGTATAGGTCCGGGTCTCTTCGGCAGCCATCTTGGTGGTGAGAACCCCGCGCGAGGCGTGAAACTCGCGCATCACCGCCGCTTTGGTGTTGAAGGCGTCGGTGATCCGCGTGCCCAGGTCCACCGCGTAGCTGATCAGCCGTTTGTCGCCGGCCTTGAAGGTCTCCATGAGGGCCTCCCCGCCGTAAGCGCCGCCATCGTAGACCGTGATTGGCCCGCCGTCGAGCGTCTTGCCGGCGTTGTTGGTCAGCTCCGCGGCGTTGGTGGGATGCTGCGAGCTGCGGTCGGACCAGATCAGCAGCTTGCGCGCCTCGATCGCCTGCTGGAGAAACGGCAGCATGGCCGATTCATTCTTGCGGATCGTGACCGGCTGCGCGATGCGGTATTCGAACAACTCCCCAAGCTCTTGTGCGGAAGCGGTGGACGCGATCGTGCTGGCCGCGGCCCCCGTTGCGACAGTGATGTTTTCGACATTTCCGCCGACCCGCAATCTCCCGGAGTCGAACTGCTGCGCCACCGCCTTCGGAGCCGCGCCGCCAATTCCACCCATCACGCCGCCTGGATATCCGCCCTCATGCACCACCGGCCGCGCCGCGGTATCGTCCGGCAATTCCGCCGTCGGCCGGCTCACGTATTTTGGCGCGTAAAGCTGGCTCACGAACGAAATCGGCCGCCCCGATACCAGCGAGAGCTGCACCTTGTTCCAATCCTCGCCCGTGGTGTTGTCCACCATCGCCCAGCCTTCCAGCACCGGCTGCCCGGTTGTACCGAATATCAGCCGATAGCTCGATTTCCACACCGCCGCCGGAATCGTGTAGCTGGCCGTCACCTCGCGCTCTTTGGCATCCGTGGAATCGATGTACACGCTGCGCTTTTCTTTCGACCGCGCCGCCGCCACCGCCGCCAGGTAATCCTTCAGTTGCCGCTCGAATTGCGCGTCGGGGAAGCGAATTGCCGCTGCCGCGCTCAAATCCAACGTCCGCAACTCGCCCGAATCCATCAGCAGCGTGATCTGCTCGCGCTCCGGCTGCTTATCGGTGGCCGCAATCTCGCGCGCGTCCACAATCGCGCCGGCCATGGTCGAATTCCCGAATTGCAGCTCGATCCGCGCGCCCTTGAGCTGATCCAGTAGCCCGCTCAGCGGCTGCCCTTCGCCGATCTTAAACGAAAACTCGCTCAGCTTATGGCTCAGCGGGTCCATGGAATCGTACCGCAGCCCCGTAATTTTCCCGCCGCCTTTTTCTTCGACGGTCAGCGATTTCAGGACGTCATTCATCTCCGTCGCGTTGAAATCCAGCTGCGCCGATGCGCCCGGTCCCAGCCGCCCGGACCGCTCGAAAAACCCCACGCCGTGCTTATAGAGCACCACCTGCCGCACCGGCAGTTCGGCCGCCCCGACTGCCAGCGCGGCGCAAACGAACGTAAAGAGGATGCCTTTCATGCTGCCTCCCGCCGGATTAGACGCCAAAAGTTCCCCAGGAGTTTACTCGCCCATCACCTTGATAATGACCCGCTTGGCCCGCTGCCCGTCGAATTCGGCGTAATACACCTGCTGCCACGGCCCGAAATCCAGCTTGCCCTTGGTCACCGGCACTACCACTTCGTGGTGCACCAGCAGGCTTTTCAGGTGCGAATCCCCGTTGGTCTCGCCGGTGCGGTGGTGCCGGTAATCCTGGCGGAACGGCGCCAGCTTTTCCAGCCATTCGTCGATGTCGGCAATCAACCCGTCCTCCGCGTCGTTCACATACACGCCCGCCGTGATGTGCATAGCCGATACCAGCACCATGCCTTCCTGAATCCCGCTTTTCCGCAGCGCCGCCTCCACCCGGTCCGTGATATTGATGTAGTCCCTGTGCTTTGTGGTCCTGAATGTGAGATATTCGGTATAGCACTTCATAGAACCGATCATACTGCTGTGGCTTTATGGATCACCCTCGCGTTTTAATCGTAGATGATGAACCCGCGCTGCTCAAAATGGTGGCCGCCTATCTGCGCCGCCTGGAATACGACGTGACCGCTCTTAGCAGCACCGATGAAGCGTGGTCGCAGGTGCAGTCCGCGCCCGCCGGCTTCGATGCCGCGGTGCTCGACCACAGCATGACCGGCCTCAGTTCGGAAGACCTCGCGCTCCGCATGCTCGAAGCGAATCCCGCGCTGCGCGTGATCGAAGCCAGCGGCTATCCCGTAGATATGCGTCCGCTGGAGGCCGCCGCGCCCGGCCGCGTGACATTTCTCCAAAAACCGTTCACCCCCGAGAAACTGGCCGGCACCATCCGGAGGATGCTTGGCGCGCAGAAACCGGAAGAAGAGCTTTAAGCTCGCCAAAGAGGTGAAGGCCATTGCCCGCGAGCGCGTCGGGCGCATTCCCGCCGCCCGCCCCATCGAGCCCAAGGCCGCCGGCAAGAAGCCCAAGCATAAGAAGCCTCCCGAGGAAGACCCACCGGAAGTGTAAGTATACGTAAATATAAGATAAACAGGTCCTTAAAGTTTCATTGGCGAATTTTAATGTAACTATCCGGCACCCCGCCTCGCCTTAACACTTGCAACGCAACAGCAATCCTTGAAAGGAAAGTGAAAACCAGAAAATCCATGAAAAAACTGTTCGCCATCAGCGTCCTGGCCCTCGCCACCTTGTCCATCGGAAGCGCCAAAACCTACGAGATCATTCTTTCCGGCCCGAGCAGGGCGGGAAGCATTGACCTCAAGCCCGGACAGTACAAGCTCAAAGTCGAGGGATCGAACGCGATTTTCACGGATGTCAACAGCTACAAGTCCTACACCACCCCGGTGAAGATCGAGACCACGGAAAAGAAGTTCGACGGCACCAGAGTCCAGTCCACCAAGGACGGCAACGTCGATAAGATTGAAGAAATCGACCTGGGCGGCTCCAAGACCAAGCTGGGCTTCTAAATCCCAGAAGTCAGGAGACAGAAGTCAGAATGAGGCGCCGGTATCGGTGCCTCCTGACTCCTGACTCCCGACTCCTTTACAATAAGCGGTTATGAACGACCGCCGCGGTTTTCTGCAACGCATCCTTGGAGCCGGTGGATTTGCCGCCGCCCAAGCCCAAACCGGCTCGGCTTCCTCGACCCCGCCGCCTCAATTGCCGCACTATGCCCGTGCGATGGACCATCGCACGCTCAAGCAGTCCAGCTTCGACCGCACCGGCGGCAACCACGATTCCTGGCCCATCCCCCCGGGTGAGACCCACGAAGTCTTCGCCGCCCAAGGGCCCGGCGTCATCACCCACATCTGGTTCACCATCGCCGCGCGCAGCAACGACCACCTCAAGGAAATCGTCCTCCGCGGTTACTGGGACGGCAACCCCAAGCCGAGCATCGAAGCGCCCATCGGCGATTTCTTCGGCCTCAACCTCGGCTCTTACGTCCACTACCAGTCCGCGTATCTCGCCTGCTCGCCGGGCAGGTCTCTCAACTGCTACTTCGCCATGCCCTACCGCCGTGCGGCGCGCCTCACCGTGACCAACGAAGGCAAACTGCCCGTCGGCGCCTTCTATTCCAACATCGACTACATGACCGTGCCGTCTCTCCCCGACGACGCCCTCTACTTCCACGCGCAGTACCGCCAGGCGGCGCCGTGCGTCCCGGTGAAATTCACCGGTCCGGAAATCAATCTCGACGGCCGTCACAATTACGTCTATGTGGAAACGCGCGGCCGCGGCCACCTCATGGGCGTCACCCTCGGCGTGCTCCAGAATGCCGAGCGCTGGTGGGGCGAAGGCGACGATATGACCTTCATCGACGACGAAACCAAGCCCGTCATGACCGGCACCGGATCGGAAGATTATTTCCTGGGAAGCTGGGATTTCGGCGGGCGCGACGGCGCCGTGCCCTTCGGCCACCATTTCTACGGTGCGCCCCTGATCGTCGATCCCGAGCGCACCGGCGGCCGCTATTGCTGCTACCGCTGGCACGGCGACAACCCCATCGCCTTCCAGCGCTACCTCAAGCACACCATGGAGCACGGCCACGCCAACAATCGCGGCGATAATTTCTTCTCCGCCGCCTATTGGTATCAGGACGCGCCCTATACCGATTTCCCCGCGCTGCCGCCCGTGGAAGAGCGCATTCCCAAGGTGCGGACTGCGTAAATGAATATCATCCGCCGGCGCGGGTTTCCTTCTGACTTCTGTCTCCTGACTCCTGTCTTCTTGTTTATGTCGATCCTACCGGTTGTGCATGCCCAGGACCGCACCCAGACTCGCTCCATGGTGATCTCCGATCGCGGCATCGTGGCCACCAGCCAGACCCTGGCCTCGCAAGCCGGTGCCCAGGTGCTGGCGCGCGGCGGTTCCGCCATCGATGCCGCCATCGCCGCCAATGCCGTGCTGGGCGTGGTCGAACCCGAAAGCTGCGGCCTCGGCGGCGACCTCTTCGCCATCTATTGGGAAGCCAAAACCGGCAAGCTGACCGCCATCAACGCCAGCGGATGGGCGCCCCAAGCGCTCAGTATCGAATTCCTGCACTCGCTCGGCTACAAGACCATGCCGCAGGAAGGCATCCAATCCGTGACCGTGCCCGGTGCCGTGGATGGCTGGTCCAAGCTGCACCAACGCTTCGGGCGGCTGCCCTGGAAAGATGTCTTCCAGCCGGCGATTTACTACGCCGGCCACGGCTACCCCGTCACCGAAATCATCTCCGAAGCCTGGGGAACCGAGGAAGCCAAGCTCGCCAAGGACGCGAACGCCCGCAGTGTTTTTCTGCACGACGGCCGCGCGCCGCGCGCCGGTGAAATCTTCCGCGATCCCCAGATGGCCGCCGCCTTCCGCCTCATCGCGGACGAGGGCGAATCCGCCTTTTACCGCGGCGCTATCGCCCGCGCCATCCTGCGCACCAGCGACCGCCTCGGCGGCAAAATGACCGCCGCGGATCTGAGCGAGTTCCAATCCGAGTGGGTCGAGCCGCTCTCCACCGATTACCACGGCTGGAAAGTCTACGAGCTGCCGCCCAACGGCCAGGGCATCGCCGCCATCGAGATGCTCAACATCCTCTCGCTGTTTCCGCTTTCAAGCTGGCCCGCCCGCGGCGTCCAGGAGGTGCACACCCAGATGGAGGCGCAGCGCCTGGCCTATGCCGACCTCCACCGCTACGTCGCCGATATGCGCTTCGCCAAGGTGCCGGTCGCGGGCATGATCTCGATGGATTACGCCCGCGAACGCGCCAAACTGATCGATCCCGATAAAGCCGCCGGCTGCAACGTCCCCCCGGGTAAGCCGTTCGACGTCAAGGGCGACACCATTTATCTTTCCGTGGTGGATCGCGACGGAAACATCGCCTCGCTCATCCAGAGCGTCTACCAGCACTTCGGTTCGGGTGTGGTGGTGGACGATTTCGGCTTCGCGCTCCAGAACCGCGGCGGCCTGTTCGATCTCGATCCCGCGCATCCCAACGCCCTCCAGGGCCGCAAGCGCCCTTTCCACACCATCATTCCGGCGTTCATGGAGAAGGGCGATATCCACATGGGCTTCGGCATTATGGGCGGGCTGAACCAGGCGCAGGCGCACGCGCAGTTCGTCTCCAACGTGGTGGACCACGGGATGAATATCCAGATGGCGCTCGAAGCCCCGCGCTTCACGCGCCTTTCTTTCGGCACCTGCGAATTTTCCGTCGAGAGCCGTTTTGCCCCGGACGTGCTCACCGGTCTGGTGCGGAAGGGCCACCAAATGCGCGTCCTGGGCGAATTTTCCGAAAGCGTGGGCGGCGGCCAGGCGGTCATCCACAATTCGGCGACAGGCGTGAATTTCGGCGCGTCCGACCCGCGCAAAGACGGCGCCGCGGTTCCCGAGCCGCCCCCGTATTTCCCGCGCTCCGAGCCGCGGCCGTAGGGAGCGGTCCTGCCGCTCCTACGCCGCCTGCTCGAGCGCGAAGCGCAGGCTCCGCATGATGCGCTCCGCGCGCAACCGACGCACGTGCCTCATACGCATCCACGCCAGCAGCGCGAAATCGGCCGACGCCAGAAGCGCCAATACGAGAACATCAGCTCCGTCCATGCCACGATTTCACCACGGACTAACTTCGGACAACAGCGCTGGCCGTAACACGGGCGTACCAGAACCTTTCTCGAGATTCCCCCGGGATCACCAGCCGCCCCGTCCCAGCCTAACCGCGCCCGTGCCGGAATTGCCGCAAGTACGCCAGCACGCGGTGAACATAATCGCGCGTTTCCTTGAACGGCGGGACGCCGTGGTACCGGTCCACTACGTTCGGCCCGGCATTGTAGGCGGCGATCGTGCGCTTGAGGCCATTCTGGTATCGCTGGTACCGGTCCAGCAGGATCCGCAGGTAGTGCGTGCCGGCGTCGATGTTCTGCGCCGGGTCCATGGGATCGATGCCGAACTCCTGCGCCGTCTCGGGCATCAACTGCATGGGTCCGATCGCGCCCTTGGGCGATACCGCATCGCAATCGAAATTCGATTCCGCCGCCACGATGCTCTTGACGAATGCCACCGGCACGTTGTGCCGCTGCGCGGCCGCGCGGATGAGCGCGTGCGCGTCTACTGGCGCTTGTGGTGGCGGGGCCACCGCCAAATACGGCTGGTCGCAGGCGCCGTCCTGCGGTTGCTGGTCCGGCTGCTGCGCTGTCGCCTGGACGGGCTTCGGGAGAGGAAATGTCAGAAATTTCGAAAATCCGGCGGCAACTGCGCCAAACTTGCTGTTGTGGGATTCAGTCGGGTTAAGCGGCCCGGCCGGCCAGCCGGCCAGAATTCTGTAACCCACGGTTGAAGACAATAAAAAGAGACCGATTGCAGCGAGCTTCATTCAGAGTTTGTTCCGATGCTAGACTTTCTCTTTGATGGCTAAAGTGACGCATCTAGAGTGCAGCGCTTGCAACAAGAGGCTGGAGGCGGGCAGAATCGAAAACCTCTGTACCTGCGGTGGACCGCTGCTAGCGCGGTACGATCTGGACACCATACGCTACCGCTGGAGAAGACGGGAAGTACGCAATGGTCCCTCCACCATGTGGCGTTACGCGCCAGTGTTACCTGCTAATGGGTCTATTGTAACACTCGGCGAGGGCTGGACGCCCCTGGTCCGGGCGAACCGCCTCGGCGCCATGCTGGCGGCTGGAAATCTCTGGGTCAAGGACGAAAGCCTCAATCCCACTGGCTCGTTCAAGGCGCGCGGCCTCTCCTGCGCGGTTTCCGTGTGCGTGGAGATGGGCATCCGCAAGGTCGCCATGGCGTCCGCGGGCAACGCTTCGAGCGCGCTCGCCGCCTATGCCGCCGCGGCCGGAATCGAGGCGAATATCTTCATGCCGCGCGACGTCCCCCAGCCCAATTACCTGGAGTGCAAAGCCCACGGCGCGCACGTCACGCTGGTCGATGGCCTGATCTCCGATTGCGCGCTCCTGGTCGCCGGGCGCGCCGCCGAAGAAGGCTGGTTCGATATCGGCGGCATGCGCGAGCCCTATCGCCTGGAAGGCAAGAAGACCATGGGCTACGAGGTGGCCGAGCAACTCGATTGGGAACTGCCCGATGCCATCGTCTATCCCACCGGCGGCGGCGTGGGGTTGATCGCCATGTGGAAGGCCTTCCAGGAGATGGAAAAGCTCGGCTGGATCGGCGGCCGCCGCCCCAAAATGATCGCCGTCCAGGCCGAAGGCTGCCAGCCCATCGTGCGCGCTTTCGAGGAAAATGCCTCCGAGAGCCGCTTCTTCGAGAACTCCCACACTATCGCCGCCGGTCTGCGCGTGCCCAAGCCCATTGGCGATTTTCTCGTCTTGCAGGCCCTGCGCCAGAGCGCCGGCACCGCCATCGCCGTGAGCGACGACGAGATCATGGATGCCGCCGTACAACTCGCCGGCTCCGAAGGCATTTACCCGGCGCCTGAAGGAGCGGCCTCCGCCGCCGCCCTGAAAAAACTTCTGCAATCCGGTTTTCTCGCTCCCGGCAGCCGCATCGTGCTCTACAACACTGCCACGGGCTTGAAGTATCCGGAAGCCTGGGCCTCGCGCCTGGGCCAGGCCCTGGCTGCCACCGAGCATGATAAACTTGGCGGCTTAATCACACCGCGATGAAAGACTTGGCGCTTCAGGCATTGGACGCCGCCGCCCGCCGCGGCGTCACCTACGCCGACGTGCGCGCGATCGAAATCCGCGACCGCGAAATCACCACCAAGAACGGCAAGGCCGGCCACGTCTCCGGCTCCGAATCCCTGGGCCTCGGCATTCGTGTGCTCGCCTTCGGCTGCTGGGGCTTCGCCGCCACCGACGATTTGACCCCCGCGGGCATCGCCGCCGCCGCCGCCCTGGCCCTGGATATCGCGCGCGCCGGCAAAGCCGCCCACAAGCGCGACGTCGTGCTGGCCCCCGAGGGCAAATACGAAGCCCAATGGGTTTCGCCCTGCGCCATCGATCCGTTTTCCATTCCCGTGGACCGCCAGCTTGCCGCGCTCCTGGCCATCGACGAAGCTCTGCGCCGCAACCCCGGCGTCACCCTGGCCGAAACCTCCATGCATTTCGAGCGCCGCCGCCAGGTCTTCGCCTCCACGCTCGGCAGCCTCATCGATCAGACGCGCGTCCAGTCCGGCGCCGGCTTTTCCGCGCTGAGCTACAAGAACGGCGAGATCCAGCGGCGCTCCTACCCCAATTCCTTCGGCGGCCAGTATCAATTGAAGGGCTATGAACTCATCGACGAGCTGCACCTCCTCGAAAATGCCCCGCGCATCGCCGAGGAAGCCGTCGCCCTGCACGCCGCCGACCAGTGCCCCGAAGGCGAATTCGATCTCATCCTCGACAGCTCGCAGCTCGCGCTCCAGATCCACGAATCCATCGGCCATCCCATCGAGCTCGACCGCGTGCTCGGCAGCGAAGCCAATTACGCCGGCATGAGCTTCCTCACCCTCGATCGGCTCGGCCGCCTCGAATACGGCTCCGAAATCGTCAACGTGGTGTGCGACGCCCGTCCGGTGCACGGCCCCGGCCTCGGCACGTTCGCGTTCGACGACGAAGGCGTCCCCGCGCAATCCAACGACATCGTCCGCGGCGGCCTTTTCGTCGGCTATATGACCTCCCGCGAGACCGCCGCCGCCGTCGGCGCCGGGCGCTCCAATGGCTGCATGCGCGCCGACGGCTGGGCGCGCCTGCCGCTCATTCGCATGACCAACGTCAGCCTCCTCCCCGGCGACCAGGAGCTGGAAGAGGTGTTCGACGCCCGCAGCGGCATCTACATGGAGACCAACCGGAGCTGGTCCATCGACGACAAGCGCTACAACTTCCAGTTCGGCTGCGAAATCGGCTGGGAAGTGCGCAACGGCAAACGCAAGCGCATGCTGAAAAATCCCAGCTACAGCGGCATCTCGACCGATTTCTGGAATTCCTGCGTGGCCATCGCCGGCCGCGAGCACTGGACCTTGTGGGGCGTCCCCAATTGCGGCAAGGGCCAGCCCGAGCAGGTCATGGGCACCGGCCACGGCGCCAGCCCCGCCCGCTTCCGCAAAATCAAAACCGGAGGGGCCTACGGTGGATAGGGCTGAATGCGAGACCCTCTTCTCCCAGGTGGCCGATGCCGCCCGCGCGCGCGGCGTCACCGACGTGGAAGCCATCGTCGCCGGCGAGGACCACGCCCTCACGCGCTTCGCCAATAACGCCATCCACCAGAACGTGGCCGAGCGCACCGTGCACCTTTCCGTCCGCGCCGTCGTCGATGGCCGCACCGCCCGCGCCAGCACCAATTGCCTGGATCGCGAATCCATCGGCGAGGTCGTGGAAGAGGCCATCGCCATCACCCGCCTCACCGACCCCGATCCCGAGATCCTCCCGCTCGCCGCGCCGGCCAAATACGTGCTCGTCGACCGCCGCTTCGAAGCCACCGCGCAGGCCACGCCCGACGCGCGCGCGCTCGCCGTCGGCCAGGCCATTGCCGTTGTCGAGGATGCCGGCCAGACCGCCGCCGGCATCTACTCCACCGGCGAATCTTTTTTCGCGCTGCTCAATTCCCGCGGCGTCTCCGCCTGGCACGGTGAGACCATGGCCCGCTTTTCCATCACCGCCATGGGGCGCGACAGCTCCGGCTGGGCCAAGGCCAGCGCCTGCTATCACGGCGATTTCGATCCGCTCGACCTCGCCGCCCGCGCCTCGCGCAAGGCCACCGAGTCCGCCGGCCCGCGCGAGCTTCCCCCCGGCCGCTACACCGTCATCCTCGAGCCCGCCGCCGTGCTCGACCTCACCGGCCAGATGTTCGGCGATTTCAGCGCCACCGCTATCCGCGACGGCCGCAGCTTCCTCAACGACCGCCTCGGCCGTAAGATCTTCGGCGAAAACATCACCATCTCCGACGACGTCTGGCATCCCGGCCAGGCCGGTCCGCCCTTCGACGGCGAAGGCGTCCCGCGCCGCCGCCTGAAGCTGGTCGAGAGCGGCGTCGTGCGCGACATCGCCTACTGCCGCCAGGCCGCCGCGCATGCCGGCACCACCCCCACCGGCCACGGTTTCCCGCTCCCCAACGAGTTCGGCGAAGCCCCCGGCAACATCGTCATCGCCGGCGGAAATTCCACCCTCGACGAGATGGTCGCCTCCACCGATCGCGGCATCCTCGTCACGCGCTTCTGGTACATCCGCGAAGTCGACCCCTACGAGAAGATCTTCACCGGCATGACCCGCGACGGCACCTTCCTCGTCGAAGACGGCGAGCTCCGCGGCGGCGTGCGCAACTTCCGCTTCAACGAAAGCCTCATCCAGATGCTCTCCAATGTGGAAGCGCTCTCCCAAGCCGTCCGCGCCTCAGGCGAGGAAGCAGGCGACCTGGTCGCCCCGGCCATGAAGGTCCGCGATTTCAACTTCACCGAAGTCACGCGCTTCTAGCGGGAGTTTACTCGTAACAGGGCGGCCTCGTCGCAGGGGTCACCAATATCTCCCCGCCAAAGCATGCCGGAAGATGTGCTCCACCGGAACCGCGCTCGGGCGGCGTAGCTCGCCTACCGGCGCCGCCTACCCGACAGATACGCGGTCCCCGCATGGGACCCGGTCTCCCCGGCGGCATGACGCGAGATCCCGATTTGCTGTAATATCATTATAGGTGCAGATTACATCTACTCAGCGGAGTTGGAAAAGGAGAAAACGTGTCCGGTTCCGAGGCGGATCTCGGCAGCGTCTTGACTTTCGTATTTCTCGGGATCCTTTGGCTGATCTGGGCTGGCCGCTTGTTCTGGGCCATGACCGCCCCTCTTCGTCAGGGGGGTGCAAAACCACAAGCGGATCGGCTATCCCGATCGGATGTCGAGTTTTTGCGGAGTTTGCCCGTGAAGCCATGGGAGCTGTCTTCCGGTTTAACTCGTGCCTCGGAAGCCGGGACGCCGGACCTCTTCGGGATGCAGAAACATGATTCGTAAATCTCTCTGGAACCGACACGGCCGGAGGTTTGGGCTGTTCATGCTCCTCCTGCTGGCATCATGGGGGCAAACTGTTCCGGTTGTCGCGATTGAGCACGTCACTGTGGTCGATGTGCACGCGGCGACTATCCACGCCGACCAGACTGTTCTCGTCCGCGGCCAGCGAATCGAGGCGGTGAGTAGAGCAGCAGCGCCGGAGGGCGCGCGACATATCAATGGACGTGGAAAGTATCTCATTCCCGGCCTCTGGGACATGCACGTCCATTTGGGAATGATTGGGCCTGACTCGTTTCAGTTGTACCTGGCGAACGGCATCGTTGGACTGCGCGAGATGGAATGCAGCCTGCCGGAGTTCGAACGGCTGAAGCAGTATCGGGCAGAGCTCGCTTCCGGCAAAACCGTTGGACCGCAACTCGTAGCGACGGCGGAAGCGATCGAGGGACGGGGACCGGCAAAGCCGGCGCCGTTCGGAGTCGAAAATGCAGCGGATGCCCAGGCGGCGGTGGACCGGCAACGGGAAATCGGGGCGGACTTCGTGACCATCGGTTCGGATGTGCCTCGGCCGGCGTACCTGGGGCTGGCTGAAGAGTGCCGCCGGCTGAACCTTCCGTTCTCTGGCCACGTGCCCCGCGATCTGACCCCGGCCGAGGTTTCCGACGCCGGCCAACGCTCCATCGAGCACCTGGATGGGCTCCTGCTGGCCTGCTCCAGCGCCGAGTCCCGGCTCCGCGACCTGATGAAACACGGCCAGGCCGTTCCCATCCAGACGATCGTCGATACATTCGATCCGAACAGAGCAGCGCAACTCGCGGCGCATTTCCGCAAGCATGGCACATGGCTGTGTCCCACTCTGACGGAACAACGCTTTCCCGCGGAAGCTCACAATCCCGACCTGTACCTGGACCCGCGCCTGAAATATGTTCCATCGGGTTATCGGCGCAAGTGGGAAGTGAGTGCCGAGGCGTCGAGGAATGTCGAGCCCGCCAGGAAACTCTTTGAATTGGACCTCCGGCTGACCGGCCTGATGTGGCGCGCCGGCGTGCGCATTCTGGCGGGGACCGACACGCCTTGGCCGTATTGCATTCCGGGCTTTGCCTTACACGACGAGCTGAAACTGTTGGTGCGGGCGGGCCTGTCTCCGGCGGCGGCACTGGAAGCCGCAACGATTGCGCCGGAGGAATTTCTCGGCCGGACTGCCCCACTCGGAATCGCACCGGGAGCACCCGCCAACCTGGTGCTGCTCGATGGTAATCCGCTGGCGGATATCGACAACACAGACAGGATTTCCGCCGTAGTGATTCAGGGCCACGTTTTGGCGCGGCGCGATCTCGGCCGCCTGTGGGACCGTGCAGCCGCGGCCGCCAAGGGACAGTAGACGCTGCGCTCGGAAGAAAAGGATGGAGACTCAACATGAAGATCGGAATCATCATTTGCGAGCGGTACAAGAGTTGTGGCGGCGGTAAATGTTTCCGTGCACTGCGGGAGCGGTGCGGAGCGTTTTCGATCTATCCGTCGGGGCAGCCCGAGGCAATTCATCTGGCCACCGGTCGCCAGCATCGACCCGCAAATCGCGGAAGCTTGCGACAGCGGCCATGCGTTCGTGCGCCAATACGCCGCCAGCCCGACGGCGGAAATCATGCGGCAGCTTGTCCGGCCCATCGCCGTTTTGGACAAGACCGAAGCTACCGCGGGGCTCGCCGATGTGTGATCACTGAGAATCCCGCCCCCGTCAACAGCCAATAGCGAATAGCTATCCTGTAATCATGGTCATCCCCGGCCGGCGCCGCTCCATTGCCTTCTTCATCGCCCTCGGCGTCGGCCTCATCTCCGTCATCCTGCTCCTCTACGTCGGCTGGGTCCTGCTCAACTGGCGCCACGGCATCCTCCTCTTCCTCGGCATCGTCCTGCTCGCCACCATCATCGCCGGTGTAGTCCTCAATACCACCTTTCTCGTTCGCGAAATCCGCCGCAACGAGCAGCACGACGCCTTCATCAATGCCGTCACTCACGAGCTCAAAACTCCGGTCGCCTCCATTAAGCTCTACCTCGAGACCCTCCAGTCCCGCCCCGTCGATGAGTCCAAACGCAAGGATTTCTACCGCGTCATGCTCGAGGACAGCAACCGCCTCCTCGTCACCATCGAGCAGGTCTTGCGCGCTGGCCGCATCGGCGTCTCTCGCCGCACGCTCAACCTCGCCCCCATCGCCATCAACGACCTCGTCTCGGAATGCGTCACGCGCGCCCGCACCCGCGAGGCGCTCGGCCCCGATTCCCTCCTCTTCCAACCCGGCCCGCCTCTCACCGTCCAGGGCGATCCCGACGAAGTCCGCGCCGCCGTCTCCAACCTGGTGGACAACGCCGTCAAGTACTCCGGCCCATCCATGAAGGTGATCGTCAAAACTCAGGCCGTCGACGGCCGGTTCGTGGATGTGCGCGTCACCGACCACGGTCCCGGCATCCCCAAGTCCGAGCTCAAGCGCGTCTTCAAGCGCTTCTACCGCGTCCCGGGCCCGCTCGCCTCGCGCGTCAAAGGCACCGGCCTCGGCCTCTTCATCGTGCGCTCCGTCGCCCGCCGCCACCGCGGCCGCGCCTGGGCCGAAAGCGACGGCCCCGGCCGCGGCAGCACTTTCGTGTTACAACTTCCTGTGCAGAGATGAATCGCATCCTGGTCGTCGAAGACGAAAAGCATCTGGCGGAAGGCCTCCGCTACAACCTCGAAGCCGAGGGCTACGAAGTCCGCGTGGTCGAGACCGGCGAAGCCGCCCTCGCGCTTCTCGCCGCACCCGATGCCGCCTGCGACGTCGTCGTCCTCGATGTCATGCTCCCCGGCAAGGACGGCTTCGAGGTCATTTCCGAACTCCGCCGCGCCGGCCAGTTCATCCCCACCCTCATGCTCACCGCCCGCGGCCATCCCGACGACATCCTCCACGGCTTCGCCTCCGGCGCCGACGACTACCTCACCAAGCCGTTCGACCTGTCCATCTTAATCGCCCGCATCCGCGGCCTCCTCCGCCGCCGCGAGTGGCTCCTCGCGGGCCTCGAAAGTAAACCCGATACTCCGCCCGAGCGCGATACCGGTGCTTTCAAGTTCGATGGCAAATCCTTCGACTACGGCAAGCTCGAGCTCCACGCCCGCGGCCAGGTCTTCCCCCTCACCCTCATGGAAGCCAACGTGCTCCGCTATCTCATCCAGCACGAGGGCAAGCCGGTCTCCCGCAAATCCATGCTCGAAAACGTGTGGGGCCTCCACGAAGACACCGACACCCGCGCCATCGACAACTTCATCGTGCGCCTCCGCCGCTACGTCGAAGACGATCCCACCAAGCCCCGGCACCTCCTCACCGTCCGCGGCGTCGGCTACCGGTTCCAGTCGGCACCCGCATAGTGACTATTTCGGCGTAAACGTGGATTCCGCGCTGAACCTCTTATAATTGCTGTATTCGATCTTCAGCCGTTCCCTCTGCGGCCCCGACCGGAATTGCAGCACGTCGTCCGCGTACGTCAACACCGGGAACCAATGCTTCCCATCGATCGGCTTCCTCACCGTAATGAATCTCGGGAACAGGTTTTCCGATTTCATCGTGCGGATCTCCGGCACCGCACGCCCTGCCATCCGCACGATGTTGTATTCTTTCTTGTCCGCCCACACCAGTCCATCGAACAGCCGCATCCCCGTGAGAATTTGCCGCGGCCGCACTTGCAGCACCCAGCAATCGATCCCGTCCACCACCTCATCCCCGCGCGTCCTCGTCTCGTAATTCCACAGCTTGTCCTTCGTCAGCACCAGCGGCTGGATGTCGCGGATATCGTTGAAATCCTCCGGCGTCAGCAGCAGCCTTTGGAGCGTGTTGCGCACCTTGCCCACCACCTCCTCGCTGCGCTCGTGCTGAGGCGAAAAAATGACGTCCCGCATTTCGTGGTATTCCCCGCGGATCATGCCGTGCTCGTCCAATTCCTGAATCGTCACGGTTTGCCGGTACGTGTATTCGTTCCGCTCGGCCTCCGTCTCGGTCTCGCGGTGCGCGATAAGCCGCGCGAACTTCGGCGGCGGCCCCGCATCCTGCGCGCGCGCGGCGGGCGTCGCGGCTCCGGATGCTAGAATGAGGCCGATGACCAAGACGCCCGTCCGCTTCCGGGCGGCACTCCTGGCCGGCTGGACGGTGCTGGGCATTGCGGCAGTCGTATACGCGCGGGCCAAAGGGATTCCTGCCTGGGCGGCCCTTCCCTCAGCCGCCGCTTTCCTTGCGGAATATCCATTCTATCTGGTGCCGGCCTTTCCTTCCGTGCGCGAACGCATTGCCGGCCGACTCACGCCCTACCTGCTCGCCTCCACCATCCTTCCCTACCTCATCTGCTGCTGCGGCGCCATCCCCTTTCAGTGGACCGCTCTCCTCCGCCTCGCCGCCCTCGCTCTCGGCGTCGCCCTCTGGTACCGCGTCCTGCCCGCCAACCTCGCGAGCGACCTCGCCTTCCTCCTCTTCATCCCCACGGTCCTTCTGGGGCATTTCTTCGACGCCATCTATGCCGCACCCGTGCACGGCCTCGATCTTGTCGTTCTCGGCCACCTCACCCTCATCCAGATGTCGGTCATGGCTCTGATGCTCGAACGCCGCATCCCCGAAACCGGCTACGGCTTCATCCCCACCGCGCACGAATGGCGCACCGGCGCCATGAACTATCTCTATTTCGCCGCGATCGGATTTCCCCTCGCGCTGGCTCTCCGCGCTTTGCACTACGCCGGCCTTCAGCCCGCCTGGAAAATCGCCGGAGCCTTTTTCGCGACGCTCTGGGTGGTAGCCCTCAGCGAAGAATTTTTCTTCCGCGGCGTGCTCCAGCAATGGCTCGAAGACTGGACACGCCACCGCATCGCGGCCCTCCTCCTGGCCTCGCTTGCCTTTGGCGCCGTGCATCTCTGGTTTCGCGGCTTTCCCAACTGGCGCTGGTTCCTCATCGCGACCATCCTAGGCTTCTTCTGCGGCCGCGCAAGGAACGAAGCCGGCTCCATTCGCGCCAGCATGGTGACGCACGCGTTAGTTGTCACTACCTGGCGAGCGTTTTTCTCCTAACTCCTTAACTCCTATCCTTTTTCCCCGGCAGCCCCGCCGGGTTCTCGTGCGTCCGCTCCCGAAACTTCCCCTTCATACCCGCCGCCAGCGATACCGCCGATTCTCCAAACCGCGTGCGCAGCCGGTCCACCGCCGCCAGCGCCTGCTCCCATTTCTCGTGCCGCGCCTCGTTCAGTAAATCCATCTGTTCCCCGCCCTCCACCCACGAGGACGCGTGCACCCCGATCAGCCTCACCGCCCGGCCCGCCTTCCAGTTCCGCCGGAACAACTCGCGCGCTTCCTCAAACAGCTCCGTATCCACCTGCGTCCCCCGCTCCACGGAGTGCGCCCGCGTAATCGTCGAAAAATCGGAATACCGCAGCTTGAGTTGTACCGTCCGCGCGTGCAACCCGTGCTCCCGCAGCCGCCGCCCCACCATCTCGCACAATCGCGCCAGCGTCGCTTCGATCTGCCCCGCATCCGCCGTGTCCCGCGAAAACGTGTGCTCGTGGCTGATGGATTTCGGCCCCTCGTCTTCCCCTATCTCGCCATCGAACCATCCGCCCGCGTCCAGCCCCCGCGCCTTTCCCGCCAGCGCCAGCCCCCACTTCCCGAACTTCTGTTCCAGAAACCCCTCGTCCAGCCGCGCCAGATCCTCCACCTTCCTGATCCCCCGCGCGTTCAAATTCGCCTCCGTCACCTTCCCCACCCCCGGCACCTTGCGCACATCCAGCGGCGCCAGAAACGCGGCCTCCGACCCCGGCACCACCCACAGCACCCCATTCGGCTTCGCCTGATCCGAGCTGATCTTGGCCACCAGCCGCGACGACGCGATCCCCACCGAGCAGTTCAGCCCCGTCGCCTGCTTCATCCGCCCGTGCAGCAGATGTGCAGCCCTCAGCGGCGGACCGTGCAGCCGCTCCGTCCCCGTCATATCCAGATAGGCTTCGTCGATCGACGCCATCTCCACCAGCGGCGAAAACTCCCGCAGCACATCGAAAACCTTGTGCGAATATTCCCGATACCGCTCCGGGTGCCCATCCACAAAAATCGCCTGCGGGCAAAGCTTGTAAGCCGTCCGCAGCGGCATTGCCGAATGCACCCCGAACTTCCGCGCCGCGTACGACGCCGCCGAAACCACGCCCCTCTCATCCGGCCGCCCTCCCACGACCACGGGCTTCCCCACCAGCGACGGTTCGTACAACTCCTCCACCGACACGAAAAAGGCATCCATGTCGACATGGAAATACGTGCGCATACCGCTCACTTGAAAATAACAAGAATCCTGTAGTGGATTCTTTTGTCATAATTTACGGCAGTGAGCACCCGCCGAACGAAACCCGGTGGATGGGTCCAGCGCCGCCCTGCCCAGAAGGCGTCCACCTGCCGGTGGTGCGGCCAGCCCGTTCCTAAAGGCCGCTTCACTTTCTGCTCCGCCGCCTGCGTCCACGAATGGAAGCTGCGCACCGACCCCGGCTACCTCCGCGAGCAGGTCTTCGCGCGCGACCGCGGCGTCTGCGCCCTGTGCGGCGTCGATACGGAGCAACTCCGCAAGGACAAGCGCAAGCTCGACTACGCTGCCCGCCGCCAGTTCGAAAAACACTGGGGCCCTCGCCGCCACCTCTGGGACGCCGACCACATCGTCCCCGTTTCCGCCGGCGGCGGCGAGTGCGGCTTGGACAACATGCGCACCCTCTGCCTGAAATGCCACCGCGCCATCACCGTGCGCCAACGCGACACCCGCCGTAGCGGGTGCAAAGCCGAAGCGCCACGCGAGCCATTCTGACCGGAACTACTGGTCGGAAGAGAATGGCGCAACGGAGATCCGCTTCAGGTGGGGGGACGTTGTTGCGTACAAGAACTTCCGGTGAGGAGGATTCCCGGGCCCGGTGCGCATTCGCCTAACGCTGCAAGTATTCCAGCAGGAACGCAACCGGATTTCCCACGGTCTGCGCGTTTCCAGCGCCAATCCTGAGCACCGCCGGCACGCCCACTTCGTCGCACCGGTGCTTGATGGCGATCGAGTGTTTGGCGCTATGGTCCACGTCGCCACGGGTCTGCAAGGCGTCGTGGTCGCTGCTGGCGGTAAGGTACACCGGCGCGTCGTCTTTGGTAATCAGCGAGAGCATGTCCACATCCGCGCGGATCTTCGCGCCCCGCGGACCGCGCAGTTCGTCCATGCTCCTCAGGCCGTAAAACGCCAGTAGTTCCTGCTCGCTGATGAAGCGGAAGATGTCGTTGGGGTTGAGCCCGAGGATTTCCGGCCAGCGGAGGATGTCGTAGCTCGCCTGCCCGGCAACCGATCCGGCAGCCGTCAGGCGCGTGGATTCCCGCAGCACGGGATCCGCGCTCTTCGGATCGGCGAGATCGTCGTGGAAGTCCAGCCACAGCGACGTGCCGGCACCCGCCGAGCCGCCGTAGGCGCCGACTTTGGTCTTATCGATATGAAACTCGTCTGCATGAAACCGCAGAAATTGGATAGCGCGCGCCGAATCCCGCAGAATCGTCTGGATCGGCACTTCGGGCCGAAAACGGTAGTCGATCGATGCGAACGACACCCCGGCATTCAGACACTGCTGAAGGTATCTCGCGTTCACGCCCCGCTTGTCGCCGCCGACGAATCCGCCTCCGTGGATGAACACCACCAGCGGCGTAGGCCGGTCCGATTTCGCCAGCCACAGATCGAGCTTGTTGGCGGAATACGGGCCGTAGCTCAAATCCGCGTGGTCGGGCGGAATGGCGCGCACGGCCGCGGTCGCGGCTTTCTTCGAGCCCGCTTTGCGCTGCGGGCCGCACCAGGCCGGTGCACTCAGCAAAAAAGCAATCAGCAGAAAGCGCTTCATGAGCAGTTACTCCAGGATAATCTCGCGGAACGACCACGCGTCTGCGTGTACAGCGTAGCGGTCTCCCACGTCCGCTTGCGCGGGCGCACTTTCCGCCAGCCGGATGGCATCCGGCTCGGCTGCCGTGTTGCGCGTTTCGGGACCCGGCGGAGCGATGGCGCTGACCGCAGCCGAGCGAAACCGGCGCTCCAGCGCCGAAAGATCGAACACCACCTCGCGCGGCTCCGCGCTGCGGTTCAGCACGTAAAGCACCAGCCGCTTGCGCGCGGCGTCCCACGCAGCCTGCACTTGCAACTCGTCGGCGACCCGCGTCTCATACCCGGCAATCCGCAGCGGCCACGCTGCCGGACTGCGCGCAATCGCCCGCAGCGCCACTCCGCAGGCCGTCAGGTACGCTGTCTCCTTCGGCGTTTCGATGGCGCTCTGCGCGTGCGTGTTGGCCAGGTTGTTGAAGTTGACCCAGCCCACATCGCCGCCGTGCCGCTGCCACGACATCATATTGGCCAGCACCACCATGCCCATACGCCAGCGGCTCATCCGGTCCCACTGCTCCACGCGGGTGATGCCGAAGACGGCATTGTCCCCGCGCCGCTTCTGCACGTCCTCCCGCGGCAGCCATTCGGTGTTGGCGTAGAACAGCCGCCGGCCGGTCCGCTGGTTGTAGGCGCGCATCACTGCGAGCACCTCGTCCAACCCTTCTTCGGAGGCCGTGCGGGCCGCCAGAAAATCGATGTCGCGCCCGGCGATCTCCAGCAGTTCCACAATGTGCGGCCGGAACCGGCCATAGGTGGCGATCCCGATCTTGATGCTGGGATCCACCGCCTTCATCGCCCTGGCATACACCACCGCTGCGTGCCCATACTCTTCAGCGGTGAACCAGCGGAAGGGCTCGTTGTCCAGCTCCCAGTATTTGACGTCCCACCGCTTCGGACGGCCGTCGCCGGAGCGATTGCAATACGCCACCCACGCTGCGGCGTTCTTCGCACCGGTCTCGAGATCGGTGAATCGCGACATGTCAAACGAGTACGGCGTGTTGGCGGGCGGATGATTCGGCGTGGTGAGAAGGTAATCCCGTTTGTGCGGGTTATAGACATTCACCGTGAACAGCATCTCCGCGCCCACGCGCCGGCACATGGCGGCAAATTCGTCGGTGCCGAGATCGTTGTAATTCATCCCGCCCCAGAAATACGAGGGCGCCGGCCGGCGGCGGTCCAGCGGGCCCACGCCGTCGCGCCAGTCATAGAAAGACGCAACGCAGCCACCCGGAAAACGAAACACCTTGGGCGAGAGCGACGCGATGGTGCGCACCACGTCCTCGCGCCACCCGTGAAAATTGGAAGCCGGAAGCAGCGAAAAATTATCCGCAACCACTGTGCTGCGCGGCGGGATCCACAGGCTGAACGTGGCGTAGCCTTCGAACGATTCATTCCGGAACTCGGCGGTGCGCACCGACCACGCATCGGTAATGCGCCCCAGTTTCATCACCGCGATGGGCTTCTGCCACTGCCCGCGCGGATAGAGGCGGATCTCCGCCTCCACCGGCGCGCCCGCGCTGCGCAGGAACCCGCGAAACCGGTAAGTCTCGCCACGCCGCAGATACTTCCCTTCCTGCGCCAGCGCTCCCCATTCGGCGGGCTCTTCGTTGATCAGCCGCACGGCGCCGATTCCGTGCACCACATCCGCGGGGTCCCGCGTAGGTTCCAGCCGCACCTTACGCACCGCCGATTGCGTGATGAAAAACGTCGAATCCTGGTCGATGTGGAACTCGCCTTCCGTGCCCGGCGCCGCAAACCACGGGTTATGCTCGTACCCTGAGTGATACCAGCTCATCGTGCGCCAATCGGTCCGGTAGCCCAGCGCATGATCCTTCTCGTTCTTCCACAGCCCGAACCACGAGATGGTGTTGTCGCGGTACGGCAGGTAGGGTTCGAACGAGCGGTTGAACAGCATCTCCGCCATCATCGGTTCGGTCTGAAAACCGTAACCCAGTTCGACGAAGTTGCCGGCGAGCAGAGGGCTCACCGGCTTCGTGGCGAGGTCCTCAGTCGTGACGTGGAACACGGCAGGTCCGGCCGCCGAAAGCCGGCCCGCCAGAATCGCGGCAATCAGAATCGCGCTTTTCATCGATGCCCCTCAGTCCGCCCGCGGAATCCACACCGTCATATACGATATGCCACGGTTGGACCACGCGAAGTACGGAATCAGCCGCACCGTGGCGATGTGCGCCGGCTCGGGGCGCAGCGTGCGATACAGCATGCCGGCCCAATCGGTAGCCGGGCGAATCACCGCCTGCGCGTCCACGATCCCCACTCCGCCCAGCAGCGACTTGTCGAAGCGGGCGCGCATCCGCGCATTGGACGCAAGCGCCACTTGCGACACCTTCACGCCCGTCGGCATATCCGGCGATTCGAGCGCATAGACCACCGGCCCGCGCATCACCGCCACCTGGTTGCGCGCGGATTCGACGTAGGGGTTGGCCACCACCAGCCGCGGCTCCATCGGCAGCCGCAGTTCCACGCGCTCGCCCTTCGCCCACACGCGCCGCAGCCGGAAATATTCGCCCGCGGGCGCGGTGGCTACCGGCCCAGTTCCCACCCGCACGGTAGCACCTTCGGCCCAGCCGGGAATACGCAGGAAAAGTCCGGTCTCGCGCGATGGCGCCTGCTCGATGGTGAAGTCGATGCGCCCGTCCCATGGATAATCGGTCTGCTGCGAAAGCGCCAGGCGGCCGCCGGCGATTGTAGTTTCCACGTGGCTGCTGCCGTAGAGATTCACCCACAGCGCATCGGCCGTTTTGGAATAGACCCATCCGTTCAATCCCGCTATCGTGCGCGCCAGATTCGTCGGGCAACAATAGCAAACCATCACCGCGCTGCGCAGCGGGGCGTCCTGCCGCCGCACCACGCGCGGCAGTTCGTCGCCGAAGCGGCGCAGCGGATTGGCATAGTAGAAATCGCCACCGTCCACGCCCATGCCCGAGAGCATCGAGTTATAGAGCACCAGCTCCATCACATCGGCGTAGCGCGCATCGCCGGTGAGGGTCAGCAGCCGCTGGTTCCACATGGCGTTGCCGATGTTGGCGCAGGTCTCGGTATAGGCCAGCCGGTTGGGCAGCTCGTAGTCCAGCCCGAAGGCTTCGTGGACGACGTCGTTGCGCCGCGAGAATCCTTTATAGAGGTTGCCCACCGCGCCGGTGACATACATCTTGCGCGTGGTCACGTCGGTCCAGATGCGGTCGAGCGCATCCAGCAGCGGCTTCTCGCCGGTCTCGGCGTAGAGGTCGGTGGCGCCGCTGTAGAGGTACATGGCGGTGACCGCATGGCCCACGGCCTCGGTCTCGCGGCGCAGCGGCACGCGGGTCTGGTTCAGATCCGTTCCGCCGCGGGCCGAGCCGCGCATATCGACGAATATCTTGGCGAGCTCCAGGTACTTGGGATTGCCCGTGACCCGGTAGAGGTCGATTGCGCCCATGATGTTCGACGGGTTAAAGCCGAACTGCGCAAGTGCCTTCGGCCGCGGCTGGAACGTGGTGTAGAGATAGTCGGCCGCGCGGATGGCGATATCGAGGAAGTTGCGCTTGCCCGTGACGCTGTAATGCACCGAGGCCGCTGTCATCAGATGGCCCATGTTGTACAACTCGTGGTGCTGGAAACTCTCCCAGCGCCGGACGCCGCGCAGTTTGACGGGCGTGGATATGTACCCGTCGGGAGCCTGCGCCGCGGAGAAGGTCGCGATCATCTCGTCCATGCGGCGGTCGAGCGCGGGATCGTGCGTGGCCTGAAAGGCCAGCGCCATGGCCTGGACGGTCTTGTACACGTCGCCGTCGCTCCACCAGTTCAGGGTTCTCAGGTCAAGCGCGTCGCCGCCGCGCCCCGCGACTTTGAGAAAGCTCGTGTACTGCGCACCGTTATGCGGATCTTCGAGGGCGCGGAGGATCACCGGTAGCGTATGGTCGCGAACCAGTGCGGCACGCTCCGCCCAAAAGCCGCCGGTCCAGCGGACTTCGGATGAGCCCACGGGCTCAAGCCGGGCGTGCGGGCTGGCAGCCGGCAGCAAACTCGCAGAGACAAGGAAAAGACAGAGCGGCTTCAACAAGACGGCACCTCGACGAAGCACCAATATAGTGGGAGTACGCTGCCTTCGCAAGGAGGACCCCCATTGCGCCCGGTTTCCGATCGAGCTACGGTAAGGCCAAATTCAGTTCGCGGTGTGGCTGGTCGACCTGGTCATGGAGATCGGCGAGGTGGGCCAGGGAGTGGTGGTCACCGGCGCGGCACCGCTGCTGACGGTGAACGAGGGGTGGAGAAGAGGTTGTCGCAGGGCCTGAGCGTACTGGGCTCGTATATGTTCTCCAAGGCGATCAGAGATGGGCGCGAGGAATCGGGTGCGGGAGGAACGAGCAACAGCCTGCCGCAGTATCCCCTGAATATTAGTGCGGAGCGGTCGTTCAATGCCACAAACACGCCTGCATTCGGCGCGCCCAACGCGCAGGTTGGGGCTCCGGCTTTCGGGCGGATCAACTCGGCGAACACACGCAGGAATTTGCAGGCGGGGTTGAAAGCGATTTTTTAAACCGAAGTTCCGAAGGAATCTGGGCAGTACTCCACTGATTCGGCGAGGGATAGCTCAAAACTCACTTTCCGGCTACTGGCAACGTGTCGAGTAGCGCATAGGCCTTGGCCTGGAGTGGAGTC
>JAJYLS010000180.1 GCA_021787555.1 Acidobacteriota bacterium | reverse complement strand
ATCTCGATGGACACGACCTTTCCCGCGAGCGCTTCCCGCTCCTTGGGGTTCCTGGCGCAAAACACAGGATGGCCTCCTGTTACACGGCATCCGGCTCGCCGTCGTGCTCTTCCAGATACTTGATGACGACCAGCAATGTGTTGGCGAAGGTAGATCGCGCAGGCCGCCAGTCCCTGGTCACGCAGAGGGCCCGGCGGCTGGAAACATGGATCCAGCAACTTCCCACCGCCGGATCCAGAAAGACGTACGGCGGGTATTGTGGATAAGTTTGCGGGTGGGCCTCCAGCACAACGCGATAGACCCGGCCGCTCTTGCGGCCCTTCAAACAGCCTTCAAACCCGAAAACAGAAGCTCCGGAAGCATCCGTCAGCTCCCAGGCGGAGGCCGGGGAGGCGTGCTCCTCGCCTCCCCGGTCCAGCCACCGTGCATAGGGATTGAATTGCGGGAAGACGTTGTGCATGAGTTCCCGCTCTTTCTGCCAGCGCATTTCGGTCAGCATCGGTCTCCGAAAGCAGGCTGCGGGCTCAGCCCCATGTCGTTTTCGGCAGTTTGACCTTGCGTTCTTCGAGCGTGTCGCGCGCGGTGATCCGGATTACGGCCTCATCGCCGCGGATCTCGACCTCCGGGGCCTGGCGGTCCGCGCCTTTTTCCTGTTCAAGATCCAGGTCTTCCATGGTTGTCATAGTATTGTCCTCCTACCATCCGGTGTTCCAAGTGGCACCGCAAACCATGGCGTTCAGCGGCGCGTGGCCGTATGCCGGCAGGGCGCCATGAGGTTCGCGAGTGCCCGAATTTTCCAGCCACGCAAACACAATGAGCGCGGCGCCAATAAGAAGAGCCAGGATAAGAATTGTCAACGGAAGCGGCTTGTGCCTGGCAGGCTGGTTTCGGGGATCGTCGGCCCAGCAACAGGCTTCGTCTTCTGTGAAGTTCAGTTCCTCATTGCCCATTGGGAGCCTCTTTTATCCCTCTCTGAAAACAGCGTAGCAGCAGCGGTTGCCCGAGTCTAGAGGTGTTCGGGGCCTGAAAGACTGAAAGTGCACACCCGGTTGGAGCCGGATCGGCGGTGGGCCGCCGAATGCGGCCTGTGCCGGCCCACGGGCCGGCCGCCGGGTGGCACGAGATAAACCCTACGCTGGCCTGAGAGTACATCACGGGCACTAGTGCGGATCTCATGCTTCTCTCGCTATGCTATGAGTAGAACTGGATGGACCGGATAGGGCGCTACAAGATCGTCAGGGAACTGGGGCGGGGCGCCATGGGGGTGGTGTATCATGCCATCGACCCGAACATTGGCCGGCCGGTCGCCATTAAAACCATCCACTTCAGCGGCCGGGACAAGGAAGAGCAGGATCGGCTGCGCGAGCGGCTGTTCCGCGAGGCGCGCTCGGCGGGCATCCTGTCGCACCCCGGGATCGTGACCATCTACGACGTCGAGCAGCAGGGCGAAGTGGCGTACATCGCCATGGAATACGTGGATGGGCCGACCCTCGACCAGGTGATGTCCCAGTCCCACGCCCTCCCCGCCGAGCAGATGTTCAGCATCCTCGGGCAGACCGCCGCGGCGCTGGATTACGCCCATCAGAAGGGCATTGTGCACCGCGATATCAAGCCGGCCAACATCATGATCGCGGCGGACGGAACGGCCAAGATCACGGATTTCGGCATCGCGAAGATCACCACTTCGGAGTCGCTCACGCTGACGGGGAATATCGTCGGGACGCCGCACTACATGTCGCCGGAGCAAGTGCAGGGGCAGCCGGTGGACGGGCGCTCGGACCAGTTTTCGCTGGCGGTGATCGCATTCGAGATGCTCACGGGCGAAAAACCGTACACCGGCGAGCATCTCACCACGGTGGTTTACAAGATCGTGGCGGAGGAGCCGCTGGCGCCGCACCGCCTCAATCCCAGCCTGAGCGGAGCGATCGAGGGCGCGGTGAAGAAGGCCATGTCGAAGAAGCCCGACGGGCGGTACGCCACCTGCCAGGACTTCGCCAACGCGCTGGAGAAGGCGTGCGCCGCGACCAAGGGTTGGAAGACCATGCCGCGCGGTGCGAGCCTGAGCGAGCCGACCGTTTCGGATTCGGCCCGGCCGGCCGTCGCGATGCCGCCGCCGCGCAGGACGCGCCGCGGCGACGCCACCACAACCGTAGAGCGCGGCGAGCGCCGCAGCACGGGATTCCTGACTTTCCTGCTGGCCATCCTGGTCGCGGCCGGGCTGCTGGCATTGATTGGGTGGCAGGCGATCCCGTGGTTCGGGTCCAACCCGCCGGGAACGAACACGCCAGCTAACACCACCGCGTCGAATGCCGGCCAGACGGCGCCGGCGCAGGCCCCGGTGGCGAGAGCCCCAGCTTCCGCGCCCGCTTCCGCTCCTGCTGCTGCGGCGCCGCCGCCCGCGGCAGCGGCCGAGCCAACACGAACGCAGGCGGACGCCAAGCCAGCCCCAATTCCACCTCCCGCGGAACGGCCGCAGCGCGCGGAGGAACCGGTCGCGGACGAGAACGCGAAGCCCTCGCCCATGCGGCGTGCGGCGCCCTCGCATCCCGCCGTGATTGCGGAAGCGCCTGCGCCCACACCGCAGCCAGTGAGCATCATCAGCAGCCCCGGAGGCGCCGTCGCCGAACTGGACGGCCGCGCCGATACCGCTTGCACCACACCATGCAGTCTCGACGCCGAACCGGGCAGGCACACGATTGCGGTGACCTTGCCGGGATACCAGATCGAGCACCGCGAGGTAGACGTGGGAACGGTGCCTCCGGCGATGCCGGCGATCGTTCTGCACGCGCTGGGCGGCACCCTGATGCTCACGAGCGTGCCGTCGGGCGCCGCGGTGCTGGTAGACGGGAGACGCGTTTCCCAGACCACGCCCATGCAACTCCAGCTTCCACCGGGCAGCTACCGCATCACCGTGGAGAAGAACGGTCAGCAGCGCTCGCAGGAGGTTGTGATCCGCGGCGGGATTACCTACCTGAAGATTCCGCTGGGGCAGTAGGGCTACCGCAATACGGTCCACCTTTGGTGGTGGGACAGGCGATTCGCCCAATGCCACAAACTTTTCCCGTAGATGGGAATCCGGCGGCGGCCGCGCGAAGCGCGCCGCGCGCCGCTTCGCGGCTCGCGAGCGCGGACAGGCGGACCTGGAGGTGCCCCGCCTGTCCCACCTGAGGCAGCGCCTAGCAGCCCGTGTTAGGAAGTAAGTGCCCTGGAAAACCGGGTACAGGCACCGAAATTCCGCGGGGAGGTATGTTCTGTTTCCAGCGGGGGTTAGCGGGGGTTAGCGGCGCGGAATTTCGGAGCCAGTCCCCGCTTTTCCGACCCGACGGGTTTTGCCACGGGCTGCTAGGTACCGCCGTCCGGAATTACGGTGACGCAACGGGGCCGACCGCGCTCGGGGGGAGCGGTCAACCTGTAATACGTTAGCCTTCCTACCGGATGCTCTTCTCCGGCAACTCCATCTTCATCTCCGGATTCACCGGCATCTTATCGGGCAACGCGGCGGTTTGCTGCTGTAAGTTCACGAGCCGGGTCTGCAACTGGCCCAGCATCTGTTTGCCTTCGGGCGCGTTGATCACGTTCCTGGTCTCCAGCGGATCGGTCGTCAGGTGGTACACCTCGGCCGTGTAGAGGTCGCGGCCGTCGCCGTTGGGATAGTGGATGTATTTCCACTCATCGGTGCGGACGCCGCGGACGTTCGGCGTGTAGGGGAATTCCTTCTCGTAGTTGTATTCGTAATACCAGGCGGTGCGCCAGGGCGCTCGCGGGTTGTGCAGCAGCGGCTTCCATGATTGCCCGTGCGTCTTGGGAAGCGGCGCTACGCCGCAGATATCCAGCACACTGGGGGCGAAATCGACGTTCAGCACCATCTGCTCCACCACTTGCGGATTGCGGATCAGCCCGGGATAGCGCGCCAGCAGCGGGATGCGGATGCTCTCCTCGTACATGGTGCGCTTGTCGATGGAGCCGTGCTCGCCGATCATGAAGCCGTTATCGGTGGCGAAAAGCAGGAGCGTGTTGTCCAGTTCGCCCGTGGAGCGCAGCGTTTCGTAGATCTGGCCCACGCTGTCGTCTACCGAGAGAATGGTCTCCAGGTACGTGCGCACAAACGTGGAATAGTCGTTGGTGCCGTAGAGCGGGCCGTCGATTCCGTGCCAGGTATGCACGCGCTGACGCACCCATTCGGGCTTGCCATCGTCCGTATCCTTGGCCGTCGCGGGCTTGTGGATGGGCGTATTGTCGAAGGTGTGCTCGTACTTGGGCTCCGGAATCCAGATGCCGTGCGGCGCCTTGTGGCCCATGGCGAGCAGGAACGGCCGCTGGCGCGGCTTCTTCAGCCAGTCCACCGCCAGTTCGGTAACGCGATGCGTGTAGTAGCCCTTGAGTAACTGCCGTTTGCCGTTGATGTTGAAAGTGGTGTCGTAATACGTGCCTTGTCCCTTATGGCTGGCCCAATAATCGAAGCCCGGGCGCGGCTCGTCGCTCTGCTCGCCCATGTGCCACTTGCCGATATAGGCGGTCTCGTACCCGGCGGCATGCAACTGGCGCGGATAGCTCGGCAGATTCACCGGATAATCCGTGAAATTGTTGATCACGCCGTGGGTGTGAGCGTAGAGCCCGCTGAGAAAGCTGGCGCGCGACGGCGAGCACAGCGAAGTAGTGCAGAAGGCGTTGGCGAAGCGCACGCCCTCGCCGGCGATGCGGTCGAGGTTGGGTGTTTTCAGAAATGGGTGGCCGGCGCAGCTCATGCAGTCCCAGCGCTGATCGTCGGTCAGGATGAAGACCACATTCGGGCGGGGGTCGCGGCGCGCCCGCTGGCAGCTCATGGAGGCGGCGGCGCCCGCGATGGCGCCGGCCAGAAACTCTCTCCGGGAAATCATAGGCAAGATCCGAACCGCCAGTATATATCCATGAACGCGCGCGCGTGAAGAGTTTGCGCCGCGGGGGCCGCGAATTCTGGTATGCTCTAGCCTGATCTATGGCACGCAAGGGCATTCTCGCATCGCTGCTCTTTCTCCTGGTTCCACTGCTCGTAGCGCAGGAGCGGGTAGACCTGAACATGATCCACCGCCTCAAGACGGAGGAGTTCCAAAACTCCCAAGTCATGGAGATCATGTACAACCTGACGGACCGCTACGGCCCGCGCCTGACCAATTCGCCGCAATATCGCGCGGCGGGCAACTGGGCGGTGGGGCAGCTCAAGGAATGGGGCTTGGTCAACGTCCACCTGGAGAAGTGGGCGACGCCGACGGACAATCCGATCCCAAGCTGGCAGTACACCGAGTACAACGGCGCCATGGTGGAACCGAGCTACATGCCCATCATCGGGGTACCGGCGGCCTGGACGCGGGGCACCGACGGACCGGTGACCGGCGAGGCGATTCTGGCGCCCATTCAGAACCAGGCCGATATGGAGAAATTCAAAGGGAAGCTGGCGGGCAAGATCGTGCTCGCGGTTCCGCCGCCGGAGCTGGAATTTCCCACGACCCCGCTGGGCCGCCGCTATACCGACGCGGAACTGGCGGAGATCTCGACCGAGCTCATCCCCACCGGCGCCGCCGGCGGGCGTTTCGGCCGGTATGGCGCGCCGCTTCCCAGCGCACGTCCCGGCCAGCCGCGCATGGACTACGCGGCCATCCGCGAATTTCGCCGCAAGCTGGACGCGTTCTGGAAGGAGGAAAAGGTTCTGGTGACGCTACAGGCTACGGCGCGCGGCGAGAGCGGCACGCTCTTCGGCGGCGGCGCGCACAACCGCATGGATACGTCCAACCCGCCGCAGGTCTCGATCACCGCGGAGCACTACAACCGCATCGCCCGTCTGCTCGAGCACAAGGTGCCGGTGAAGCTGCGGTTCGATATCAAGACCGAGTGGGACACCTCCATTACGGATTCCTTCAACGTGATCGGAGAGATCCCCGGCACCACGAAGCCGGACGAGGTCGTAATGCTAGGCGGGCACCTCGATTCCTGGCATTACGCCACGGGCGCCACCGACAACGGCGCGGGCAGCGGCGTGTCCATGGAAGTGCTGCGGCTGCTCGAAGCGGTGCACGCGAAGATGGACCGCACCGTGCGCGTCGCCCTGTGGGGCGGGGAAGAGGAGGGCATTCTCGGTTCCGCGGCTTATGTGAAAGAGCACTTCGCCGATCCCAAGGTGATGAAGCCTACGCCCGAGCACGCCAAACTCTCGGGCTATTTCAATGTCGACAACGGCACCGGCCGGATTCGCGGCGTCTACCTGCAAGGCAACGAGATGATGCGCCCGATCTTCGAAGCCTGGTTCGCGGCCTTGAAAGACATGACGCCGGGCGTGATCACGATTCGCAACACCGGCGGAACAGACCATCTTTCCTTCGACGCGGTCGGTCTGCCGGGCTTCCAGTTCATCCAGGATCCCATGGACTACGCGACGCGCACCCACCATTCCAACATGGACGTCTACGACCGTCTCCAGCCGGCCGATTTGCACCAGATGGCGGTGATCGAAGCGTCTTTCGTGTACAATGCGGCGACGCGTCCGGGTCTGCTGCCGCGCAAGGACCTGCCCGCGCCCCGGCCGGAAGACGGCCACGGCGGGCGCGGTGGCCGCGGCACCCGGAATTAGGATAAGAGATGAGTATGCGAATTTTCGGATTGGCCATCGCGCCGCTGCTCGTAGCGGCCTCCGCCGGCGCGGCTCTCAAACCCCTTGATGCGAATCTCCAGCCGGTCTCCAATAAAGCGGTAGTGGTCTACAAGACGACGCCGGAAGGCGATCTCAAGGTGAACCTCTATTTTCCGCCGGAGTGGAAAGCTTCCGACCGGCGGCCTGCGATCATCTTCTTCTTCGGCGGCGGCTTCGTCAGCGGCAACCCCTCGCAATTCACCACCACGGCGGAATATTTCGCCTCGCGCGGGCTGGTGGCGGCGTCGGCGGAATACCGCATCCGGAACAAGCACCATACGCCGCCCGAGCGCTGCGCCGAGGACGCCAAGAGCGCCGTCCGCTGGCTGCGCATGAACGCCGCGCGCCTGGGAATCGACCCCGGCCGGGTGATTGCCGGCGGCGGCTCGGCCGGTGGCACGATTGCGGCGTTCACGGCGCACAACACCACCTTCGAGCCCGATGGCGAGGATATGTCGGTCTCCTCCAAGCCGGATGCGCTGGTGCTCTACAACCCCGCACTGGGTTTCTCGAAGACAGCCCCCGTGCCGCCCGAGAAGCAGGCGCAGGTGAAAGCGCTGGGCCCGTTCATCCGCAAGTGGAAGGTGACCGCGGGCGGTCCTCCGGCCATCCTGTTCTTCGGCACCGATGATGCGCTCCAGGCCGGCGGACGCGAATTCACGGAGGCATTGAAGGCGGCCGGCACGCGCGCGGAGCTGTACACCGCCGCGGGCCAGAAGCACGGCTTCTTCAACGACCGCCCTGGCACTCCCTGGCACGCGCTGGTGGTCCGGCAGTCGGACCTGTTCCTGGCTTCGCTGGGATATCTGAAGGGAGCGCCCGCCATCGCTCCGCCGGAGGGGACCACAGCGAAGCTGGAGCGGGCGCTGTAGAGTTGCCATTAGCTGCTTTGGCCGCTGTTCGGGCCAGCGTCAGCGGCTGATTTAACTACCGATGGCCACCACCGTGGAAACCGCCACCGCCGTGGAAACCACCCCCGCCGAATCCATGGCCAAACCCGCCGCCGCCACCGCGCGCAAAGCCGTGGCCAAATCCGCCTCGGAAGCCGCCGCCGTGCTCAAAGCCGCCGCCGAAACCGTGGCCCCAGCCGCCGTAGTAGCCGCCGCCCAAGCCGCCGCCGTAGTCGTCCCAGTCGGGACCGCCCCAGCCGAACGAGTAGTAGGGTGCAACGTAGGGGTAGGCGTACGGAGCCGCGTAGCCATAAGCGTAGGGGTCATAGGAGTAAGGACTGTAGCCGTAAGGATATGTGTAGGGGTACGTATATCCGTAGGCATACGGAGCGGCCCCGTAGGGCGTTACGCCCACGCCGATGCCGAAATGGACGTGAGCATCCGCTTTGCGCGGAGCCAGGCCCAGCGTAGCTGCCAGCGCCAGCACCGGAATCCCGAGTTTCTTGATCATTTTCCGTCCCTCCAATTCATTGGACGCCCGGCCCCGAATCGGTGAATGCAAATGATTGTAATGACAGGGTGAGAGCTGCTTTGCGGTTGACTTCCGCGTCCTACCCTGGTTAACTATAGTTAAACCATGGATGCCGCCCGACAGCTCACCGGACCCGCGCGTTCCCTGGCGGAAGTCCATTCCAGCGTTGCCACATCCAAGCTGTCCTTTTGGAGACGTTTGTTTGCGTTCGCCGGGCCCGCCTACCTGGTGAGCGTCGGGTATATGGATCCGGGCAACTGGGCCACCGACCTGGAGGGCGGCGCGCGTTTCGGCTATCAGCTCATCTGGGTGCTGGTCATGTCCAACGCCATGGCCATCCTGCTCCAGACGCTGAGCGCCCGCCTGGGCATCGTCTCGGGCCGCGACTTGGCGCAGGCCTGCCGCGAGACCTACCCCAAGCCGGTCAACATAGCGCTCTGGGTTCTCTGTGAGATCGCCATCGCGGCCTGCGATCTGGCCGAGGTGCTGGGTGCGGCCATCGGGCTGAACCTGCTCTTCCATATCCCCCTGCTGGCCGGCGTGCTTCTCACCTCCGCCGACACCCTGTTGGTGCTGTGGCTGCAAAGTTTCGGCATCCGCATGCTGGAAGCCTTCGTGCTCTCGCTGATCACCATTATCGCCGCCTGCTTCTGCATCGAGATCGTCTGGGCCAAGCCGTCCGTAACCGAGATGCTCACCGGGCTGGCGCCGCGTTTGAACCGCGAAACGCTGTACCTGACGATCACGATCCTCGGCGCCACGGTCATGCCGCACAACATGTACCTGCATTCGGCGCTGGTCCAGACGCGCAGCATCGGCCAGACGGAAGCGGACAAGCGCACCGCCTGCCGCTACAACCTGGTGGACTCGGTGGTGGCGCTGAACGGCGCGCTGCTGGTGAATGCCGCCATCCTGGTGATGGCTTCCGCGGTGTTCTTCAATCGCGGCATCGTGGTTACGGAAATCCAGCAGGCGCATGAGTTGCTGGTTCCGTTGCTGGGCACCGGCCTGGCGGGGTTGGCTTTCGCCATCGCGCTGCTGTGCTCGGGGCAATCCTCCACCCTTACCGGCACCCTGGCCGGCCAGATCGTGATGGAGGGCTTCCTCAACATCCGCATGCGCCCCTGGCTGCGGCGCCTGATCACCCGCGCCATGGCGGTCACTCCGGCGGCCCTCACCATCTACATCGCCGGCGAAAAATCCATCCTTGGCCTGCTGCTGCTGAGCCAGGCGGTCCTGAGCATGCAACTGCCGTTCGCCATCGTTCCGCTGATCCACTTCACCAGCGACCGTTCGCGCATGGGTTCCTTCGCCAATGCCGCCTGGCTGCGCCTCTTGGCATGGCTCACTGCCGGGATTATCATCGTTCTGAATTTCAAACTGGCGATGATGGCCATCGGTGACTGGTTACAAAGCGCGGGTGCCTGGCGGCCGGTGATCTGGCTGGTCTCGGTGAGCGCCGGCGTTTTCCTCGGATTGCTGCTGGTGTGGATCACCCTCGAACCGTGGATCACCCGGCGCAGGCTGGGCCGCGCCTCGGTCGTCCTGCCGCAACCCGCCGCCACGCCCGGTCAGGGGCCGCTCTACCGACGGATCCTGCTGCCCCTGGACCATTCGGAACTCGACCAGCTCGCCGTGGCCCACGCGGCGGCGATGGCAAAGCTTTACGCCGCAAGCATTTACCTGCTGCACGTAGAAGAGGGCGTCACCAGCCAGATCTACGGCGGCGAATCCTCCACGGCCGAGGTCGAAGCCGGCAGCGAATACCTTCGCGAGATCGCGCAATCCCTGCGGGATCAAGGAATTACGGTTGAAACCGCAGTCTCCCATTCGGTCTCGCCCAAGAAGGAGATCGTGCGCTACGCGCACCAGATCCAGCCCGACCTGCTGATCATGGGCGCCCACGGCCACGGCGGCCTCAAGGACCTGATTTTCGGAACCACCATCAACCCCGTCCGGCACAACCTGGAAATTCCTATGCTGATAGTAAGAAAATAGCTGTTAGCGGTTGGCTGTTGGCTATTGGCTGCGCACTGAGAGCCAATGGCCAAGAGCCAATAGCTAATAGCCGGTTGGGACAGCTTGCCCCAGCAGCGTGTCGGAGAAACCCACAGGAAGCCGCTCAAATGGAGACAAGACCAATGGTTTCAGCAACATTCCTTGGTACGTCAAGTGCTTTTTCCACCACCGTGAAGCGCCGCTTCATGTTCGTGCTAGTGCTGACCTTCGGCATACTGCCGCTCCAGTGCGCCACTCTGGAGCGGCTCTCTCTGGACGACATGATTGCGCAATCTACGTCTATCGTTCGAGGCAAGGTCGCCAGTTCTTACGCGGCTTATTCCGGCTCGGTGATTTATACGCACTATTCCATCCAGGTTTTCGAAACTCTGAAAGGTTCCGCGGCGGGCACCGTGGAGGTTGCGGTTCCGGGCGGCACCGTCGGCACCCTCCGCCAGTCGTTCGGAGGCGCGCCGGTGCTTCATGCAGGCGATCAGTACGTTTTCTTCCTGTGGACCAGCAAGTCGGGGCTGACCCAGGTGATCGGCCTGACCCAGGGCCTCTTTTCCGTAGCGCAGGACGGCACCACCGATCCGACGACCACGCGCAGGGCCAGCCGCGAGCGTATGATCGACCCGGCCACTGGCGAACCGGTCAACGACAAAACGCTGGTCATGCCGCTGAGCCAGTTGCGCGCGCGGATCCACTCCAGGTTGGGGAGCGCGGCCAAATGAATCGCTCCGGGCGCACTTCGCGGGTTGCCGCCGCCGCCGCCGCGGCGCTGCTGCTGTGCGTTCCCGGCAAGGCGTATTATCAGTACGTCCACTATCTGACCAACTTCCCTCCCTTCACCCCGGTCTATGAAAAATTCGACCTCACGGCGCTGGTGAACAATACCGTTGCGGTCTACGTGAGCGACCAGGGGCCAGGCGCCTATGGCGTAAATGACAGCTTCGGTTCCGTCCTCAGCCAGGTAAAGATGGCGGTGGCGGCCTGGAACACGGTCAGCACGTCGCAGTTGAAACTGGCCTTCGGCGGCCTGGAAACGCCGGGTCAGCCATCCAACACGCCGGGCATCGACGTGATTTTCACCGATCTGCCGCCCGGGATCCTGGGCCTGGGCGCGCCGACTACCTCGGTGGTGCCGGCCAACCGCATCAATGACCGGTTTTTCCCGATCGTTCGCGGCACGGTGATGCTGGTGCGCAACACCGCCATGCCGCCGGGCCCCAGCTACCTGGAAGGTTATTACACCACAGCCATCCACGAGATCGGGCATGCGCTCGGGTTGCAGCACACCTGGACCTCCAGCGCGATGTCGCAGGACATCACCCGCAACACCTCGCGCGCCCGTCCGCTGGATGCCGACGACCGCGCCTCGCTTTCGGTGCTCTACGGCGCTCCTGGCTGGCAGACGGCTTACGGCAGCATCAGCGGCCGCGTTACCTTCAACAACGGCCAGCCCGTGGCGCTGGCTTCCGTGGTGGCCATTCCGCCCAACGGTCCGGCGGTCAGCGCGCTGACGGATCCCAATGGCAGCTATACCATCCAAGGCCTTCCGGCGAATAATTATCTGCTCTATGTCCATCCGCTGCCGCCCGACGCCACCATGAACGATGCGCTGCGCCTGCCGCTCAACGCCAGCCAGCAGCCCATCGCGCGCAGCGGCATGTTCCAGACGGTTTTCTATCCCGGGACGCTCGATCCCAACCAGGCGACGGCCATCCCGATCACGGCCGGCCCGGCGGTGCAGAACCTGAATTTCACGGTGGCGCCGCGGAATTCCGCCACAATCTACGACGTGGTCACCTACACCCGCCTGAACAGTGCCACCCGCACTTATATCTACTCCGGCGATCTGACGGTTCCGCAGGCGTACATTCAAATCCCGTTGAGCAGCTACGGCCTGATCACGGTTATGTCGGCCTCCATGAACCCCACGCCGGTGCCGCAATCGGCCCTCGTTCTGGGCGGCCTGGGCAATGCGGCCTCGATCGCCCCTTACACCGATGGTTCTGGCGCGGTGGCGCTGTACTTTAACCCGGGGATTGGGGCGGGAACCGGGCCGCGCCACCTTGTGATGAACTTCGGCAATGACATCTACGTACTGCCCGACGCCGTGGACCTGGTGCAGAACGGGCCGCCGCAGATCAATTCGGTTATCCCCAATGCGGACGGCTCAGTTACCCTCGCC
>JAJYLS010000179.1 GCA_021787555.1 Acidobacteriota bacterium | reverse complement strand
GGTCAGGACCGCCAGATCGTCGGAACGGTCGAAGACGGGCCGCAGCACGATTTGCTCGAGAACATCCGCCCGTATGCCTACTTCCCCTTCGCCCAGATGCCCACCGGCGGCCTGACGTTCTTTATCGGAACCGACCGCGACCCCGCCTCGCTGGCCGCCGCCGTGCGCTCCGCGATCCGCTCCAGCGGCGCCGATTTCATCGTCTGGGAAACCATGACCCTGCGTCAACTTATGCGCATGGCGCGCTCCCAGCAGCGGCTCGCCTGGCAAATCAGCGGCGCGCTGGCCCTGACCGGCCTGCTGCTGGCCGCCGCGGGTCTGTTCGGCGTGACGTTGTTCGCCGTGGCGCGCCGCACGCCCGAGTTCGGCATCCGCATGGCCATGGGCGCCACCCCCTCCCGCCTCGCCCGCCAGGTTCTCGTGGAAGCCGGCCGCCGCATCGCCATTGCCCTGCCCCTC
Source organism: Acidobacteriota bacterium (assembly GCA_021787555.1). Taxonomy (GTDB): domain Bacteria; phylum Acidobacteriota; class Terriglobia; order Bryobacterales; family Bryobacteraceae; genus JAJYLS01. Next base: position 11,964 of record JAJYLS010000179.1, on the reverse strand, counting down.
GGCTGGTTCCTGGCGTGGCTCGGGCGGCACGCGATCGCCAAACTGCTCTACGGCGTCGCCCCTGACGACCCGTGGACGTTCGCCGCCGCCAGCGCGGTTGTCTGCCTGATCGGCTGCCTGGCCGCGCTTCATCCCGCCCTCCGCGCCGCCCGCACCGATCCCGGCACCGCGCTGCGGCAGGAGTGATTCCCAAAATTCTTGAGATATTCATATGCCTATGAATTCCCCCCTCACGCGCCGCGAGCTTTTCCAGGCTGCCGGCGCCGCCGCGGCCGCCTCGGCGCTTTCTTCCTCCTCCGCCTCTGCTGCCGATCCCGCGCCGTCCACCCGCCTGCTCACCGACGGCTGGGAGCACTACCGCGGCGGTCTCGGCGGCATTTGGGAAGTCTGGCGTGGGAAAGCCGCCAGCGACAATGTTGTCTGGCAAAAAGTCACCATCCCGCATTGCTTCAACGCGCTGGACGAAGTCGATCCGGACCACGCCTATTATGAAGGCCCCGGCTGGTACCGCACCACCTTCCCCGCCCGGAACCCGTACCCCAACGGCCGCACCTTGCTCTACTTCGAGGGCGCGGGGCAGCGGAGCGAGATCTTCGTCGGGCTGAAGCGCATCGGCGAGCACGTGGGCGGGTATGACGAATTCCGGTTCGATATCACCGACGCGATCCACGATCACGTGGGGGGCCCGGTGCAGATCGCGGTCCTGTGCGACAACTCGCGGAACCTCGAAACAATTCCATCCGACCTCAGCGATTTCAACCGCTACGGCGGTCTTTATCGTCACGTCCACCCGGTCTATGTGCCGGCGGTTTCGATCGAGCGCGTGCACGTCGAAAGCAAGGTCGAGGCGGGCAAGGCCACAGTCGAGGTGAAGACTCGGCTGTACAATCCCGGCAACGCGGAAGTCCCTCGAATTCGCGAGATTCGCGTCAGCGATCCGGCGGGAAAAGTCGTGGCCACCACCGAGAGCTTCACGTTGGATCATCCCGCGCTTTGGTCGCCCACAACGCCGAACCTCTATACCTGCACCGTGCGAGTGGGCGAGCATGAGGTGACGGAGCGCTTCGGGTTGCGCTGGATCGACTTCCCCAAGCACGGTGTGTTTCATCTCAACGGCGAAAAGCTCTTTCTGCGCGGCACGCAGCGCCACCAGGAGCATGCCGGCTTCGCCGCGGCGCAGCCGGACGACCTCATCCGCAAAGAGATGCGGACGGTCAAGGAAATGGGCGCCAACTTCATCCGGCTGGGGCATTACCAGCAGCCGCGGCTGGTGCTGGATTTGTGCGATGAGTTGGGGCTCATCGTGTGGGAGGAAATTCCGTGGTGCCGCGGCGGCGTGGGCGGGGCCGAATACCAGGAACAGGGCCGGCGCATGATGCGGAACATGATCGACCAGCACCGCAACCATCCCTCGGTGGCGTTCTGGGGCCTGGGGAACGAAACCGACTGGCCGGGCGATTTCCCCGTGCAGGACAAAGCCAAAATCCGCGCGTTCATGAGCGAGCTGAACACGATTGCGCACTCGCTCGATCCAGCGCGCCTCACGGCCATCCGGCGCAACGAATTCGCCCGCGACATTCCGGACGTTTACTCGCCTTCCATCTGGGCGGGCTGGTACAGCGGGCGGTATACGGAGTACAAGTCGTCCGTGCAGAAGCAGGTGGGGCAGATCGGCCGCATGCTGCACATCGAGTGGGGCGGCGACAGCCACGCCGGGCGGCATTCGGAAGATCCCGACAAGGTAATCGCGAAGATCGCCACCGGGCAGGGCGTGGAAGAAAAAGACCGCGCGTATCTCCTGACCGGCGGACAGGCGCGCGCGTCGCGCGACGGCGACTGGTCGGAAACCTACATCTGCAATCTCTTCGACTGGCACTTGAAAGAGCAGGAGACGATGGATTTTCTGGCGGGCTCGGCGATGTGGCTGATCAAGGATTTTTCGACGCCGCTGCGGCCGGAAAATCCCATTCCGCGGGTGAACCAGAAAGGCGTGCTCCAGCGCGACCTGAGGCCGAAGGAGAGCTATTACGTGTTCCAGTCGTACTGGTCGGAAAAGCCCATGGCGCACATCTACGGCCATACGTGGCCGGTCCGGTGGGGCGAAGCCGGGGAGCCAAAGATGGTGAAGGTTTACTCGAACTGCGATTCGGCGGAGTTGTTCGTGAACGGCCAGTCGTGCGGAGTGAAGCAGCGCAACAGCCAGGATTTTCCGGCTGCGGGATTGCGCTGGATGACGCCTTTCCAGGCGGGCGAGAACCATGTGCGGGTGGTCGCCACAAAAGGCGGCGCGGAAGTCGCCGACGAAATTCGGTTCCTGTATCAGACGGAGAAGTGGGGCAAGCCGGCGGGGCTGGCGCTGCGGCAGATCGGGCAGGAGGGCGATACGGCGACGCTGGAGGCGCGGCTGCTGGATTCCAAAGGCGTGCTATGCCTGGACGCACGCAACGCGGTGCGCTTCGGGGTAGCGGGCGACGCCGGGCTGATCGAGAACCTCGGGACCGCGGACGGCTCGCGCAAGGTCGAGTTGGCCAACGGCCGCGCGACGATTCGCGCGCGCATTCGCGGCAAGGCCGTGGTGAGTGTGGCGGCGGAAGGGCTGCCGGCGGCGTTTGTGCAGTTAGGGTAAGACGGTATCCAATCCCACACCGGGCACTTGGCATTTCCGGGCTCCTGAGACACCAATAGAAATAGGAGGGGACGGACCCGGGTTATGCCCAGAGATCTCGAACGCCTCGACCGCATTCAGAGCGCGCTGTTGGAGGCGGGGCTCGACGCGGTGGTCTGCTCGATTCCGGAAAATGTGTTGCTGGCCACGGGCTACTTTCCGGTGGTGGGAACGTCGGTCGCCGTCGTCACAAGGGAGCGCGAGGTGATTCTGTTCGCACCCGAGGACGAGCACGAGATGGCGAGCTGCGATTGCTCGGACCGGCTCATCACGTTTCAGCCCGGGTCGCTCGATACGATCGGCGGGGCGGTGGAGGCCCTCCGCGAGCCCCTGCGCCGCGTGATGCGGGAAAAGCGGCTGAGCGGCGCCGTGATCGGCTACGAATGCGGGCCGAGCTACGCGCCGGCATCGTACGTGGCGATGCACCTTTACGGTAGCGCGATTCCCGAGCTGTTTTCCGAAGCCACGCTGCGTCCGGCGGGCAATCTGCTGGCGCGGCTGAAATCCGTGCTCACGCCCATCGAGCTAGACCGCGTGCGGCGCGCCTGCCGGATTGCGGCGGTGGGGTTTCAGGAAGGCGTGCGGTACATCGTGCCGGGCGTGAAGGAGACGGAAGCCGCGGAGGCCTTCCGCCGGCCGCTGGAAGTTTGCGGCACGGGGTTCGAGGGCGTCTGCCGCGCGTGCGGTGGCATGTTCTGCATGTCGGGCAAGCATTCGGCGAGCGCATACGGAGCGTATGCCCGCTCGCGGTCGAAGGAGATCGAAATCACCGACCTGGTGCTGGTGCACTGCAACTCGTGCGCGGATGGGTATTGGACGGACATAACGCGCACGTATTGCATCGCACCGGCCAGCCGGCGGCAGAAGGAGATGTACGAGGCGGTGTTCGAAGCGCGGCAGGCGGCGCTGGACGCCATCCGGCCGGGCGCCGCGGCGGCCGCGGTGGATGCCGCGGCGCGCGGCGTGATGCGGCGGCGCGGGTTCGGCGACCAGTTCAAGCATCCCACGGGACACGGCGTGGGGTTGGCCGCCATCGATCATAACGCGCTGCCGCGGATCCATCCGAAATCCGACGCCCGCCTGGAATGCGGCATGGTTTTCAACATCGAACCGGCGATTTACATCGAGGACTTCGGCGGGCTGCGCCACTGCGACATGGTGGCCGTGACCGAGACCGGTGCCGAACTCCTCACACCTTTTCAACTGCACCTGGAGGAGTTGATTCAATGAATCCGCACATGCCATTTCCCCAGCGGCTGCTGCCGCCGATGGCGCGCATCCGCCGCGCCCTTCCCACCGAGCATGTGGCCGATGCCGGCCGCGAGGTGTACCAGCAACTGGTGGATTTCGGACTGCGCGGCAAAGTGCGCCCGGGCGCGCGGATCGCCATCACCGCGGGCAGCCGCGGGATGGGCGGGTTCCTGGATCTGCTGCGCGGAATCGTGGCGGCGGTGAAGCAGTTCGGCGGCGAGCCGTTCCTCATTCCGGCCATGGGCAGCCACGGCGGCGCGACGGCGGAAGGGCAGACGGAGATTCTGCGGCGCCTGGGGGTGACGGAGGAATCGGTGGGCGCGCCGGTGCGCGCCACCATGGAGACGTTCACGCTGGGACCGGCGAAGAACGGCGCGGTGGCGCACCTCGACCGGCTGGCGGCGGAGGCCGATGGGATCGTCGTTTTCGGCCGCACCAAGACGCATCCGGAATCGGCCGATAAACTGGCGTCGGGCCTGCTGAAGATGACGGTGGTCGGGCTGGGCAAGCAGAAGGGCGCGCAGCAGGCGCACAGTCACGGGCTCTGGGAATCGGTGCGCGAGGTGCCGAAAATCACCATGAGGCAGGCGAAGATCCTGTGCGGCGTTGCGATGGTGGAGAACCCGTACCGGCAGCCGGCCGTGGTGGAGGTGGTGCGGCCGGAATACCAGGCGTTCCTGAAATCCGACGAACGGCTGCTGGAGATCGCCAGGCCGCTGGTGCCCAAGCTGCCGTTCGACAAGCTCGATCTGCTGATCGTGGACGAGATCGGGAAAACGATCTCGGGCACGGGCATGGATCTCAACGTGATCGGCAGGTTCCGCGCCACGTGCAAGGGCAAGCGCGAGCCGGACATCAAGCGCATCGTGGCGCTCTCGCTGACCAAGCCGTCGCTGGGCAACGGGCTGGGAATCGGGCTGGCCGATTTCACCACGCGCCGGTTCATGGCAGAGTACGACGCGGGCGCGACCTACGTGAACCTGCTGACCGCCACCGAGCCGGGCAATACGACCAGCGAAGCGCCCCTGCCGCTCGCGCTGGAGAACGACCGGGAGGCGATGGAGGTGGCGCTCTATTCCGCGCTGGCGAACGACAGCCCCAGCATCTGCCGGATCCACAACACCGCGCGGCTGGACGAGATGTGGATTTCGGAATCGCTGGTGGAGGAAGCGCGGAAAGAGAAGGAGATCGCGGTGGAGCAGGCGGCCGAAGAGTTCGCGTACGATGCGGCGGGAAATTTGGTGTGAGTTATGAGTTGTGAGTAAACTCATAACTCAAGACTCATAACTCGTCTGCAGCGATGCGGAAGCCGTAATCGGCGTAGCGGAATTCCGGTGGGATGCTGCTGCGTGCGGCACAGCGCGCGATCTTGATGTGATGGCGCCAGGCGCCGCCGCGTGAGGCCTTGCGCACGCCGGCTTCGGGGCCGCGGGGGTTGTCTTCGGGCGAGACGGCGTAATACAGCGGGTCGTACCAATCCGAGCACCATTCGTGGATGTTCTCGCACATGTCGTATAAGCCGTATCCATTGGGCTCGGATGTGGCTACGGGCTCGGGACCTTCGCGCCAGCGAGCGGCGTAGTTGGGGCGCGATGTGGGAGGGTCGTCGCCCCAGGGGTAGAGCTTTTGCGAGAGGCCGCCGCGGGCGGCGAATTCCCATTCGGCTTCCGCCGGCAGGCGCACGGGGAAGCCCCATCGGTTCGAGAGCCAGGCGCAGAAATCCACGGCGTCGAACCAGTTGACCGAGATGACGGGGAGATCGGCGCAGTCGAAGGGAAATTGGCGGAAGGCGGCGAAATCGCGGTTGGTCACCTGGAAGCGACAGAGGCGGAACGGAGCCACGCGGACGCGATGCACCGGCTTCTCTTCATCGCGGCCATCGGGCTGGCCCATGAGAAAATCGCCGCCGGGAATTTGCACGAGATCTTCGGGGTTCATCTTCGAGGATTGAGAATTGCAGCTTGCGCTCGTTGCCATCCACCCGATCGAGAATCACGCGCACGCGGTCGCCGATGGAGAATTCGCGGCGCGTGTTCCTGCCGACGATCTTGCGTACGTTCTCCTGATAAGTGTACCGGTCGCCGGGCAGCGTGTCGATGGGGACGAGGCCTTCGACGAACAGGTCGGCCAACTCGACGAACAAGCCGTATTTGGCCGTGCTGATGATGAGGGCGTCGAAATCATCGCCGACGCGTCCGGCCATGAACTTCACCTTCTTCCACTCGACGAGCTCGCGTTCGGCATCGGCGGCGCGACGCTCGGATTGCGAGCACTCCTCGGCAATGGCGGAAAGCTCGGGCTCGGAAAATATGGGAAACGCTCCGTCTGTCCCCGGTTTTAGCAGGCGGTGGACCATGAGGTCCGGGTAACGGCGGATGGGCGAGGTGAAATGCGTGTAGGTCGGGGCGGCGAGAGCGAAGTGGCCGGCGTTGTCGATGCTGTAGCGCGCCTGCTTGAGCGAGCGCAGCATCAGGTAACTCAAGATGCGCTCCTCGGGCTTGCCCTCGATCTTGGCGACGAGGTGCTGGTAGTTCCTCGAAGAGATGGGTAGGCTGGCTTCGGGCATGACGATTTCGCGGCGGCGCTTGGAGCCGTCGCGATGGCGGTCGGTGAAGGCGAATTTCTTGATGGGAATCGCCCCGATACCGAGGGAATAGCCGAAGTGCGCGGCGACCTCCTCAAATTCCATGACGCGCTGGGGATCGGGCTTTTCGTGGATGCGGAAGATGGACACCGGCGCGGATTGCTCCAGGTGCGAGGCCACGGCCTCATTGGCGGCCAGCATGAATTCCTCGATGATGCGGTGGGCGATGTTGCGCGGGGCGCGGGTGACGCCCGTCATGGCGCCCCATTCGTCGAACTCGATCAGGGGCTCGGGGAGATCGAAATCGATGGAGCCGCGGCGCACGCGCTTGCGGTTGAGGATGAGGGCCAGCTCGCGCATCACCTCGAAGCGCTCGACCAGCGGGCGGTAGCGGTCGCGAAGACCGGCGTCGCCTTCCAGGAGAAGATGCACATCCGTGTACGTCATGCGCTCGGCGCTGCGGATCACCCCCGGCGTGAATTCCTGGGCGACGGTTTCGCCCTGGCGATCGATTTCGAGGAGCGCGGAGAGCACCAGGCGGTCGGCATGCGGATTGAGCGAGCAGATGTTGGTCGAAAGCTCGAAGGGCAGCATGGGGACGGCGCGGTCGGGGAAATAGACGCTGGTGCCGCGGAGGCGGGCTTCGGCATCGATGGGGGTGCCGGGGCGGACGTAGTGGCTGACGTCGGCGATGTGGACGTGGAGGGCGAAGTGGCCGTTGGAGAGGCGGCCGACCCACACGGCGTCGTCGAAATCGCGGGCGGTTTCGCCGTCGATGGTGACGATGTCGAAGGCGCGGAAATCGCGGCGGTGCTCGAGCTCCCGCGCGGGGATGGTGTTGGGAATGGCTTCGGCCTGCTCGACCACTTCGGGTGGAAACTGGTGCGGCAGGTGGTGCTTGCGGATGACGATTTCGACATCGACGCCGAAATCGTCGGGGCGGCCAAGGATCTCGATCACGCGGCCCACGAGGTTTTCGTGATCGAGCAGCTCGACGTTGACGATCATGCCTTCGAGCTCCTCGATGGTGGCGGCCTCTGGCGCGGCGGCGCCGATGCGGTCTATCGACGGGCCGGCGGGCGGGAATTCCAGGCCTTCGGGAATTTCGATCCACTGCTGGATGCGCTCGTCCTGGGGGACGACGAACTGGCCGCCGCGGCGCCCGAAGCGGAATTCGCCGACCACGGTGGGATGAGCGCGCTTGAGCACCTTGACGATTTCGCCATCCGCGCGCCCGCTCGATTCGATGCGGGCGATGCGGACCACGACGCGATCGCCGTGCATGGCTTTTTCGGCGGATTCGGGAGGGATGAAAATGTCGCCGGCGATTCCTTCGATGGGGCGCTCGGAGAGGAGGAAGCCGTAGCCGTCGCGGTGCATGTGGAGGCGGCCGACGGCGTATTCGCGGCTGCGCGCGGTGACGGCATAATGGCCGGCGCGGAGCTCGATGAGGTCGCCGCGGGCGGTGAGGCGGGCGAGCGCGGCTTCCAGATCGGTGCGGGACCCGGAGGGTGCCCCGCCTTTGGCGCCCAGCTCGCGCACGAGCTGCTTGAAATTGGCGCGCGCGTGGGGAAGCCGCGAGATGCGGTCGAGGAGAGCGGCGTCGGTCACTGACTCAATTGTACGATTCGAGTTCACCGTCGAGACCGGCCCAGCGGGCCTGGACTCGGATTTTTCCGTATTCCGATTTCAACCTGGACTGCGCCTGCGACTATTTTCAGGCATACAGTGGGACTTGCCAGCCGGCCAAAGTGGTGGACGCGGCCGCGGGATCGTGGCGGCTACCACCACCGAAGCCCAGTGGCAGAAGGCACGCGCCCGCGCCCGAGGCGCTGAGGCAAGAGGATGTTGAGAATTTTCACGCGCCCGGTGTACTGACCATTTTCATTAGAGAATTAGCCATTGACAAAAATTTCCTGCGGGGTATCATTTGATTTACTCCCCCGATTCAATGGCCTGAGGACCGTGAAATCCACAACTAGTTCCATAGTTCTTGACACAAATTTTGCGGATGCGGAACGCTACGCGCGCGGCAAGGTCCGCGACGTCTATCGCGCGGACGGTAAGCTGCTGATCGTGGCCACCGACCGCATCTCCGCGTTCGACTACATTCTGGCTACGGGTATCCCGGACAAGGGCCGGGTGCTCACGCAGCTTTCCATCTTCTGGTTCGATTTTCTGCGCGACCTGACGCCCACACATTTCCTGAGCGCGCGCGTGGAAGATTATCCCGCGGCGTTCCACCGCTACCGCGATCGACTCGAAGGGCGCTCGATGCTGGTGAAGAAGGCGGAGATGGTGCCCATCGAATGCGTGGCGCGCGGATACGTTTCGGGCTCGGGTTGGAAGGAGTACAAGCAGAGCGGGTCGGTGTGCGGAATCAAACTTCCGGCGGGTCTGCGGGAGAGCGACAAGCTGCCGGAGCCGATCTTCACGCCATCCACCAAAGCGGAGACCGGCCACGACGAAAATATTCCCTTCGAGCGGACGGCGTCGCTGGTGGGCGCGGAACTGGCGGCGCGGCTGCGCGATCTCACGCTGGCGATTTACAAACGCGCGGCGCAGTACGCGGAGACGAAGGGGATCATCATCGCGGACACCAAATTCGAGTTCGGATTCGTGGAGGGGCAACTGGTGCTGGGCGATGAAGTGCTGACGCCGGATTCCTCGCGCTTCTGGCCGGCGGAGACGTACAAGCCGGGCGGGCCGCAGTTCTCCTACGACAAGCAGTACGTGCGCGATTACCTGGAATCGATTCACTGGAACAAGCAGCCGCCGGCGCCGGCGCTGCCGCCGGAAGTGGCGGCCAGGACCAGCGAGAAATACCGGCAGGCGTACGGCGTGCTGACCGGGCGCGAGTTATGAACTGGCCGCACCTGAACTGGCTGGACGTGGTGCTGCTGCTGATTCTGGCCGCATCCGTGTGGACCAGCTTCCGGAAAGGGCTTTCGCGCGAGATCATCGGGCTGGTCGCGGTGCTGGCTGGCCTGATTCTGGGACTGTGGTTTTACGGAAGCACGGGAATTTTGTTCGAGCACTTCTTCAGTTCGCGGCTGGCGGCGAACTGCGCGGGGTTTTTCGCGGTCTTCTTCGGCGTGCTGCTGCTGGGGAGCCTGATCCGGTTCGTGATGGGAAAATTCCTGAAGGTGACGGGGCTTTCCATTGTGGATCACCTGTTGGGGGCGGGGTTCGGCTTGGCGCGCGGCGCGCTGATCGCGGTGGCGCTGGTCCTGGGGATCTTAGCATTTTCTCCGGAGAACCGGCCTCCCTCGGCGCTGGTGCAGTCGCGCATCGCGCCCTATGCCATTTACGGCGCGCGCGTATTCGCGGCCATGGCGCCCTACGAGTTGAAGGAAGATTTCCGGAAGACCTACGCACATGTTAAGTCGGCCTGGGGGAAGGCGCTGGAGATGCGTCCGCGCCCGAAAACCGAAAAGGAACAAGATGCGAGAAAAATTTGACGGCCTGGTGGATCAGCTTTTCGGTGGAAATGTCTTCCTGACGGAAGCCATCGAGATTCTGGAGCGGAGCATGATCCAGCGGGCGCTGACGGAGAACGGCGGCAACCAGTGCGCCGCCAGCAAGCAGTTGGGGATTCATCGCAACACGCTGCAAAAAAAGATGGCGCTATACGACTTGGGAAACGGGCGGCCGCACGTGCGCAAGCCGCTGGCGCGCGCGGGGCGGGTGAGGAAGCGGAAGACGGCCTAAAGAGGCCTCGCCCCGCCAGTTCCGCGGACGCTGGCGAGGACCGGCTTAAGCCCGTCCCACCTTCTCTTTTTCCTGCTCTTTTTCCTGGGGCGTTTTTTCCGGACGCCGGGACCCGGCGTCACACGAGGCCGACATTCAGGTGGAAACGCCGAAGCGCGGGAACACCCAGCGCAGCATAATGACGTAGGCCGCGAAGATGACGATCAGCCAGAAAAGAGACATGCTACTTCCTTGGTAGCACATTTCGGGGGCGGTGCGCGAGCTACTCGATTTCGAAGGCGACGTATTGCAGGCGGCCATCGCGCTCGACTTGCAAAACCACGGGCGCACCGGGCTCGAAGCCGTTGATGATTTCCTGGAAGGTGGACAGCACCACGACGGGGATATTGTTCACGGCGTGGATGATATCGCCGGGCTGGAGGTCCACGAATTGCGATTGGCCCTCGGGCGCCTTGGCGGCCACGATGACGCCGTAGGAGCGGCGCAGGTCGGGAATCAGTTGGGCCACATCCTTGCTGATTTCAATGCAGAGGATTCCGAGGCGCGGGATGAGGTTCCTCTCCGGCGAAGCCAGCGCCGCCAGCGGATCCCAGGGCGCTTCCTGCTCCTTGATTTTCACGGGGACGGTGAGGCGGCCGTTGGCGCGCTGGACGATGAGAGTGACGGTCTGGCCGCCTTGACGGCGGTTGATGTCGTCGTCGAACTGGCGGGCGGAATCGATGACGTGGCCGTTCAGGCTGAGGATGATGTCGCGGCGCTGGAGGCCGGCGGCCTCGCCGGGGCCGCCGGGGTCCATATCGGCGACGACCGCGCCGTGCTGGAGCGGCAGACCAAGCCCCCTAGCGATGACCGAAGTGAGGTCCTGAACGAAGATGCCGGCGGAGCCGCGGGAGACCTTGCCCTTGCGCTTCAATTGTTCGTAAACGTTGCGCACCACGTTGCTGGGGATGGCGAAGCCGATGCCTTCATTGCCGCCGGAACGGCTGACAATGAAGGTGTTGAGTCCGATGAGGGACCCGCCGGTATCCACCAGTGCGCCGCCGCTGTTGCCGGGATTGATGGAAGCGTCGGTCTGGATATAAAGAATGGGGTTGTCGTCGCTGACGGCGCGGGCGGCGGCGCTGACCACGCCCATGGAGACGGAATTCTCCAGGCCCATGGGGCTGCCGAGGGCGAAGACGAGGTCGCCTTGGCGGAGATTGTCGGAATCGCCGAAAGTGAGGGCGGGGAGACTCTTCTGATCGATGCGGATGAGGGCCAGATCGGATTCGCTGTCGATGCCGATGACGCGGGCCTCGACGGCGCGGGCGGGCGGCGCGGCGGGTTCGGACCCGGAGGGCGCCCCGCTGTCGGAGGCGGCGTCGGGGACCAGGACGCGAACGCGCACGGCCCCCTGGATCACGTGCGCATTGGTCATGATGTAGCCGGCGGCGTCCACGATGATGCCGGAACCGGTGGAACTCTGGCGGGAGATCTGGCTGACGGTCTGGCCACCGTCGTCGCCGCCGGCGGCACCGTAGCCGGTCACCAGGATCTCGACGACCGCGGGAGACACGCGGCGGGCCAGATCGCGGATCGATCCGCTGAGCTGTACGAGGGTGTCCTTACTGCCGTGTTTACGGGATGCGCCAAGGTGCGGCGCTAGGAGTAGAGCAATCGAAAGTACCGTTACGCGCGAACCCATTCCCACCTATTATGCGGCCTGGCGGCTTCGGCTGCCAAGTCCACGGCTCCCATAGTTTTCCCCGGAAAC
>JAJYLS010000516.1 GCA_021787555.1 Acidobacteriota bacterium | reverse complement strand
TGACGAAAGGCAAGTGACAAGCCTCCTCGTAATGGTATACGAGAAGCTTACACCATCAACCGGCTGTATTGCAATACTATTTTGGAATCACTCTACTAGTGCGTGAAAACCCGTACCCTCCCGAGTTCGAAGAAAAGATGCGGAAATTTGAGGAACGGAAGGGTCTGAAGTCCGCTTGAAGGCTCGGCTCTTGGCCGATGCCGACCTGAAACGCGGTAGCGTCCGTGGACTCCGCCGGCGAGACCCAGCAATCGATTTCCTGCTATCACCGGACGTGATCCCCGAAGCTACGGCGGACCCCGAGGTTCTGCCGTGCGCTGCGAATTTGGGTCGTGTCCTCGTCTCGCACGATGAGACAACGATGCCCGGCCATTTCTATCGTTTTCTCCAGAATTGCGAATCGCCAGGGCTCATCGCAATTCCACAGGCGTTGCCCATTGGCTTGGCGATCGAGAAGCTTCACCTTGCGTGGGAGTCTCACGACGCGTCTGATTTCCAAAACTGGATCGCGTATCTGTGCTAATCGCGGCACCACCGCCCGCGCCCGCCCCACCTTACAATGAAAGAACGGCAGATGAAATACTACCTCACCACTCCCATCTACTACGTCAATGCGGCGCCGCATATCGGGCACGCCTACACCACCATCGTCGCCGACCTGATCAAGCGCTTCAAGCGCATGCAGGGCTATGAAGCGGTCCTCACCACCGGCTCCGACGAGCACGGCGTCAACGTCGAGCGCGCCGCCGAGCGCGCCGGCAAATCGCCCAAGGCATTCTGCGACGTGATCGCCGCCGAGTTCGCGCGCCAGTGGCAGGCCCTCGGCCTCCAGATCGATTATTTCCAGCGCACCACCGATCCCCGGCACGCGCGCGTGGTCAACGACCTCTTCCAGCGCTGCCGCCAGAACGGCTACATTTACAAGGGCTCGTACACCGGCCAATACTGCATCTTCGACAACCTGTACGTGAACGATGCCAAGCCCGGCGACCCCTGCCCCGATTGCGGCCGGCCCACCGAAACCATCACCGAGGAAAATTTCTTCTTCAAGCTTTCCGCCTTCCAGGACAAGCTGCTCGAACTCTACGAGCACGAGCCCGATTTCATCCGCCCGGAAACGCGCCGTAACGAGGTGATCTCGTTCGTGCGCTCGGGCCTGAACGATCTCTCCATCACGCGCTCCAACATCAAGTGGGGCATTCCGGTCGAGGGCGAAGCGCCGCACGTCTTCTACGTCTGGTTCGACGCGCTCACGGCCTACATGACCGCCGTCGAAGGCAAGGGCCTCTGGCCCGCCGACCTGCACCTCATCGGCAAGGAAATCGTGCGCTTCCACGCCATCTACTGGCCGTCGTTCCTGATGGCCGCGGGCCTCGACCTGCCCAAGCGCATCTTCGCCCACGGCTGGCTGCTGTTCGAAGAGAGCAAGATGTCGAAGTCGCGCGGCAACATCGTCCGCGCCGATCCCATCCGGCAGGTGTGCGGCGCCGACGCGCTGCGCTACTTCCTGCTGCGCGAGGTGGTCTTCGGCCAGGACGGCAGCTTCAGCTACGACGCGCTGGTGGGACGCTACAATTCCGACCTCGCCAACGGCCTCGGCAATCTCGCCAGCCGCACCCTCACCATGATCAACCAGTACTGCAACGGCGCAATCCCGGAACCTTGGCCAGAGCCGCAGCAGGCCATCGCCAGCTGGAGCGGCGACGCCGCCGAAACCGTTCGCGCCGTTGTCGAAGCCTACGGCCGGTTCGAATTCTCGAAGGCGCTGGAGACAGCATGGGCGCTGGTCTCCAGAGTCGACAAATATATCGTCGAGAAGGCACCCTGGATGCTCGTGCGGTTGCCGCGCGACCGGCAGACGTCCGAACAAAACCTCGACACGACCCTTTACACCGCCGCCGAGGCACTGCGCATCATCACCGCGCTGGTTGCGCCCGTGCTGCCGGAATCCGCCGCGAAGATCTGGGCGCAGCTTGGCATGAAAGAGCCGCTCGAATCCGTGCGCTTCGATGCGCTCGCGTGGGGCGGATTGCCGGCGGGCCAGAGCATCGGCGAAGTCTCCGGCGTCTTCCCGCGCATCGAAGCCAAGGACGCCATCGCCAAGATGCGCGCGCTCGAAGAAGAGGCCACAGCCGCGCAGGCAGTCATGCTCGGTAAATCCCCAGCCCCCAGCCCCCAGCCCCCAGCCTCCGAAAAAATTCCCATTGACGATTTCCTCAAAGTGGACCTGCGCGTCGGCCAGGTGCTCTGGGCGGAAAACGTCAAGGGCTCCGACAAGCTCATTCACATGAAAGTCGATATCGGCGAGCCCGAGCCGCGCACCATCGTCGCCGGCATCGCGGAAGCGTATAAACCGGAACAGTTGCTGAACCGCAAAGTGGTGATTGTCGCCAATCTCCAGCCGCGCAAGCTGCGGGGCATCGAGTCGAACGGCATGATCGTGGCCGCGTCCGTCGCTGACGGCAAACCGGTGCTGGCGGGCTTCCACGAGGAGACCCCGCCGGGAGC
>JAJYLS010000178.1 GCA_021787555.1 Acidobacteriota bacterium | reverse complement strand
TTGCGCGGGCTGTCACGCGTGGCACCCCGCGCATGACGGAGGAGCAGACGGAATAAGGGCAGCTACCCGGCAAGGTACCGCGGAATCGGAGGACTTCCGCGGTCCTGCCGGGCCCGGCGGAGAATCCTGAACTGCACGGATTTTCCGCAGAGAACGTTCCCGGCGGCGGCTTGCCACTCGCGGACCGAAGGCGGCGGCGGTATCTGCCAGACCGGCACCGAACTTACTAACTTCGTAAACGCTCGAGAGCAAGCGGCTTACGTTGTTGCATTCAGGCGGTTCTTTTTCAGAGTCTATACCAGTGCGCTTCCTGGAGAGATGCTCTTTCGCTCCATTCAGAAGGGACAATCGTGCGTTCACATATCAGGAGTGCCGGGAAGAATGTAGAGTTCCCGACGATGTTAACAGTCTCACATTCAAATACATATCAGTGTTTTCTTTTTATATGCCGTTTGATTTGCAAAACGTGCCCGGGGGATTTCTTTGCGTAGTGCGTGGATCGGCAGCGTAACGGCCGCGCAGGTCGTCGCGCGTGGCGGCCGCCGCGGAGGTTTTCGCTCGGCGAATGACTGAATAAGTCAGAATAAGTGCACGCCTCCGCTGCCCGAAGTCCACCAACAAGACCTACACCAGGAAACTAAGCCGACTCGCGAACCGTACGGCTGGAGTTGGGCGGCAGCTTCTCCGCCGGCACCCTGAAGCTGATCGGTCCGTATCTTTCCGGGCCGAGTGGATTTGGTTTCTTCGATTGCCAAATCGGTTTCGGGCGTCGGCGCGGCATTTCACGCCTCGGTCCTCTTCCTCCTCACCCTCGCGGCGCTGGCGGGTGTCATCTCGTTAGTGCATGGCCGGCCTACTATGTTGAGAACCGGACCCGAGCACCACCAGGAGCTGCTCTAGCGCTGCTCTAGTGCCGCGACCAGAGCCGCGACCAAAGGGAGCGGTTTGGCCGCATGCGAACAAGATCATGCGGTCACGGTACTAGTCCGAAGCCGGACAAAGCCGGAATTACCGCGTCGGGGAGGGCGAGGACGTCTTGGGCGCGCGAATGGCCTCCGCGATTTCGGCCGCGCGTACCCTCGCCGTATGCATGTAGGTTTCGTTCTTGACGATGCGGTCCAGAATGGGCAGGAATTGATCGGGCGCCACCAGCCGGTTGCTGTTCAACGCCGCTTGGAGCTGCACCAGCGCGTCCACCACACCCAGCTTGTCGTACTTGGCCGTGCGCTCGAGCTCGATGCGGTGCTGGGCCGATTCGGCCATTTTCTCGAACCAGTCGAGCAGCTCGCGCGCGGTGGGATCTTCCGAAAAATTGAACTTCACCTCGCTCTTCTCCGCGCCGTTGAGATAGCGGAAAGTCTTGGTCCCCATGAAGGCCACTTTCAGCGGCGATTCGAGCGGGTGCTTGAAATAGTCCAGCTTTTGCGCGAGATCGAAAATCTGTTTGGTGTCCGCCGCGGAGAGATGAAACGTGAGCGGCTGATCGTCGTCGGGAGCCTCGCGGTATTGGCCGTCCCCGTTCTGACTGACGTCGATCTGCGTGTAGGCCGGCGTGCTGCCCGGAAAAGATTTGGAGAAGAACAGGTGCGGCCCGTCGCCGGCGGAACCCGCCGCGGCCCAAAACAGAATGACCAGCCCGGATGCCAGCCCGCGGCCCGCGCTCATGCGATCCTCCGCATGCTGGAAGAGCGCGTGGCATGGCAGATGGCGACGGCCAGCGCGTCGCAGGCGTCCTCGGAATCGAGGGGCTGCGGCAGAGAAAGCAGCGATTGCACCATCAGTTTCACCTGGGACTTTTCCGCGCGGCCATAACCGACCACGCTGGTCTTGATTTCCAACGGAGAGTACTCCGCCACCGCCATGCCGGCCTCCGCAATGGCCAGCAGGGCAATGCCGCGGACGTGCGCCAGCTTGAGCGCAGTCTTGACGTTGGCGGCATAGAAGACCTCCTCGACCGCGGCGGCTTCCGGGGCGTGCTCGCGGATCAGGCCCCGGAGCGCGCCCGCGATTTCGAGCAGCCGCTGTTCGAATGGGGATTTGGCGCCGGTGCGGATCACCCCGGCCGCGATCATGCGATGGTCCCGGCCGTCGCTTTCGATCACGCCGTAGCCCGTGCGTTGCGATCCGCAATCGATGCCGAGAACGCGCACGTTATTGCGCCAGCGCCTCCAACTCCTTCTCGTCGATGTCGAAGTTCGAGTAGACGTTCTGCACGTCCTCATGCTCCTCCAGCGCCTCGCTGAGCCTCAGCATCCCGCTGGCGTTTTTGCCCTCCAGCTTGACGAGGTTCTTGGGAATCATCGCCAGGCTGGCGTCCTCGTGCGGTATGCCCTTGGACTCCAGCGCTTTCATAACGGAATCGTGGGCGTCGGGCGGCGAGAGGACCTCCCAGCGCTCGCCTTCAATGCGCAGGTCGTCGGCGCCGGCATCCAGCACGATATTCATGAGCTGGTCTTCACCGGCCTTTTCCAGCGGAACGAAGATCTGGCTCTTCCGTTCGAACATCCAGGCGACGCTGCCCTGCTCGCCCATGTTGCCGCCGTTCTTCGAGAAAACGTGGCGAAGCTCGCTGACGGTGCGGTTGCGATTGTCGGTGGCCACGTGCACCAGAACGGCGGCGCCGCCCGGCCCATAGCCTTCGAACATGGCTTCTTCGATCTGGCCGCCTTCCAACTCGCCGGTGCCCCGCATGATGGCCTTCTTGATATTGTCGGAGGGCATACTGACGGCTTTGGCGGCCAGGATGGCGGTGCGCAGGCGCGGATTGCCATCGGGGTCGCCGCCCCCGCGGGCGGCAATGGTGATTTCTTTGATGAGGCGCGTGAACGTTTTTCCGCGCTTGGCGTCGAGAGCGGCTTTCTTATGCTTGATCGTGGCCCATTTGGAATGGCCTGACATGTGAACCTCGCAGGTAGGCCCGGCCCCAAGTCGCCGGGGAGGAAATTGGTTTCAATTCAACGTATTGAGAATAGCACAGCGCGGCTGAACCGGAAGCGACAATCCGCTCCGGTACACTGCTACGATCGTCCCCTTTGCTGCTCCATCAGCAGTTCCATAAGATGGGGATCGAAGGTCTGGAGCCAGGCCGGATGGCGGCCGACAAAGGGCTCCGGCAGATAGCTCACGTTGGCGTTCGCCTTGGAACCCTGGCCTAACGAGACCACGTCCTTTTTGGCGTAGTTGATGTTGTTGCTGGTGAAGATGCTGTTGCGGCAGGCGGCATCTTCAAAAATGCCGTGCAGCATGGGCGGCGCCGCCGGCCAGTTGAAGATGGTGTTGCCGGTCACCCCGATGCCCTGGGTGCCGCTGAGATAGATCGCGTTCTTCAACTCGATCGACTCCGGGAGCTCGCCCGGCGGCAGGCCCTTGTTGATGCTGCCGGTATCGATCACATTGTTGCCGGTGATCGTGCCCCAGATCGCGCCCCGCAGCACGATGCCGTGGCCCACGTGCCAGCAAAAAATGTTGCTGGAGATGTTGACCTCGTGGGATTCCTCCACGCGCACGGCGTCGTCCTGAATCTGGAAGCTGCGGCAGCCGGAGACCAGGACACTATTGCTTTGGGTGTGAATGTGAAAGGCCGGGCCGCCGCTCTGGAAGACCTCGCAACCCACGATATTGGCCACGATGGTGTGATTGGCCTCGATGCCCGTGCCGCCTGCGTACACGATGCAGTTCGTCACCAGGTTGGGCACGAAATCGCCGCCCCGGCCTTTGCCCGCCAGGCCGTCGAGGAAGATGCCGCTCTTCCCCGCCCCGCCGATTTTGCAGCCGCGCACCTCGCATAGAAAGGAGTTCCTGCGCAGCCAGATGCCGCGCTCCTGGAGGCCGATGCACAGGACGTCCCGCACGGTGGACACGCCCACGCTCTCCAGCACCACGCCGCAGCGGGC
Organism: Acidobacteriota bacterium; assembly: GCA_021787555.1. Taxonomy (GTDB): domain Bacteria; phylum Acidobacteriota; class Terriglobia; order Bryobacterales; family Bryobacteraceae; genus JAJYLS01. The sequence goes on along the minus strand of JAJYLS010000178.1, from coordinate 8,561 downwards.
GCGCTCGTTGCCTTTGTCGCTGCCGATCGAGAGGTCCGCCACCGTGACGTCCTGGGTATCGCCGGCGAACAACGCCACCCCGGTATCGTGCCGGGGGCCGATCCACAACCGGCTGGCGGCGCCCTTCCCGCACAAGGTCACGTCCGCGGCCAGATTGATCTGGCGGTTTACGACGAAGCGGCCGCGCTCCAGGCACACCGCGCCGCCCTGGCCGGCAAAGGAATCGATGGCGTGCTGGATGGCTTCGTCCGCGGAAGCCGAAGAAATCAGGACGCGGCCGTCGATCTGGCCGCGCGCCTTGTAATGGCCTTCTTCGATGTAGACCTGCACGTCCTGCGTCGGCCCGGAGCCTTCCTGCGCCCCGGCGCGCCGCGCTCCCAGAAATGCGGCGCCGGCCAGCGCCCCGGCCTGGAACAAATCGCGTCTGCTATTCATGCGTCAATGGTATCCCCGTGTTGCTGGAATTGCTATATCGTATACGTTCGTAAAATCGAATTGGAGGGTGATTTCCCATGGTGGATCGTAGAGAGTTTCTCGTGAGCGGCGCCGTCCTGGCCAGTTCCGCTGTCCTCGCGGGCGAAGGAACCTCCCGCAACGATTGGTTTCGCCGCCAGCCGAGGGTCTTCCTCCTCGACTTCCAGATGCCCGATCCGATCGATCAGGGCGTGCCCGGCATGCCCCACTTCTTCCAGAAGCTGGACCCGGCTGCAATCGTGGAACAGGTAGCCGCCTCCGGCACCAACGTACTCCTGGTGCATGCCAAGTGCAACCAGGGAAACTGCTATTACAACACGAAAGTCGGGCACAAACACAGCGACTTGGGCGACCGCGACCTGATGGCCGAAACCTCCGCGGCGTGCCGCAAGCGCGGTCTGACGATCCTGTACTACGTGCAGTTGTCGCGCGACCGCCGGTCTTTCCAGCATCCCGAAAGACGGGCCATCGACAGCCAGGGACGCCCGGTCGTCAAAGCCAGCGACAACCCGCTGCTGCCCGCCCGCGAGGAGGCGCCGGTGGTGTGCATGAACGGCCCGCACCGCCAGTTCATCAAAGACATCCTGGCCGAGTTGAGCCGCGGCTACGATTTCGACGGCTTCTGGCTGGATTGCTTCAACTGGTGGGGCAAGGTGAACCCGTGCCTGTGCGCATTCTGCAAGGCGGCGTACAAACGGGACACCGGAGCCGAAATTCCCACGAAGCACCTCTACACCACGCCCGAAGGCAAGCGCTACATCGCCTGGCGGCGCCATCTGAACACCAGGATCCTCGAGGACGTGATCGGGACGGTGCGGGCGATTAATCCGAAGTTGACCGTGACGCACAATGCCGCGGGCGAGAACCCATGGTCTGAGTGGGAATTCTGCGACGGCGACGATTACGTCTCGCACGAATATCACTTCAGCGAAGGCTATGCGCAACTCTCGCTGCTTTGCCAGCGGAACCGGTCGCTGAAGGCGCGTGTGCCGTTCGAGATCGAAATCTGGCGCTTCGCCAACCGGCATGGCGGCCAGCGCCATTCCATGCGGGCCTACGAGGTGCGGGGGCCGGAAGTGCTGCTGGCGGAAATGGCCAGCGTATCGGCGAATGGCGGCTTCCCGCAGTACTACGACGAGGTGCGGCCGGATGGCACGCTCGAACCGCGCAGCCTGCGCATGCTGGCGCCGGCCTTCCGCGAGGTCGCCGCGCGCCAGCCGTGGTGCGGCGTGGGCGAACCGGTGCCCTACGCCGCCGTGTTGTGGTCCAAGGCGACGCAGGCGCTGGCGCCGCCCCCCGTGCAGAAGTTGTACGACGGTTCCACAACCGGGGCATTTACCGCGCTCATGGAGAACCACCTGCCCACGGCCGTGCTCACCGAACGCGATCTGGCCGCCCGCCGCTGGCGCGGCGCCAGGGTGATCGTGGTGGATTCGGCGGAATGCCTGTCGCCGGAATGCTGCCAGGCGCTCGATGTCTACGCGCGGAGCGGCGGCGGGCTGGTGGTCACCGGCCGTTCGTCTCTGCGCGACGGCGAGGGCCGGCTGCTCGACAACTTCGGACTCTCCACCCTCATCGGCGCCGACTACCGGGGAATGACCGCCACCTGGTACAGCTTCATCGCTCCCGAGCAGGCGCATCCCGTGACGGAGGGCCTCGATCCGGGATTCCCGATCTCCGTTTACGCGAGCCTGCAAGCCCGCGTCACCGCCCACAGCGGAACCAGGGCACTGGGAGTCATCACCAATCCGATGCCGGGTTTCCACATGGGTTTCCCGCCGCTCGAAAGAACCGATAGCCCTTCGGTGCTGATCCGCGAGCATGGAAAAGGGCGCGCGGTTTACATCAGTGCCGCGCTGGGCGCTGTGTACGCGGCGGCCAACCACCCCGATTACCGGAGGCTCATGGTGAATGCTGTGCGGTGGGCCGCCGGTGAAGCGCCGCCGGTGACGCTGGACGCCCCCGGTACCGTCGAAATGGCGGCATGGCGCGACGAAAGCACCCGCCGCACCATCGTGCATCTGGTCAACCGCACCGGCGTCGGCCTGCCGCAAGGCGAGGGTTCGTATCAGCAGGAAGTGATTCCGGTGCACGGCATCCGGCTGCACCTCGATGGCCCCCTCGCCGGCTCGAGCGCGAAAGCCCAGCCCGGCGGCCGAGCGCTGCCGTGCAAACGAGTGGGCCACCGGCTGACCGTGAATATCGACCGCTTGGAAACTTGGGAAGTGGTCGAAGCGGTCTAACTCGCGTCTAACTCCAGTAATTCCGGTCCGGGCTGCGATCGCTGCACGGCCTCGGTCACGTGCTTCGCCTCAGCCGTGGATCGGGCCGAGCGCGTTGCGGATGAGGTTGCGGTCCAGATTGAACCAGTTGAGGTATTCGGTTCCCGGCGGGAACAAATCGTGCGCCTCCTCCAGCAATTCTTTCAGCCGGGTGCGGGAGTGCTCCATCGCCGCGGGCGCCTTGCGGCCGTCGTACAGGTTCCGGAATTGCAACGGGTCGGCCGAGTTATCGTACAGCTCTTCGGCGCCATCCAGCCAGCGCACATAGGTGTGTTGCTTCGTCCGGATGCCGCGCCATTCGGGCCACATGGTCATGGTTTCGGGATAGTCCCAGTGGGAACTCATGTTCATGATCAGCGCGTCCTCCGGATCGCTCCCGCGCCCGTGCAGGACCTGCTCCGAAAGGTTCTTGCCGTTGACGATCGAAGGCGTCTCGAGACCGCACATCGTCGCCAGGCTGGGGAGGTGGTCGATCGGCGTGAAGATCGTATCGCACTGGCGGCCCGCCTGGATTCTGCCGGGCCAGCGCACGATCATCGGGATATTGAGCGCTTCGCAGTAGGGCACCATTTTGTCATACCGCGACTGGCTCGCCATCATCTCGCCATGGTCGGAGGTGAATACGACAATCGTGTTATCCGCGAGCTTTGATTCGTCGAGAAACTTCATCATGCGCCCGAACTGCTCGTCCACGCTCTGGAGCATGGCGAAGTAACAGCGCGGATCCTGCGCCCTGGTGTCCCGGCGGCCCTTGGTGTTGGCGCGCCAGTGAAGGTCCTTGCGAATGCGGTCGAGGCTTCCCTCGGGCGTGCTCTCCGCTTTCCACGGCGGGTGCGGCGGATGCGGCGCCATCATCAGGAAGAACGGCTTGCTGGTGTCGCGCCCGCCAATGAACCGCATCGCCTCGCTCGTGATGGCCGCGGTTTCGTATTCGTCGAAGTACAGCCGCTCGGGCGTGTCGCGGTAATAAAACGGCCTCCGGTACGCCGTGTGGAAATTCCACGCGGCCCAATGCTGATACCCCATGCGCGCGGGACCGGGAGGTACGTACTCGCTCTCCGCGATCTGGCGCGGCGGGTTGCCGCGCTTCAGCGTCCCGGCGAGCCTGCCCGCCGCCAGGTGCCACTTGCCGACATATGCGGTCTGGTAGCCGCCCCGCGAGAACACGTCCGCGAAGCTCTGGCCGGTAGACGGCAGGTTGATCCAGTTCATCACCCCGCCCGAAAGCGAAGGCCATCGCCCCGTCTGCAACATGGCCCGGTACGGAGTGCACAGCGGGTAGCTCGAGATGGCGTTGGTGAAGCGGCAGCCCTGGCTGGCGAAGCGGTCGATGTTGGGCGTGGCGATGTTCTGCCCGCCGTTATAGCCCAACTCGTTGGTCCGAACCTGGTCGTCGAAGTAAAAGACAACGTTGGGGCGCTGCGGGCCGGGCTGCTGCTGCGCGGCCGCAACCGTCAGCCCCGAGGCCGCTGCCAATAAAGACCTGCGAGTGATTTCAGACATAAGATCGATCCTAGATCGATCCTACCTCCCTTCACCTGCCGCCGCACCGCCAGCGAGTGGCAGAACCTAGAGCCGAGGGGGCCGGCTCCTGACTCCTGACTCCTGACTCCTGACTTCTGACTCCTTCCTCCTAGAATTTCACCACCAGCGAGATCCTTCGGTTCCGCGGGTCGTCCGGCTCCGCCGGATTCAACAACTTCTGATCGGCATACCCGCGGATTTCCACCACCTGCCGCCCCTGCACCCCGTAGGAATGCAGCAGGCGCCGCGCGGCGTTGGCCCGGTCCGCCGAAAGCTCCCAGTTGCTGTAGCCCGTCGAGAGCCCCGCGTTGCGGAACGGGCGCGCGTCCGTGTGGCCCTCGATCACCACGGAGTTGGGCATCCGGCCGATTTCGCCCGCCAGCATCCGCAGCAGCCGTTCGCCCGCCGGAGTCGGGCTGGGACTGCCACTCACGAAAAACAGCCCCTGCTCGGTTTCCAGCAGGTCGATGCGCAGCCCTTCCCCCGTGACGCTGAATTTCACGTTGTTTTGCAGCTTCTTGAAATCCGGCATCTGCGCCAGCGCCTGCTGAATCTGCTTTTGCAGGTCCGCCACGTTGTGCTGGCTGACCGGAATGCCTTCCTCACGGCTGGCCGGACCCGCGCCCAGCTTCCTGGTATAACCGCGCGGATCGTGAAAGTATCCGCTGATCGATTCCTTCACCTTCTGGCTGCTGTTCATCATCCATAGCACGATGAACAGCGCCATCAGAGCCGTGACGAAATCGGCGTATGCCACTTTCCAGGCGCCCGCGCGGTGCTGTTCCAGGCTGCGATGCACGCGAACGTGAAACACCGGCTGCGGCGCCTCAGGCGCTTTGCGCGGCACGTTCGCGGCCCTCCTGGCCGGGAACCGCCGGCGCGGGCACGGCGGGAATCTTCGCATCCCGCCTCACCGTGATCTCCATCTCCACGAACGACGGGCGCAGCTCCGTCGGAATCGACCGGCGGGCATACTCGATCGCCAAAATGGGCGATGCCCCCCGCGCGAACGACACGATCGCCGTACGAATCACCTGCTCGAATTGCGACTGCACCTCGCCGATGTTGTCCAGCCGCGACGCCACCGGCCCCACAACCCCGTAGCACAGCAGAATTCCCAGAAACGTTCCCACCAGCGCCGCCGCCACCTTCTGCCCGATCGTCTCCGGCGCCCCGCCGATCGCTTCCATCGTGATCACCACCCCCAGCACCGCGGCCACGATTCCCAGCCCCGGCAGCGCGTCCGCAATGGTATGCAGCGCGCTCACCGGCTCGTGCCGGCCCCGCCGCTGCACCTCGATATCCAGGTCCATCAGATGGTCCAGCTCATGCGGCGAGGTGATCCTGATCACCAGCATCCGCAGCGAATCGCACACGAACTCGCGCGTCGCCCGGTCTTTCAGAAACTCGGGATAATTCCCGAAAATGCGGCTCTTCTCGGGCGTCTCTACGTCGTCCTCCAACTTCATGACCCCCGCGCGCTGGGCGAAGCTGAACACCTCGTAGAGCATCCGCAGGTGGCGGATCAAAGACTGCCGCGTATGCCGCGGCGGCCGGAACGCCGCGCGCGCCCCCCGCGCCATCTTCAGAAGCACCGACGGCGGGTTGGCCACCAGCAGGATCCCCGTGGCCGCGCCCCCCACAATCAGCAGCTCGGCCGGCTGCATCAGCACCCACGGGTTGCCGTGCTCCATGACAAACCCGCCGAATACCGCCGCGAAAACCAGCGCAAGACCAAGAAGCGGAAACATGTTTGGAGGGAGGCGAATGGCCTCCGCTTATGCTTATCGGTTGCGGGGGGAAAAATGTGAATGGCGATATTATACGGGTTCATGCCCATCCACCCTTCGGCCTCCGTCGCCGAATCCGCGCGCGTCGATCCGCGAGCCACCATCGGCGCCGGCGCCAGAATCGGGGAATTCTGCGTCGTCGAACAGGATGTCGTCATCGGCCCCGCCTGCCTCCTCGAACCCTACGTCTACGTCAAGCGCTGGACCACCCTCGGCGAACGCAACGAGATCTCCGCCGGCACCGTCCTCGGCACCGACCCCCTCGACAAAACCTTCACCGGCGAGCGCAGCTACCTCCGCATCGGCAGCGGCAACAAGATCCGCGAGCACTACACCATCTCCCGCGGCACCGCGCCCGAGTCCCTCACCGAGATCGGCGACCGCAATTACATCATGACCTCCGGACACATCGCCCACAACTGCAAAATCGGCAACGACACGGTCATCGCGAGCTGCGCCCTCATCGCCGGCTACGTCGAAATCGAGGACCAGGCCTTCATTTCGGGCGGCGTCGTGGTCCACCAGTTTTCCAAGATCGGGCGCCTCGCCATGATCGCCGGCAACACCCGCGTCAACAGCGACGTGCCGCCGTTCTTCCTCTATGCCGGCCACGATATCGCGGCCCGCGGCTTGAACGTCGTCGGATTGAAGCGCGCCGGTTACAAGGCTTCGGACCTCAGCGCCCTGAAAAAGGCCTATCAGCTCCTCTACCGCTCCGGCCTGAAGTTGCAGGACGCCCTGGAAAGAATCGAGCGCGAGCTTCCCACCCCCGAAACCCTCCACTTAGTAACTTTCATCCGCCGCAGCGAGCGCGGCATCTGCCGCGAATAACCGCACCCCGCGCGCCGCGCTGCAATGGCTCTGCCTTTTCGTTGAAATCGGTCGCAAACACCCGGTCTGTTAGAATTCGGGGGAATGTCCCTGCGGATCGCACGGAAGCAGCTCTTGCGGCGCAAGCCCATTGCGGCGCTCGTCTCGGAAACCGAAGGCGCCGGCGGTCTGAAGCGCAGCCTGGGCGCCGGCGACCTGATCATGCTCGCCATCGGCGCCGTTATCGGTGCGGGAATTTTCAGTGCGATCGGGATGGCCGCGGCGGGACAACTCGGGCCCAACGGCGAGGTGATCCGGCAGGGCGCGGGACCCGCCCTCATCCTTTCTTTTTTGTTCTTGGGCGGCGTGTGCGCGCTGGCGGGCTTGTGCTACGCCGAGTTGGCGGCCATGATCCCGCAGGCCGGCAGCGCCTACGCCTATTCCTACGCCACGCTGGGCGAACTGGTGGCCTGGATCATCGGCTGGGACCTCATCCTGGAATACGCGGTGGGGAACGTCGCAGTGGCCATTTCCTGGGGCGATTACTTCCACACGCTCCTGCGCGGGTTCGGCGTCGCGCTGCCCCCCTGGCTGGCCACTGGCTACCGTACCGCGCTCCTCAGTCCGGATCCGCGGGTGCACCGCCTGCTCGCCTCGGCACCGCATGTCTTCGGGATCCCCATCCTGGTCAACCTGCCGGCCTTCGGAGTCGTCATGCTGATCACCTGGCTGCTGCTGCGCGGCGCGCGAGAGAGCGCCACCGCCAACAACATCATGGTTGCCATCAAGCTGATGGCCCTGACGCTGTTCGTGGTCGTCGGCGTCATGCACCTGCACCCCGCCAATTACCACCCCTTCGCCCCCAACGGTTTTTCGGGGATTCACCAAGGCGCCGCCATCGTCTTCTTCGCCTACATCGGCTTCGACGCCATCTCCACCGCGGCGGAGGAGACCCGCAATCCGCAGCGCAACCTCCCCATCGGCATCCTCGGCGGCCTCGCAGTCTGCACCCTGATCTACGTCGTCGTGGGCGCTGTGCTCACCGGCATGGTTTCCTACCGCCAACTCGCGGTGGCCGATCCGCTCGCGCGCGCCCTCGATCTCGCCGGCCTGACAACCACCGGCGGGATCGTGGCGCTGGGGGCCACGGTCTCGATGGCGGCGGTGCTGCTGGTCTTTCAATACGGCCAGCCGCGCATCTTCTTCGCCATGGCGCGCGACGGCCTCCTGCCCCAATGGGCGGCCAAGGTTCACCCCCGGACGCGCGTCCCATGGGCCACTACGCTGTTCACCGGGATTGTGGTCGCGCTGTGGTCACTGGTGGGCGATGCCAACGAGACGTACGACCTCACCAACATCGGCACGCTGTTCGCGTTCTTCTTGGTCAGCGTCGGGGTGCTGGTGCTGCGCTACAAAGAGCCCGACCGTCCCCGGCCCTTCAAAGCGCCGCTCATCTGGCCGGTCAGCATGCTCTCCGCGGCGAGCTGCGTGTTTGTCATGGCAGGCCTCCCGGACGAGGCATGGCGCCGGTTTGAGTTCTGGCTGGTCATTGGGCTCATCATATATTTTGCCTACGGCTACCGCCACAGCAGCCTGCACCGGCGGTAGCCAACCGCTTCACATAATGAACTTCAGTGCTAACTGGATTTCCCGAGGGGCGCCCGCGCTGGTGATCTAGATC
>JAJYLS010000177.1 GCA_021787555.1 Acidobacteriota bacterium | reverse complement strand
CCGATCTCTCGTAATTGTTCTGCGCGTCCGTGGAGTGCCCGATGGGATTGCCGCCCCCGTTGAATGCGCCCAGCACCTGAACGGCATAGCCGGGCGTGTTCGCCTCCGCTACGGTCGTGGGCCGCCAGAACTGGAAACGCGTCTCGTTCATGGTGCTGTTGTTCAGCACGGCGGTTTCCGTGATCTGCGCGGTCTGATTGGTGGCATCGTTGTGGAAGCCTTGTGAAACCAGGTTGAACCCGCCCGTGCCGGCGTTGCGCACGTCGTCGCGGTTGAAAGAATAGCGCACGGACAGCGTGTGGTTCTTGCTGAGCTGGTAATCCACGCGCGGCGTAATGCCGGTGCGGCGCAGGGCCGACACAGGCGTGGCGGTGAACGGGATCGCGACCAGGGCCGCGGGGGCAAGCGTCACCCCATTCACTACGTTGCCGTTGTCGGTCCACTCGCGGATGAGGGTGAGGTTAAACGAGGCGCGCTTGCCCAGCGGGCCGCTGAGGTTGTTGCGCAGCTCGTTCAACAGGAAAGGCGCCTTTTGCGCGGCGTACGCGTTGCGTGAATTCCACTTATCGCTGGCGAAGTTGTAGCCCAGGTCGCCGTGAAATTTGTCGCTGCCGGGATTCGTGAAGATGTCGATGCGGCCGAAGCCGAGCTTGTCGTACTCCGGAGAGAACGGGTTCTGGTTGATGCGGATCTCGCGGATGGCGTCTTTGGGAGGCAGTTGGCCGCCGCTGAATCCATCGATGAAGATGGAACCGCCGCTGGGCCCGGCGGCGGGACCGGCGAGGGCCTGAAGGTCGGCGGCGAGGTCGTCGGGATCGTCGGAGAGGGCGTCCAGGTCGGCGCCGCGCAGCACCACGGCGCTGGCATTGGCGGAGGCATCGGTGCTCACCGAAGGTCCGCTATTGTCTGCCACGGTGACCTGCTGCTTTTCGGCGGCCACATGCAAAACCAGGTTCAGGCTCCGATCGCCCGCTAGCGCAGGGATCTTCACCGCCTGGCTCAGCACCAGGCCCGGGGCGGAGGCACTCACCGTGTAGCTGCCGAGCGGCAGGCCGGCGAAGGAGTAGGAGCCGTCATTGCCCGATACGGTAGTCTTCGAAAAGCCCCGCGGACCCTGAAGGGTCACTGTCGCACCTGGAACGACACCGCCACTTTCATCGCTCACCTGGCCCTTGAGGGTGACGGTCTGGGCGAGTGCTGGCAATGCGAGGAGAATGGCCGCCAGCAAAGCGCGGATGAATTGCATAGGATTATTTCGTGCCGTAAATGAGTATTTTGGAGAGCTGTTCACCACGATGCGGAACGGCAACGAATAGTTGTTCCCAGTCAGGGACGAAGAGCCCCGTCCGCGCGCCCGCGGCCGTCGCGATGCGGGCGATGCGATTGTACTGGTCCGGATTTTTCTGCTCGAACACATCGACGAACCCTGCACCGCCGATCACATATACCCGCCCCTTGGCGGCATCGTAGAAGAGGTCGTCTGTATCCCCCACGATTTCGACCGACGCCTCCTGTTTGCCCGTCTCCGTGTCTAATACAAGCAACCGTGCCGGCGCGCGGCATCCGATAAACAAACGGTGATGCGCCTCGTCGAGCGCCATCGGAAAGTTCTTGAGCGCCGATGTAACGGGCCATTTCGCGATCACCGTATTGTTGGCCAGGTCGGCGACTTCGATCTCTTTCCGATCAGGCACGTTTACGAAGACACGCGTCCCTGACTTCTCGAGCTGAAACGACTCCGGGTGTGCATCGAGCGGGATTTCTCCGGTCTTCTTACCGTTGGGGTCCAGGAACCCCAGCGCACCGTCTCCGTAGCCGACAATGACCCTGCGGGAGCGGGCGTCGTATCGAATATTGTCCGCATCGCCTGAGAACTTGGCTGTGGTTAGAAGCTGAAATGTACGGCCATCGAACACCTTTACGGCGCCGTCCTGGGCGCAGGCGACAAAAAGATGGTCCGCATCGGGATCGTAAAAGACGCCCTGGGGTTCGGCAATATGGGGAATCGTGTGGATTCGTTTCCCGCCGCGGATATCGAGGACCTCGACCGTGTGATTGCCCAGGGCAGAGACGAAAAGGCGCTGATTCTTCAGGTCGGCACTGAAGTGATCGATTCGGCCGTTGACGTTCGCAAGATCAATCTGACCTTTCAGAGACAGACCGGCTGCGTCCTGTCCGGCAGCGATACGCAACGATATTGCGAGCGCGATGATGGCGTATTTCATTCTGTGTTCTCTCGGATTCTTGAATTTGCGTCCGGTGCAAGGGGAATCCTCATTCTGAATGTGCAGCCCGGTCCTCGATCGCTTTCGAGTTCGATTCGCCCACCGTGGGCCGCTACAGCTCATTGTGACATCGACAGGCCCAAACCGGCGCCGCCTTCTCCTCGCGATCGGGATTTGTCCACCCGGTAAAACCTGTGGAACACATTGGCCCGGTGCTCCGGAGGAATACCCGGGCCGCTGTCCCGGACATCCAGGAACGCCTCGCCGTCCCTGGCGCCGGCGCGAATCTCCACGAGGCCGCCTTTGGGCGAGTACTTCACGGCATTGTCAAGGAGATTGATGAGCGCCTGCCTGAGAATGAGATGGACCAGACCTACAGTAAATGGGGCCGCAAGCCACGGGCGTCCTCATCCAGGTTCCCGGTCATTGGCTGGACACGGTCGGGGCCGTCCCAAGCGAACAAACCTTCAATCGTCTCCACGTCCGCATTCAGACGGTGATCGAGCTGGTCCCGAAGATTACGAAAAAGAAATGCGGAGGTGCCGCCGGCATAGAGGATCAAGACGAGCGACAGCAACCCCACGTACAGAAGCGTGAGCCGGCCACGGATAATGATCGATGCCAGGGCTGCGAAAAATGCGAGAGGCTTAAGGTTCCTAACCCTTGTGCGGGCTGTCATCTGCCGAATGGGTTCGTCAGGCGATTCGACAGTGGCCCGAATTCTCACCTTGGCGAATGGTCAGCTTGGCGCGAGGATAGCTCACCGAACGCGCACATAGCGTCGGAGCCCGGAAGCAAGCCGAGTTGACGCGTCGCCATTCTCGTGCAAGTACTCGGGTCCGCCAAATCCCCGGCGGCCTCTCCGACAGCGGCTGTCAAACGCCGCGGTCTCCGAACAATCACGGAAACCGGCTCAGAGGGGGGTAAGGCTGCAACCTTACGCCCCCGCCAACAGCTTCCTTGTATACCTTACGCACACTTCCAAATCTGCCCGTTGCTGCTCGCCCCGGTCCCTCGGCGGTGTCACCGCCCCGTCCGCCATCGGCTTGCCGCGCTCCGCCAGCGCCAGGTACCGCGCCAGATCCGCCGCCGGCATCTTCGGAAAATACCGCAGCGCATCCGGCCCGAACACGTTCACCATCCGCGGCTTCGGCATCGGCAGGTTCTCGAAGGTCAGCGGCTGCTCCGGGTGCATCTTCACGAACGTCTTCACCCACCCGTCGATATCCACGTTCCCCTCGCCCATGTTCACCCACCGCAGTGCCACGCCCTCCGGCACCCGCCACACCGCCGTGTCCCGCACGTGGCTCGTCGTCGCGTACGGTCCCAGCAGCTCCAGCGTCAGGTGCGGATCTTCCATGATCGCCAGCGGGTTCCCCGCATCCAGGCACACCCCCAGCGTGTCGCTCCCCACGTCTTCGATCAGCGCCTTGATCTCCCGCGCCTGTAAATCGGCGTTGTGGTTTTCGAGTGCCAGCTTCACCCCCGAATCCCGCACCTGCGGGCGCACGTTCCGGATCACCTGCGTCATGCTCTCCAGGCACCGCCCGATCTCCGGCCGGTCCTTGAAGCTCCCCAGCACCACCCGCAGCGACCGCGCCCCCAAAATCTTCGCGATCCGCAGCCCCTGCCCGATCTGCTGTTCCGCCGTCCCCCGCCGGGCGTTGAAGCCCGTCGAAGCGGGGCAGATCGATGCCCCCGAAAACGCCCACAGCACTACCCCGCGCTCCTCCGCATACGCGCGGATCTTGCGCAGTTCGCCTTCGTCCGGCTCGCCCTTGATCCCCAACGTGCCCTCGTTGAACTGTGCCGCCTCGATCCCGGCTTTCTTGAAGTAATCCAGGTATTGATACGGTGTCCACCGGCTGGCCGCGATGCACCCCAGCTCCACCCCGATCTTCGTCGCCGGACGCTGCGCGTCCGCGGTGCCGAGAGCGGCGCCCGCCGCCATCAGCCACTGTCGTCTGCTCAACATTGCAAGCCTACGATAGCAGATCGCGCCCCCGGTTGCCCCCACCTCTCACACTGCCCAACAAGCGCATCAATGCCCCCCGCCCACCGCCACCCTCCCCACGCTCCCCAGCCTGGAGAAACTCCTCCGGCTCGTTGGAATTCCCCCCACGGTGATGCCGGATTTCACGACAAGGGCACGCTAAATATAAGATATAACGATCTCTTTATACTATAGTCGCTGTATAATTCTCATGGGATGCGCTCTCGCCTCGCGGCTTTCTGTCTCCTCCTCGTGGCGCCCGCCGCCGCGCAGGAATTTCGCGCCCTCATCGAAGGTCTTGTCAAGGATCCCACCGGCGCCAACATTCCCTTCGCCCGCGTCACCCTGTTCGACCAGGACACGTCCATTAGTCGCACCGTCGAGTCCGACGGCACCGGCCATTACATCTTCCAGTTTGTCGTTCCCGGGACCTACAGCATCACCGCCGAGGCGCCCGGCTTCCGTACGCTCGTCCGCGACGGCCTCACCGTTCGCACCGACAACCGCGTCCACCTCGATCTCCCGCTCGCGCTCGGCGCGCAGGCCGACACCGTCCTCGTCAATTCCGATGTCTCCCTCGTGCAGCATGACACCTCCGCCCTCGGCAACGTCGTCCGCGCCAGCGCCATCGATTCCCTCCCGCTGAAGGGCCACAGCAGCCTCCTGCTCTTCAACCTCGCCGTCGGCGTGGTCAGCAACCGCTACGGCGAAGATTCCCGCATCAGCAACACCGTCCAGAACGTCCTCTATTCCGTCAACGGCTCGCCCCCCGCCTCCGGCGATGTCTCCGTCGATGGCGTCTCCAACACCGTCAACGTCAACCGCGGCACCAACCTCTCCTCCTGGGTTCCCCCCGTGGATGCCGTCTCGGAATTCAAACTCCAGACCGGCACCCTCCCCGCCGAATATGGCCGCGCCGCCGGCAGCATCATGAACATCGTCATCAAGAGCGGCACCAACGAGCTCCACGCCTCGGCTTACGATTACTTCAAAAACTCCGCCCTCGATTCCAATTTCTTCTTTTCCAACGCCGCCGGCCTGCCCCTGCGCCACTACACCTCCAACACCTTCGGCGCCAGCCTCGATGGCCCCGTCTACCTCCCGCGCATCTACGACGGCCACAGCAAGACTTTCTTCTTCGTCAACTACGAAGGCCTCCGCGAAGAGAACCCCGCCGGCTATACCAGCAACGTCCCCACCACCCTCATGCGCGAAGGCGATTTCTCCCAGGTCTCCAAACCTATCTATGACCCCTTCTCGGTCCGCCTCTCTGACGGCGTGCCCGTCCGCGACCCCTTCCCCGGCAACCTCATTCCCCTCGCCGCCCAGGACCCCGTCGCCCGCCAAATCATGCAGTACTATCCCCACTCCGACTACGCCGGCCCGCAGCGTTCCTCCCCCTGGGTCCAGCGCTGGGTCTACTCCGGCGAGTGGCCGCGCAACTACAACAGCTTCGTCACCAAAATCGATCACGTCACCCCGCGCCACCAGATGTTCCTCCGCGTCAACAAGGGCGGCGCCGAACTCGATTACCCCGGGCAGTTCGACGGCATCGCCAGCCCCGGCTCCAACGTCATCCGGCGCCCCTTCTTCGGCGTCGCTGCCGACGACACCTACACCATCACCCCCCACATCGTCCTGGATGTGCGCCTCGGCTACACCGGCGGCCGCGAAATCGATCGCCCCTGGTCCGCCGGCTTCGACCTCACCTCCCTCGGCTTCCCCTCCTCCTACGCCGCCATGGTCCAGTCCAGCGCTTTCCCGACCGTCAACGTCTCCAACTTCCAGTCCCTCGGCGGCAGCCCCTCCATCGATCAGTCCGGCCACACTTGGTCCCTCCAACCCAGCCTCTCCATCGCCCACGGCAGCGACCTCTTCAAGGCCGGTGGCGAAATCCGCCTCATCCGCGGCACCTTCTATCGCAACAACGCCCCCTCCGGCGCCTTCACCTTCAGCAGCGCCGATAGCAGCGGCCCCCGCGCCGATACCCCCGACCCCACCAGCGGTTTCGCCCTCGCTTCCATGCTGCTCGGCTACGGCGCCGGCAGCATCGATTGGCAGCAGCAGGTGGGCATCCAGAACCTCTATTACGCCGCGTACCTCGAAGACGACCGCCACATAACATCGCACCTCAGCCTCAACCTCGGCCTGCGCTACGAGTACGAATCCCCCCGCACCGAGCGCGACAACCGCACCACCGTCGGCTTCGCCTATCGCTCGCCCAGTCCGCTCGCCGTCCCCGGCCTCGACCTCACCGGCGGCCTGCTCTACGCCGGCGTCAACGGCCAGCCGCGCGGCATCTACCGCCCCAACCGCGCCAACTTCGCCCCCCGCATCGGCTTCGCTTACAGCTTCAGCCAGAACACCGCCGTCCGCGGCGGAGCCTCCATCAACTACATCCCCGTCGTCGGCTCCGTTCAGCCCACCGGCTACACCGTTACCACCCCCTGGACCAGCACCACCGACGGCATCACGCCCCTCTACCGCCTCTCCAACCCCTTCCCCAACGGACCATTGCCCCGCACCGGCAACAGCGCCGGCATGTTGAGCTTACTCGGTGCGCCCATCTCTTTCATCGATCCCTCCGATCGCACGCCCTCCTTTTATAGCTGGGAGTTCAACGTCCAGCACGAATTCCCCTCGCGCACCCTGGTTGAAATCGGCTACGTCGGCAGCCGTGGCGTGCACATCATCGGCGGTCCCACCGATTACGCCACCACGGTCACCGGCGAAGTCGATCAACTCTCGCCCGCGTACCTCTCCCTCGGCCCGGCGCTGCTCCAGCCCGTCTCGAACCCCTTCTACGGCGTCATCCCCACCGGCCCGCTCAGCGGTCCCACCGTCCCCCGCCAGCAGCTCCTCCGCCCTTACCCGCAGTTCACTGATATCAGCCGCATCTATCCCGCCTACGGCAACAGCAGCTATCATTCCGTGCAGGTCAAGCTACAGAAGCGCCTCAAGGGCGGCATCCGCGCTCTGGTCGGCTATACCGTCTCCAAGAACATCAGCGATATCGCCATCCCCCAGGACGCCACCAACCGCCGCTCCGACCGCGCCCTCAGCGAATTCGACGTCCCCCAGCGCCTCACCACCACCGCTTCTTGGGACATCCCCTTCGCCGCGCGCCACCGCGTCTTCCGCCGTTGGGAACTCTCCACCTTCGACACTTTCCAGTCCGGCTTCCCCCTCGCCTTCACGCTCGCCCAACCCACCATCTACGCCGCCGGCGCCCAGCAGCGCCCCAATGTCGCTGGCAAGCCGCTCGCCGGCATCTCCGGCAGCATCAACTCACGTCTCGAGCGCTACTTCAATACCGCCGCCTTCGCCCAGCCCGCCGACTTCACCTTCGGCAGCCTCGGCCCGCGCACCGGCGCCGTCCGCGGTCCCGGCATGAACAACTGGAATGCCCGCATCGCCCGCGAATTCCACCTCACCGAGCAGTCGAGCCTGGCCTTCCGCATCGCCGCCTTCAACCTGCTCAACCACCCCGTCTTTTCGGCGCCCAACACCAACTACGGCGGCTCCAGCTTCGGCCGCATCTTCAATCAGGCCAACTTCGGCCGCCAGCTCGAGATCTCCGCCAAATTCCTGCGGTAAATGGGACCGGCGCTATGTGTAGCCACATGCACCACGGAGGACGGAGAACGCAGAGGAAGCCCAGAGAAACTCATAAGTCCCTCTCTGTGTAATCTCCGTTTCTCCGTGCCTCTGTGGTGAGTTGGCTTTTCCTGGGTGAACAGGCGCTCCGCCGTCCGCCCCGCCTTATTGCGCCACCGTGAAAAACGACCCGAATCCTGGCCCCATCATCACCCACGCGCCGCTCGTTTCCAGTCGCACCGCCCGCGTCCCCGCCGTCGCCGAAGCCAGAATCTGCACCGTCGCCGTGATCTGCGTGCCCGCCGCGTTCACCTGAAAATTCGTGACCTTGATGTTCGGGTCCTCTCCGAACCCGCCTTGGAACGGCCCGCCGCCTCCCATCATCCCAGGGCCCATCCCGTACCCCAGCCCTCCGTTGAAGAATTCGATCCCCGCGGCCCCCTGAAAACCCGTCCCCGTGATCGTCAGCGTGAACGTGCTCCCCGGCGCCGCGCTGTTCGGCGCAATCGCCGTGATCAGCGGCAGCGTCCAGTTGCCTGGGCGCTGCGTCCCGGCGCCGTTCAGCCGCCCCATGATCCCGTAGCTGCCCATGTCCACCAGGTCCAGCGTCCCCGTGCCTTCCGCCAGCACCATCAACTGGTTCGTCGCCGGGTTCACCGCCAGTGCCCTCGGCCCCGGATCCACCGGGAAGGTCTTCATGACCTTGCCCGCTGCCAGGTCCACCGCCGTTACGCTCGCCGTCATCATGTTCGCGATATACGCCGTGCTCCCGTTCGTGGCAATCGCCCCCGGCCCCATCGCGTTCCACACGCTCGTATCCACCGGTGTCACCGCTCCCGTCCCCAGGTCCATAATCAGGAACCCGTCCGACATCGGCGTGCTGATCACCGCCTTGTTCGCCGCCGCCGATATCCCCACTTCGTACGGCAGGCTCCCACTCGGCAGGCTGATGTTCGTCACCCCGTAGTTCGCCAGGTTGATCGTCGAAATCGTCCCGCCCTGCATGTTCGCCACCACCGCCGTATTCGCCGTTGCCGCGATCCCCGCCGGTCCGTACCCCACCGTCACCGTGTGGGTCACCACCCCCGCCCCGGTGTCGATCGCCGATACCGTCCCGCTCGCTTCGTTGGTCACCAGCAGGTTCGATCCCGCAAATGCCAGGTGGCTCGGATAAT
This sequence comes from Acidobacteriota bacterium, assembly GCA_021787555.1. Lineage (GTDB taxonomy): Bacteria > Acidobacteriota > Terriglobia > Bryobacterales > Bryobacteraceae > JAJYLS01. Next base: position 3,489 of record JAJYLS010000177.1, on the reverse strand, counting down.
CTCCCGTTCCGATCACTCCCGTCACCTGGTTCTTCGTCAGATCCACCAGCGCCACCGACGCCTTCGCGCTCAGCGCCACCGCCGCCATCGTCCCCGCCGCGTTCACCGCGATCGCGTGCGCCTCCGACCCCGTGGGCAGCGTGATCGTCGCCGTCGTCGCCTGCGAAGCCAGCGACATCACCCGCACCACGTCGTCATTTTCGTCCGTCACCAGCACGCTGTTATTGGCGGGGTTGTACGCCATATAGCTCAGCTCATCCGCCCGCGCCGTGTTTTGCCCCACCGTTGCTCCGGATCCCCACCCCGGCATCCCATCCATCATCCCGGTCGTCGGCAGAATCTCCATATAGGTCACGTTGCTGATCTGCCCATCCGACGTCACCGTCACCGGCACCCGCCCCGCTCCCGCCGCTCCCGGTGGCAAGCTCACGTTGATCTGCTGCAATCCGGCGTACCCCGGCGCGTTCCCGAACCACATCACATCCGCCGGCATCCCGCCGATCGACACCACCGGCGTCGTCGCCGGATCCAGTCCCGTCGCGTAAATCGAAACCGGCGTCGTCTGCCCGTTCGTCGTCGTGCTGAACGGTCCTTCCTGCCACATCATCCCGTTCAGCATCGCCCCGAATCCTACTCCCATCCCGTTGATGGCAAACGTCCCCGGTCCTGCCTGCCCGATCGTCGCTGTGCCGTTCACCGTCCCCGAGCCGTTGTTCACCACCACGCTCGCCGCCCCCGGCCCCGCGCCCTGCGGCACGATGAAGTTGATCTGCCCCCCCGAAACGTAAGCCAGCATCGCCTCCATTCCACCCACCATCACCGAGCAGCCCCCCACCGTCACCGGCAGTTGCCCCGGCGCGATCCACGCCCCCGAAGCCGTCTGCCCGCACAGGTTCTGCCCGAAAATCGTGGCAAACGACCCCGGTGCCAGACCCTGCCCTGGGTTAAATGACGCACCGTTTACCACCGTCATCTGCCCGAATGAGAAGCTCGCGCCAGCCGTCAATGCTGCAATTAAGGTTAAAAAGGTCTCTATAGGTTTCAAAATGCCGTTCTCCTCCCGGCAGACCCATGCAATCCAATAACCAGCTATCAGTCACTCAAAAATTTAATTATTTTCCGCTGATTATAAAACTACTTACAGCTCCGAATATAAGAATCTCTTGGTTGCCCGTGCTACCACTGAAAGTGGGATGAGATCTGCGGGAAACCGCACCCCCGCAAAAAGGGGACTGACTCGAAATTCGCTTTTTGAATTCCGGGTCTGTCCCCTTTTTGCTTTTTACGCTTATGTCCACCCTCAAACAACTCGAGGCCAACCGCCTCAACTCACAAAAATCCACCGGCCCGCGCTCCGTCCAAGGCAAGGCCGCGTCATCCATGAATGCTCTGAAAACCGGGATTCATGCCCAATCCCTCGTCATCCGCGGTGAAAATCCCGATGACCTCGCCGCCCTCACCGCCGAATATTACGACCATTGGCAGCCTACTGCGCCCGAAGAGCGCCTCTGGCTCGACACCCTCATTCGCAACGACTGGCTCCTCCGCCGCCTCTTCGTCGCCGAAGCCCAGCTCTGGGAGTATGGTTTCCAGAAAGCCTGGGGACTCTCCCAAACCGCGCCCCTCGGCCATGTCTCCATAACCCGCGAAGACAGCTTCCGCCATCTCCAGCGCCGCATCAACGACACCCAGCGCAACTGTGCCCGTGCCCTCGACCAACTCCAGCGCCTCCAAAAGGAACGCCGCGAAGCTCCTTCCCCCGCCCCCGCGAGGCCGCCGATACCGCTCCACCGGAATCCCCAACCCCTTCCGAAAGAATCAGCTCCACAGAAATTGGCTTCGTTCCGCAACCCAGCCCCCGTCCCCCGCGGCGCGGCGCGCCCTCACCCGATCAGCGCATGAAACCGCGTCAGAATCTCCGCCGAAAGGTCCGCCGCCCGCGCCAGGTCGTGCCCCGCGCCTTCCACCGGCAGTATCTCCGTCCGCGCCGGAACGATCGAGATCGCGTCCCGCAGTTCCTCGATCGAGGCGAACGGATCGGCCGTCCCGTGCACGAACAGAGCCGGCACGCGCCACTCGGGGAAGAAGGCGGTCCGCCTGCGCTCCGGCCGGTCCGGCGCATGCAGCGGATACGAGAGCAACAGCAGCGCTGCCGCCACGCCCGGCTTTTCCGCGGCCAGCATCGCCGTCTGCCGCCCGCCGTACGAGTGCCCGCCGGCAAACACCCGCGCCGCCATCGGCCGAACCGCCTCGATTGCCGCGGCGATGCCTTCCCGGTCGCGCGCCGCCCGCACCGGCGCAGGTGGCCGTTTGGCGTGCTGCTGCCGGAACGGCAGATCGTACCGCAGCACCAGGTATCCCGCATCGGCAAACGCCCGCGCCAACCGCACCAGCAGCGGCGCGTGACAGTTCGACCCCGCACCGTGCGTTAGCACGAATGCATCGGGCCGCCTCTCCGAATATTCCGGCCGGTGCAGCACGCCGCGGACGCCGGGGTGCCCCCCGGGTCCGCCGAACGGCTCCTCCATCTACGCTTCTTTCTTCTTCAGTTCGGCGTCGTGCTCGTCGATGAAACGCCGGATCTCCTCCGCCATCCCGAGCAGCTTCTCCCACTGCTCGCGATACAGTGTCACGGGAAAGCGCCCCAGGCCGTAGACCGAGAGCGCGCCCTTCTCGCTCACGCGCAGCGACATTTGCCCGCGCGGCCGCTTCAACGTTTCGTTCTCCGCTTTCAGGCGCTCGATTTCAGCTTGCAGTTCCGCTTCAGTTGGCATAGGCTTCAAATTCAGTGTACGCTGAAATTCCTCCCTACGCGGAAGCGGAATGTCCGGTTTCGACGCTATTCTTTTCGATTTCGACGGCGTGCTCGCCGATACCGAGCCGCTGCACTGCGCCTGCTGGGCCGAAGTCCTGGCCGATCTCGGCGTCACCCTCGAATGGGACTTTTACCGCGCCCGCTGCATCGGCGTCGACGATCGCCTCATGCTCCGCATGATGGCCAGCCGCGCCTCGCCGCCGCGCGATTGGCAAGAGCTGTGGGCGCGCTATCCGGCCAAGAAGGATCTCTTTCGCCGCCGCACCCTCGCCGCGCCCCCATTCGACCCGGCGCTCGATGCCTACCTCGAAACCCTTGCCGCCTGCTACAAGCTCGCCGTCGTCAGCTCCAGTTCCTGCGCCGAGATCGAGCCGCTGCTCGAAGCCGGCGGCCTCCGCCGCCATTTCGCCACGGTGGTTGGCGGCGAAAGCGTGCTCCATCACAAGCCCGCGCCCGACCCCTACCTGCTCGCCGCCGAGCGCCTCTCCGCGCGCCATCCGCTGGTGGTCGAGGATTCCGAGGCGGGCCTCGCCAGCGGACGTGCCGCCGGATTCGATGTCCTCGGCGTCACCGCCGCCGGCATGCGCGACGCCCTCCGCCGCCGCCTCCGCGCTGCTCCGCAGCACCTCCTTTAGCCGCCGGTCGCCCGCTTCCACCGGCAGTTCGCAAGATCG
>JAJYLS010000176.1 GCA_021787555.1 Acidobacteriota bacterium | reverse complement strand
CGTACTGCTCGACCCTTTCGATCTTGTGGATGGCCATGCGGCGGGCGATGCGGCGGCGGATGGTGGTGTGCTTGTAGAGGGTGAAATCGACGCCGGTGGTGGAGCGAAGCACGGAGAAGATGCGGCTGAGGGGATGGGGCTGCGTGGGACCTTCGGGCTCGGCCGGTTCCGGGATGGAGGGCTCGCCGGCCGCGCGGACGTAGGGATGGGCGGCGATGCGGGCGAGTTCCTGGGCGATTTTGTCGGGCGGGAGGACGAGGTCGACGAAGCCGGTGGCAACGGCGGCGCGCGGCATGCTGGGATATTTGGCGGAATCGTTCTGGGCGATGGTGATGCCGCCCTCGCCCTTGACGGCTTCCACGCCGAGGGCGCCGTCGGTGCTGGCGCCGGAGAGGACCACGGCGATGGCGCGCGAGGTACAATCCTGGGCGAGGGAGCGGAGGAAATGATCGATGGGCATGTGGACGCCCCGGATGGAGGTGCGCGAGACCAGGCGGAGGGTGCCGCTCTGGATGATCATGTCCATGTTGGGGGGAATGATGTAAACGTGGTTGGGGCGAACGCGGGTGTCCTCGGCGGCTTGCTCGACGGGCATGCGGGTGGTGCGGGAGAGAAGCTCGACGAGGAGGCTTTCGTGGCGGGGGTCCAGGTGCTGGATGAGGACGAAGCCCATGCCGGTATCGGCGGGCAGATTCCGCAACACGGCAGTGAAGGCTTCGAGGCCGCCGGCGGAAGCGCCGAGGGCGACGATGGGGAATTCGGGGGAAGCGGGGATTGGTTCAGGGGCCGGCGCCGGGAGCGGTGCGTTCCCACGCCGTTTGGCGGCAGGACGCGCGGAGGATTTGTCTGGCGGTTGCTTTTTGGCCATCGGTGAGGCCTCCTAATTTCGGTTTGGAATCGTACCAGCTCGGGTTATTTGTGTCCTTCTCAATAGTAAATCATAGGAGCCAATCGGATAGAATCTAGTTGCGTCCACTCATGGCAACTCAGGTGTAGATATACGGGCATGCAGACTTGGGGGGTGCCGTCTATGTCACCGACTGCAATACTTTACAGCGCGAACGATAGCGCACGCCATTTTCAGGCACAAGCCTTCCGGAAGGCCGGGTTTCGCATTGCGGAGGCGGCTAACCCGCTGGATGTGAAGCGGTTGCTGGCGATTTACGTGCCCGACGCGGTGCTCCTGGATTCGGAAGCACCGCCGGGGGACGGGAAAGAAGTGCTGCGGGAAGCGGCCGAGCAGGGGGCGGGGGCCAGCGTGGTGCTGCTGGGCGAGCCTCCGGCCGGCAGCATGAGGGGGGAGGCGGAAGCGCAGGGCGCTACCTGCCTGGCGGCCAAGAGCTCGAAAGAACTGGTGGCGCAGGCGCGGGACACGGTGGAGCAATCGCGCAGACTGTCCCAGGCGAGCTTCCGGCTGCGAGGCGAGATGGAGGCGCACATGGCGCGGTTCGACGTGACGCTGCGGCATGCCGCTTCGGCGCTGCGGCAGGCGCGGCGGAACCCGCTCAGCGGGCAGGCGGTGCTGGTGGCGGAAGACGAGCCGCTGGTGATGAGCTTTCTGACGGCGGTGCTGGAGCACGCCGGGTGCCTGGTATTCGAGGCCGCGGACGGAAGGGAAGCGGTGCGCGTGCTATGGGAATATTCCGGCGCGGTGCGGATCGTGCTGCTGGACTGGTCGATGCCGGGGATGACCGGGCCGGAGATGGTCGAAACCATGCGGAAGATCGCGCCCGAGGCCAAACTGGCGGTGTGCAGCGGCAACTCCGCGGCGCAGATCCGGCGGTCGCTGAGCGGGATGACGGTGGACGCGATTCTCGAAAAACCGTTCGACACCGCCACGCTGCTGGATGCGGCCACTAAACTGGTGGGACCGGAATAAGCGCCGCAGGCAGCGGCTGTCAGTCGCAGCGGAGGGCGTTCATGGGATCCAGGCGCGTGGCGCGGAAGGCCGGAACATAGCCCGCGATCAGCGCCACGGTTGCCAGGAACAGGGCGGCGCCGCCGAACGCGGAGGGATCCAGAACGCCCACTCCTATCAGCAGACCGCTCACCAGGCGGGCACCCAGCGACGCCAGCACGGCGCCGGCAAGGAGGCCGGGGAGGGTGAGCTTGAGGCCGTCGCGGAGGACCAGGAGGCGCACGTCCGCCGGTGTTGCCCCCAACGCCATCCTCACGCCCAACTCCCGTGTCCGCTGCGTGACGGCGTAATTCATGACGCTATATAACCCGATGGCGGCCAGCAACAGGCACACGGCCGCGACGACGCTCAAGAGGCTGGACGCCACGCTCTGGGCGTAGAGCGCGGTGGAGGCGGCTTCGGCGAGCGGCATGGTGGTGAAAACGGCGTCGGGGTTGAGCGCCCGGGCTTCGCGGCGCAGCAGGGGCGTGAGGCGCATGGGGTCGCCTTTCGCCTTGATGAACACGCTGAAATTCAGCCCGGGATAGAACCATTGCCGGAAAGGAATATAGAAGAACGGAATGGGGGCTTCAAGGGGGCTATGATACTTCACGTCCTTGACCATGCCGACGATGGTGGCCGGACCGCCTTCGAGGCTGATCTTTCGGCCGATGGGGTTGCGGCCGTGGAAGAAGCGGCGGGCGAAGGTCTGGTTGACGACGATGACCAGGGGCTGGGTGGAATCGTCTCGCTCGGTGAAATCGCGGCCGTCGAGGAGCGGGATGCCGAGGAATCGAAAATAGTCCGGGGGCACGGTGGCGCGGTGGACGATCACTTGCTCGTTGGGCGCGGGAACGTAGCCCTGGACTGTGATCTGGTGGTAGGGGCTGCCGCCGATCGACATGGGGACCACATCGGAATAGGTGACGCCCGCGACTCCCGGCTGGGCTTCGAGGCGGCCGCGCAGTGCGCGGCAGAACTGCCACTGCTGCTGCGCCGAATAGCCGGCGTAGGAGAGATAGAACTGGGAGACCGAGATGTGGGACATATCGAAGCCGGGGCGGATGGCGGAGGCGTTGCGGAAGCTGCGATAGAACAGGCCGGCGCCGGTGAGGGCCACGGTAGCGAGAGCGATTTCCGCGAGCACCAGCGCGCTGCGCAGGCGATGGGTGTGGGTGCCGGCGCCGCCGCCGCGTCCGCCCTCTTTGAGGGTTTCGTTGACGTCGGAGCGCACCAGCAGCAGCGCGGGGGCGGTGCCGGAAACGAGCGTCGCGACGAGCGCGATGGCGGCGGTGAAAGCCAGGGTGGGGAGGCTGATGCCGCCGCCGAAATCGAGGGGGATATCCTGGCGGGGCAGCAGGGCGAGCAGGGCATCGCCCATCCATAGCACCAGGATGAGGGCGCCGGCGGCCCCGGCGGCGGCGAGCACCAGCGTCTCCGTGAAAAGCTGGCGGGCGATGCGGCCGCGGGGCGCGCCCATGGCGTAGCGGATGGCGAATTCGCGGCGCCGCGTGACGGCGCGGGCCAGCATGAGGTTGGCGACGTTGGCGCAGACGATGGCGAGCAGCAGAAGCGAAACCCCCATGAGGATGGCGAGCGGGGTCAGCAGGATGGCCGAGGCCCCCAGGTGGGAGCGCCAGACCGGCACCATGGCGGCGTCAATGCCGCGGTTGGTATCCGGGTGCGCAGCGGCCATGAGCTTGGCCAGGTTGGCGACTTCGGCGCTGGCCTGTGCGACGGTCACGCCGGGCTTGAGGCGGGCAATCATGGAGGTGATGTCCCGGGTGCCGCGGTAGGTGAGCGTGCCGTTTCCGGTTCCCATGGCGGTGGCCATGGTGATGGGCGCCCAGACATCGAAGACCACACCGGGGATGCTGCCGCGGAAACCGCGCGGGGCCACGCCGACGATGGTGAGGTCGTGGCGGTTGAGCCGGATGGTCTTGCCCAGCACGCGCGGGTCGCGGTGGTAATCGTTCTGCCACATCTTGTAGCTGATGACGGCCAGGGGGAAGGCGCCGGGGCGGTCGGCGGCCTCCTCGGGGCGGAAAGTGCGGCCGAGGGCGGGGGTGACCTGAAGCACGTCGAAGTAATTGGCGGAGACCAGTTCGGCCCAGGCGCGGCGGGTTTTGCCTTCGGGGCCGATGCTCAGCGGGGTGAAGCGGCCGATGGCGAGGCCGGAGACCAGGGTGAGGTGGTCGCGGTAGTCCTTGTACTCGACGTAGGACGTGCTGTGATTATCTGTGCTGGTCTCGATCAACGCCAGTTGGCCCGGGTTGCCGACGCCCGGCAGCGGGTGCAGCAGCACGGAATCGATCCAACTAAACACGGTGGCGTTGACGGCGATGCCCAGGGCGAGGGTGGCCGCGGCCACCACGGCGAAGCCCGGAGACTTGTGCAGCATGCGGAAGCCGAAGCGGAGATCGTGCCAAAGGGCTTGCATGGAGAGGGTGATGGCACGTGGGGGGCCACGGTAAGTTGATGGATTTGTTGGAGGATTGGCGCGGGGGTTTGAGTATAAGTGGGACTGGTTGTCCGGAATCGGACAGCGCCGGGCGATGGCGGGCCACTGCTAAACTGGTAGTAGCACACGCTTTATGCTCACATCCCAGGAGCGTCGGGAGGCGCTCGAAGATATTCTCGCCAGGCGTGTCCTGGTGCTCGATGGCGCCATGGGCACCATGCTGCAACAGCGCCAGCTCACGGCCGCCGATTTCGGCGGACCGGCGCTCGAAGGCTGCAACGAGAGCCTTAACCGGACGCGGCCGGACGTGGTGCTCGCGATCCATCGCGCCTACTTCGCGGCTGGATCGGACGCGGTCGAGACCAACACCTTCAACTGCGACCGCATTTCGCTGGGGGATTACGGGCTGGAAGGCGACGTTTACGAGCTGAACGTCACCGCGGCGAAGCTGGCGCGGCAGGTGGCGGAGGAGTTTTCCAAACCCGGACGGCCGCGGTTCGTCGTCGGGTCCATGGGGCCGACGAATAAGTCGATCACCGTGGTGGGCGGGGTGACGTTTCCGCAGCTCGTGGAGGTTTATCACGAACGCGCGCTCGGGCTGCTGGATGGCGGCGCCGACATCCTGGTGGCGGAGACGTGCAACGATACGCGCGCGGTGAAGGCGGCGCTGGTGGCGGTGGAGCGGCTGCGCGGCGAGCGCGGCGAGCGCATCCCGATGATGGTTTCGGGAACCATTGAAACGCTCGGCACCATGCTGGCGGGGCAGACGGCGGACGCGTTCTGCGCGTCGGTTATGCACGCGGACCTGGTTTCCATCGGCCTCAATTGCGGAACCGGGCCGGAGTTCATGACGGATCACATCCGCACCATCAGCGAGATGTGCCCGGTGCGGGTTTCGTGCTATCCCAACGCGGGGCTGCCGAACGAGGAAGGTAAGTACCTGGAGACGCCGGACTCGGTGGCGGCGCAGCTCGAACGGTTCATCCAGAACGGCTGTCTGAATATCGTGGGCGGGTGCTGCGGGACCACGGACGCGCATATCCGGGCGATCGCGCAGATGGTCGAGGGCAAACGGCCGCGCGCGCCGAAGGAACCGGCGCACCGCGCGTATTATTCCGGCATCGAGCTGGTGGAGGCGGAGGAGAGCAACCGGCCGCTGATCGTGGGTGAGCGGACCAATGTGATCGGCTCGCGACTCTTTAAGAATATGGTGGCGGAGGAGAAGTGGGAGGAAGCCACCGAAATCGCGCGCCGGCAGGTGAAGAACGGCGCGCACATCGTTGACGTGTGTTTGCAATCCGCCGACCGCGACGAGTTGCAGGATATTCCGCCGTTCTATGAGAAGCTGATCCGCAAGATCAAGGCGCCGGTGATGATCGACACCACCGACGCGCGGGCGGTGGAGCTGGCGCTGACGTACTGCCAGGGGAAGAGCATCGTCAACTCGATCAACCTGGAGGACGGCGAGGAGAAGTTCGAGCGCGTGTGCCCGATTGCGCGGCGGTACGGCGCGGCGCTGGTGGTGGGGTCGATCGACGAAGACAAGGTGCAGGCGCAGGCGTTCACGCGCGAGCGCAAACTGGCGGTGGCGGAGCGGTCGTACCGGCTGCTGACGGAAGAATACGGGATTGCGCCGGAGGACATTATTATCGACCCGCTGGTGTTCCCGTGCGCAACGGGCGACGCCAATTACATCGGCGCGGCGGTGGAGACCATCGAGGGTGTGCGACTGGTGAAGGAGAATCTGCCGTATGCCAAGACCGTGCTGGGAATTTCCAACATTTCGTTCGGCCTGCCGGCGGCGGCGCGCGAGGTCATCAACTCGGTTTTTCTCTATTACTGCACCAAAGCCGGATTGGACCTGGCGATCGTGAACGCGGAGAAGCTGGAGCGGTTCGCGTCGATTCCCCAGGAGGAGCGGCGGCTGGCGGAGAACCTGCTTTTCAATACGCCGCCGGTGGATGCCGAGGACGAGGCCCTCCGCGGCGCGCCGGAGGACTGGCGCGAGCAGACGGCGGAGCAGAAGGTCGCCATCAACCAGTGGCACATCGCGGCCATCACGGAGCATTTCCGCAAAGCGGGGAAGCGGCAGAAGCAGAAGGCGGAAGATCTGCCGCTGGACGAGCGGCTGGCGAATGACATCATCGAGGGCACGAAGGACGGGCTGATTCCGGACCTCGACCGCAAGCTGGCCGAAGGTGGCCCGGAGGGCACCCCGCCGCTGAACATTATTAATGGGCCGCTGATGGCGGGCATGTCCGAGGTTGGCCGGCTTTTCAACAATAACGAGCTGATTGTGGCCGAGGTGCTGCAATCCGCGGAAGCCATGAAGGCGGCGGTGAGCCACCTGGAACAGTTCATGGAGAAGTCCGAGACGGCCACGCGGGGAAAGGTGATCCTCGCCACCGTGAAGGGCGACGTGCACGATATCGGCAAGAACCTGGTGGAGATCATCCTGGCCAATAACGGTTACAAGGTGGTCAACCTGGGAATCAAGGTGCCGCCGGACGCGCTGATCCGGGCGTACCAGGAGCACCAGCCGGACGCCATCGGGCTTTCGGGACTGCTGGTGAAGAGCACGCAACAGATGGTGATCACGGCGGGCGATCTGAAGACGGCGGGGATCGCGGTGCCGCTGCTGGTGGGCGGCGCGGCGCTTTCGGAGAAATTCACGCGGACGAAGATCGCGCCGGCCTACGGCGAGGTGGTGTGCTACGCCAAAGACGCCATGACGGGCCTGGGCCTGATGAACCGGCTCATGAGCGGAGAGGTCGAAAAAGGGGACAGACGCATTTTTCCGAGCGAACCCGTGCCGGAGCCGGCCGCAGCTCCGGAAAAATCCGTCAGTCCCCTTTTTCGGAGCCGCAAGGTGCGGACGGACATCCCCATTCCGGCGGCGCCGTATCTCGACCGCAAGGTGCGCGACGTGCCGCATCTGGCAGAGGTGTGGAGCTACATCAACCCGTTCATGCTGTACGGAAAGAATCTAGGGTACAAGGGGAATTTCGAGAAAGACCTGGCGGCGCGCGCGCCCAAGGCGCTGGAACTGTACCACAACATGGAGGAGGTGAAGGCGGAGGCGGCGCGCTTCATGAAGGTGAAGGCGGTGTGGCGCTTCTTCGAGGCGGAGCGCGACGGCAACGCGATTCACCTTTTCGCGCCGGGGTGCGTTTCGCCGGTCCACACATTCCGCTTCGGAAGGCAGCGGCGCGAAGACGGGCTGTGCCTGAGCGATTACGTGCTGGATGCCGAGGAAGGGCGGCGGGACCACATCGCGATTTTCGTGGCGACGGCGGGGCAGGGGGTTCGCGAGCGCGCGGAGGAGTGGAAGCTCACGGGCGAGTATTTCAAGTCCATCGCCATTCAGGCGTTGGCGACCGAGACGGCGGAAGGCACGGCGGAATGGCTGCACCGCCGGATTCGCGAGGACTGGGGCTTTCCCGATCCGCCGACCATGACGATGCACGACCGTTTCACGGCGCGGTATCGCGGCAAGCGCTACAGCTTCGGCTACGGCGCGTGCCCCAACATGGACGATCAGCAGGGCATCTGGAAGCTGCTTCAGCCGGAGGAGATCGGCGTGCGGCTGACGGAGGGCATGATGATGGAGCCGGAGGCGAGCGTCAGCGCGCTGGTGTTCCACCATCCGGACTGCGCGTACTTCACGGTGGAAGAGAGAGAGTAACGGAGCGGCAAAGGTTTTCACCACAGAGGCACCGAGACACGGAGAAAAACTAATAGAATTCTTCTCCGTGTCTCTGTGTCTCCGTGGTTATGGATGGGCTTTTGACCCCGTGCTACGATGAAAAATCCCCTTCATTATGGCGCTTCGGTTCTACAATACGCTAACGCAACAGGTCGAAGAGTTCACGCCGGCGCGCGATAACACCGTCCGCATGTATACCTGCGGGCCGACCGTTTACGATTTCGCCCACATCGGCAATTTCCGCACCTTCGTCTTTGTAGACCTGCTGCGGAAATGCCTGCGGGCCAATGGATTCAAGCTCGACCACGTCATGAACATCACCGACGTGGACGACAAGATCATCACCAACGCCACCGTGGCGCACCAGTCGCTCGAAGAGTATACCGCCACTTACAAGCAAGCCTTCCTCGAGGATTGCGCGAAGCTGCGGCTCGAGCGCGCCGAACGGCTGGTGCCCGCGACGGGGCATATCGACGATATGGCCGCCGCCATCCAGCGGCTGGAAGCGAGCGGGCACGCCTACCAGACCGAGGGCTCGGTGTATTTCCGCGTGGCCACGTTTCCGCAATACGGGAAGCTGTCGCACAACGATTTCAGCGGCATCATTTCCGGGGCGCGCGTCGATTCGGATAAGTACGAAAAAGACGACGCGCGCGATTTCGCCCTGTGGAAAGCGCCCAAGGAAGGCGAGCTGGCTTGGCAGACGGCCATCGGGCCGGGGCGGCCGGGTTGGCACATCGAATGCTCGGTGATGGCGATCAAGTACCTGGGCGAGACGCTGGATATCCACGCGGGCGGCATCGACCTGGTCTTTCCGCACCACGAAAATGAGATCGCGCAATCGGAATCGCTTACCGGAAAACCGTTCGCGCGCTTCTGGCTGCACGCCGAGTTCTTGATGGTGGAAGGCGAGAAAATGTCGAAATCGCTGGGGAATTTTTTCACCCTGCGCGACATTTTCGAGCGCGGCTACGCGCCCGAAACGGTGCGGTATTTGCTGGCGTCGGTGCCCTACCGGAAGCAGCTTAACTTCACGTTCGACGGATTGAAATCGGCGGCGACGGCGATCGACCGGCTGCGCAATTTCAAGCTGCGCCTCGAAACAGACCGGTATGCCGAGGGCGTGAACGAAAAACTGGCCGGGCGGGCGGAGGCGGCCGAGCGCGCGTTCCGTGAGAGCGTCAATGACGATTTGAACACCGCCGAAGCGCTGGCCGCGGTGTTCGAGTACGTGCGCGACGCCAACACGGCCATGGATGCGGGCGAATTTCGCGCGGGGAACGTGGCGGAGGCGCTCGCCTTCCTGCGCGAGTTCGACAGCATTTTCGACGTGCTCGAGCCAACGGCGCAAACCAACGCCATTCTGGACTCGGAGGTCGAATCGCTGATCGCGGAGCGCACGGCCGCGAAGAAGGCGAAAAATTTTGCGCGCGCCGACCAGATCCGGGAGCAGCTTCTGGAGCAGGGCATCATTCTGGAAGACACGAAATCCGGCGTGCGCTGGAAACGAAAATAAAGCCGAGGGAATAGGGGAACAGTGCAAATCCACACCAAGGCGGTCCACGCGGGCGACCGCAAGAAACCCGGGCCGGCAACGCCGGTGACTACTCCGATCCACACGGCCACGAGCTACTTCTACGATTCCATGGAACAGCTCGACCGCATTTTCGCGCATGAGGAACAGGGGTATTGCTATTCGCGCTACGACAACCCGTCGAACGCGGCGCTGGAGGAGCTGACGGCGTCGCTCGAAAACGGGCACGGGGCGCTGGCGTGCGCGTCGGGGATGGCAGCCATCCATACGGCCATTCTGGCGGCGCTGAACGACCGCCGGAAATCCATCGTGGCGGCGAGCGCGACCTACGGTGCGACGGTCAGCATCCTCATGAACGTGCTGGAGCCGGGCGGCGTGGCCGTGCGGTTCGCGGACATCTGTAACCTGGACGAACTCCGCGCGGCCGTGGCGGAGGCCAAGCCGGGCTGCATCCTGATGGAGACGATTTCGAACCCGCTGCTGCGCGTGGGCGAGATCGATAAGATCGCCGAAATCGCGCGGGCGGCCGGCGCGGCGCTCATCGTGGACAACACCTTCGCCACGCCGATGATCGCGCGTCCGCTGGAGCTGGGTGCACACTTCAGCGTGCACAGCGCGACCAAGTACCTGGGCGGGCACGGGGACGTGCTCGGCGGCGTCATCGTCACGGACCGCGAGCACTACGACAACCTGCGCACCCTGGCGCGGGCCATCGGGCCGGTGCTGGGGCCGTTCGAGAGCTACCTGACGATGCGCGGCATCAAGACCTTTCCGCTGCGCATGGAGCGGCACTGCGCCAACGCCTGCCGCGTGGCGCAATGGCTGAGCGGGCATCCCAAAGTCGAGCGCGTGCACTTCACCGGCGACGCTGCGCATCCCGACGCGGCGGCCATCCGGCGCCTCTTCCCGCCGAACCTGTACGGCGCGATGGTGAGCTTCGAGATCCAGGGCGCGGCGCGGGCGGAGATCTTCCGCTTCATGGACGCGTTGAAACTGATCGTGCCGGCGACCTCGCTGGGTGATGTGCACAGCATGATGCTCTACCCGGTGATGAGCTCGCACCGCGAGATTTCGCCGAAGCACCGCGAGCGCATGGGGATTCGCGACAACCTGGTGCGGCTCTCGGTGGGCATCGAGGCGGCCGAAGACATCATCGCGGATTTGGAGCAGGCGCTCGGGAAGTAAGACGGTGGGACCGGCGAATCGCCTGTCCGCGCCGGGGTGCCGCGAAGCGGCACGCGGCCCGGCCCTCCCGCCAGAACGGTCCATAATGGTGAGGAACATAGAACGCATCGAGGCCCGCAAACAGAAAGAGGAGGCATGCAACCTCCTCAGGGTCGCCTCGGAGACGAGCTCGGCCGGATGGTGTTCGGCGGCTTATGGCGAGAATCCGAGCCGCGACCGTTGGGAGCGGTCGAGCCCGTGCGGGGCGTGCTTTGGGCGGCAGTTCTGCGTTGAGTGACAGGAGGGCATATGAGCAGTGAAGTTTCGTGGATACTCGAAGTGCGGGTCCGGGATGGGCGCGAAAAGGAGTTCCGCGCCCTCATGCAGGAGATGGTCGCCGCGACCCAGGCGAACGAGCCGCACACGCTCGCCTACGAATGGAGCACCAGCGCGGACGGCCGGCAGTGCCACATCTACGAGCGGTATACCGATCCGGCGGCGGTGATGACGCACCTGGCCACTTTCGGCGCCCAATACGCCGCGCGCTTCGACCAGGTGGTCGAGCCCATGCGCATCGTGATCTACGGCGCGCCGAGCGCGGAGGTCAAAGCCGCGCTGGCCGACCTCGATCCGGTCTATATGCAGCCCGCGGCAGGGTTCAGCCGAGCTTGAGCTCCCAGCCTGTGCGCATCGCCGGCTTGAGATATTGATTGGCCTCGGGCCGGTTGGTGAAGCGCATATTGTGCGCGTCGTATTCCAGCTTGCCCTCGAAGCGGCACGCGATATAGCCCAGCGCCACCCATTCGGCGTAGGGCGCCGCGACGCTGAAATTGGAGCACGCCGGCACGCCGCCCTTGCAGGCGCGGATCCAGTCGCGGTAGTGGCCGGGAGAGCGGGGCAGGAGCGGCGGCGGAAGTTGGTAATCGGCCCAGCGCGAGGCGGGCAGCAGTTGTACGCCTTCGCCGCGGTCACACGTCGCCATCAGGCCCTTATCGCCGACAAAAATGGAGCCGTCGGTCGCCAGCACGCCGCGTGGCGGTCCCGTTCGGCCGCCCCCGCCGGTGGGTCGGTGGCCGTGGGCCGAACCACTGCGCCTTTGAGGCCGGCGCCTGCCCATCGAGCCGAAATCCGGGCGCCCGCGTTCGGCCAGGTTATCGGGCCTGGGAACCAGCACTTCGTCTTCCATGCCCTTGGGCCGGAACAGGTAAGGCAGGTCGGCGTGGCCGCGCAGGCCGTCGTACCAATAGACCGAAACCGGCGGCATGTTGCCGCGGGCCGGAAAATCGAAGCGCACAACCGAGCGCACGGGGAAGGAAATACTGCTGCGCTGGTCGGCGCGCACGCATTCCACCGCGATGGGCGAGCCGAGTTGCAGCGCCTGGTTGGCCGGCCCCAAGGCGTGGATGCCGAAGTCGCCCAGCGCGCCGCCGCCGAAATCGTAGAAGGCGCGCCAATCGTGCGGGACGTAGAAACCGTAATTCGAGCCGTTGTAAGGGCCGGTCATGCCGTTGGGAACGTGGTCCTTATCCCAGCCTCCGGAAGTGTAGGGCCGCTGCGGCGCGATGCCCAGCCACAGGTCCCAATCCAGGCCCGCCGGCACGGGCTCGGGCGGCGGAGTGGTTTGGATGCCCTGCGGCCAGTTGGGTTCGGTGGTGCAGGCGTGCACTTCGGTTACGTTGCCGATCTCGCCGGACCACAGGATCTCGCAGGTGGTGCGCTGCGCTTCATGCG
>JAJYLS010000515.1 GCA_021787555.1 Acidobacteriota bacterium | reverse complement strand
CGAGGCGTCCGTGCAGACGGTAAACCGATTGATCGAAGGGTTCTGCTACGACATCCGGTTTGCCTGGGAAACCACTAAAGTGATTACCGATTCGCGACGCAAACCGCTCCTGGATTCCGCCATTGAGGAAGCCCTTCTGGCTGTCGATCTCACGCTGCCGCGCCCGCGGCTGCTGGAAGAGGTGGGCCGCGCCCGCCGGATTTTGCGGCAGAAAATATCCGCCATTGCGCCGGATCCGGAGGCCGGCTCCATTTACGCCGTCGGGCACACGCACATCGATACCGCCTGGCTCTGGCCCCTGCGTGAGACGGTCCGCAAGTGTGGACGCACCTTTTCCACCGCCTGCCGGTTGATGGAACAGTACCCGGATTTCCGCTTCACGTGCAGTCAGCCGCAGCTTTACCAGTACACGCAGCGGTATTTTCCGGACTTATACCGGCAGATTCGCCAGTGGGTTAAGACCGGCCGATGGGAGACCGCCGGCGCCATGTGGGTGGAACCCGATTGCAACGCCACCAGCGGAGAGTCGCTGATCCGCCAAATGTTGTACGGGATACAATTCTTCCGCGCGGAGTTTGGCACACGCCCGCGAATGTGCTGGCTGCCGGACGTGTTCGGGTATCCCTCGTCGCTGCCGGAGATTCTCGCCGGTTGCGGCGTGAAGTATTTCTATACTTACAAACTGCACTGGCAGGTGACCAATCCGTTTCCGCACCATCTCTTCCGCTGGCGCGGGATTGATGGCACCGAAGTGCTTGCGCACGTAGTCAACCATCTGGGGGCTTACAATAATTTTCCCTCGCCGGAAGTCCTCTTCAAGGGATGGGCCATGTACGCCCAGAAGACCGAGCATCCCGAGGTGATTCTGCCGTTCGGTTACGGCGATGGCGGCGGCGGCGTCAACGAGGAAATGATGGAAATGTTCCGGCGGGCCGAGGGCCAGTTCCCCGGTCTGCCGGCGGTGCGCATCGGCACAGCCGAAGGGTTTTTTGACGAGGCGGAAAAAGACCTCGCGCGTTTGCCTCTCTGGGATGGGGAGTTGTACGTCGAGACCCATCGCGGCACCTACACCACTCATTCCGCCATGAAGCGGGCGAATCGCCACAGCGAGCTGCTGCTGCGCCAAGCCGAGATATTGGGTTCGGTGACCCAGCTTACGGGCGGCCGGTTCGACGCCCAAACCTTACACGATGCCTGGGAATGGACGCTCCTGCACCAGTTCCATGACATCCTGCCGGGCAGCAGCATCGGGATGGTTTACACCGAAGCCCTGCCGGTTTACTCCAAAATATTGGAAACCGCGGAGCATAGTGTGGCCGCGAGCCTTCAGACGATCATGCCCGGGGCCGGCAAGCCGCCTGCGGAAATAGGGGTCTTCAATGCGCTTTCCTGGTCGCGAACGGATGTCGTTACCGCGCAAGTGCCCGAACCGCATGGACCGCTGAGTATCGAGGCGCCGGATCAAACCCGTTATCCCGTTCAGGTGATCGCCCGTCAGGACGACCGGGCCACCATTGTTTTCCAGGCCGGCGCGATTCCTTCCTGCGGATATGCGTTGTTCCGCCTCGGAAAAGAGCCGGCTACGGCGGCCGGCGGACCGCTCGAGATCACCGCCAATCGTCTGGAAAATCGGTTCTACCGCATTCAACTGGGCCGAAACGGAGAAATCACGCGGCTCATCGACAAGCGTTACAATCGGGATGTGTTCGTCCGCGGCGCGCTCGGCAATGATCTGCAACTTCTGCAGGACGGCCCGGAACGGGAGGATGCCTGGAATGTTCATGCCACCAATGACAAACGGCGGTATCCGTTTGAAGGCGCCACGTCCGTAAAGGTGGTTGAAA
Source organism: Acidobacteriota bacterium (assembly GCA_021787555.1). Classification (GTDB taxonomy): domain Bacteria; phylum Acidobacteriota; class Terriglobia; order Bryobacterales; family Bryobacteraceae; genus JAJYLS01. Next base: position 680 of record JAJYLS010000515.1, on the reverse strand, counting down.
CCGGTCCGGTGCGCGGGGTCGTGCGGGTCAAGCGCATCCACCGGAAAAGCACGCTTGAACAGGACATCGTGATCTACGCGGACATGGATCGGATCGACTTCGTAACCCGCGTGGACTGGCAGGAGCGGCAGACGATGCTGAAAGTGGCGTTCCCGCTGGAGATTCGGTGTACCCGCGCCGCCTTCGAGGTCCAGTTCGGGGCGTACGAACGGCCGACCCATCGCAATACCTCGTGGGATCAGCAGAAGTTCGAAGTACCCGCCCAGCGCTGGGCTGATCTCTCGGAAGCCGGTTATGGCGTGAGCCTTCTGAATGATTCGCGTTACGGCTACGACGTGAAGGATAACGTGTTGCGCCTCACGCTCCTGCGGAGCACGACCTGGCCCGACCCCGAGGCGGATCGCGGCCAACATGAATTTACCTATTCCCTGCTGCCGCATCGCGGTGGCTGGACCGATGGTGAAACAGTGCGCCGCGCCTGGGAACTCAACGTTCCCGCCCGCAGCGTGCCGGTCGGCCGCGATGCCGGCGCCCCGCGGTCCCGCAGTTTTCTGTCGTTGGAAGGCGCACCGGCCGTTCTCGAGACGCTCAAGCCGGCCGAAGATGGGCGCGGGCTGATTCTGAGAGTCTACGAACCGCATGGCTCGCGCGGCGAGGTGAGCGTGCTTCTCGATGGCGCG
>JAJYLS010000175.1 GCA_021787555.1 Acidobacteriota bacterium | reverse complement strand
GGCCAGGATCGCCTGCTTGAAGCGCTCTTCACGCACGGCCGCATCGTTGCCCAAGTCGCGTTCGAGCAACTCGGCAAGCTGCTTGCGGTCCAGCGCGACGGTTTTGCCGAGGATGCCAGGATCGGAGAGGAATTCATCACGCCAGAATTTATAGGAGAGCACGGCGACGGGCTTGGGGGTCTGGCCATCGGGAGCATCGGAGGGAGCGAGGCCGCGGCCGAGGACGGTTTGCATGCCGAGATCGCGGAAGCCGGTGGAGATGAAGCTGACGACGTTTACGTTGAGCGGGACATCATGGCCGGTGAGAGCCATGGGGTGAAAATTCATGACCAGCAGGTCTTGGATGGCATCCACCTTTTGGAGTTGGCGGACCTGTGCTCCATTGAGCCCGACCTCCCAAACGCCGCCGGTCTTGGGGCGCACCCAGAGGCGCACGATGCGGTCCGCGTCGCGATAGGGGAAGGGGCTGATCAGCGCCGCGTAGATGATGCTGAAGACGGCGGCGGTGGCACCGATGCCGAGGGCCAGCGAGAGCACTGCGGTGAGGGTGAAACCGGGGCTCTTGATGAGCTGGCGCAGCGCGAAACGGACGTCCTGATACATGGCGGCGCGGCAGACCGGAGGTCCGCTCAGCGCTTCTTCGCGGCCGGGCGTGGGCGGCTGGCGGGCGGGACGATGCCGTTCATGCGCGCGTATTCCACCATCTGGCCGTAGTGGTCGAAGTTGTGCCAGAGCAGCATGGTGAGAAAGCTGGCGCGCGGCCTCTCTCCGGCACCGAAGGCGTTTTTCAGCATGGCCATCTGGTTTTCCGGGGTGGTCGCGAGCATGGCTTTATGCGCGTAGGCAAATGCGTCCTTGAGGAATTGCACCGCCTGGTCCTTGGTGGTGATGTTGGCCGGGCCGTTTTCTTCCTTGCCCATATCGACCGGGCAGGCAACCTGCTGGGCCGCGGCCGAAAGCCGGTACATGGCGGTGGCGATGTGGGTCACCTGCTGGCGGAAGGTGCGGACGCCGGTGAACTCGCCATTGGTGGGGGCGAAGTCGTACTTGCCGGCCGGCAGGGCTTCGGCGAGCGGAACGATCTCGCGCTCGGCGGTGGTCAACTGGCCGTCGTACATTTGGGCGAGGGAAGGCGTCTCGGCGGCGAAAGCGGCGGAAGCGGTGAGGGCGGCGGCCACAAAGATGGCGGCTAGCGATTTCATAGATCTCCTCCTTTACGTTGTTGGAGTATACCACTGGGGGTGCGAGAGCAGAAAGGGGACAGGCACGAAATTCAAAAGACGAATTTCGAGCCAGTCCCCTTTTTGGGAGTAGTGGTAACGTAATCTTGGAGCGATTATGACCTACGCGCAACAGCACCAGTCGGAATTTGTGGAAGGGTTGAAAGCGTTTTTGCGGATTCCCAGCATCAGCGCGCTGTCCGAACATAAGCCGGACATCCGCCGCGCGGCCGAGTTCGCCAGGAGCGAGTTGGAGCGGGCGGGAATGACGAAGACGGAGCTGATCGAAGGCCAAGGCAATCCGCTGGTCTATGGCGAGTGGCTCGGCGCGCCGGGCAAGCCGACGATCCTCTTTTACGGGCACTACGATGTGCAGCCGCCCGATCCGCTGGACGAGTGGAAATCGCCGCCGTTCGAGCCGGACATTCGGGGGAACGATATTTTCGCGCGCGGAGCGGCGGACGATAAGGGGCAGGTGTACATCCAGATCAAAGCCGTCGAGAGCCTCAACAGGAGCGGGGGCCGGCTTCCAGTCAACGTTAAGTTTTTGCTGGAGGGCGAGGAAGAGACCGGCGGGGAGCACATCGAGGCGTACGTGAAGACCAAGCCGCCGCGGCTGAAGGCGGACGCGGCGGTGGTGTGCGATACGGAAATGTTCGCGCCGGAGTTGCCGACCATCTGCGTGGGGCTGCGCGGGCTGGTGTATTACGAGCTGGCGGTGGAGGGCGCGAACCACGATCTGCATTCGGGGGTTTACGGCGGCGCGGCGCCGAACCCGATGCAGGCGATCGCGGAGATCGTTTGCGCGCTGAAGGACCGGGACGGCCACATCAGGATTCCGGGATTCTACGACCGCGTGGCGCCGCCGAGCGCGAAGGAGCGGGAGGCGTGGGCGCGGCTGCCGTTCGATGAGAAGGAATACACCGAGAAGGAAATGGGCGCGAAGGAGCTGGTGGGCGAGCCGGGCGTGCCGCTGTTCGAGCGCACGTGGGCGCGGCCGACGCTGGAGGTGCACGGCATCCGCGGCGGGTTCACGGGCGAAGGCGCGAAGACGGTGATTCCGGCGCGGGCGGTGGCGAAGATCAGCACGCGGCTGGTGGCGGACCAGCGGGTGGAGGAGGCCATCCAGCAGACGCGGGCGGCGGTGCAGAAAGTGTGCCCGCGCGGCGTCACGTGCGAGCTGAAGGTGTTGAGCGCGGGCGAGCCGTCGCTGACCAATCCCGACAACCGGTTCATCCACGCGGCGGCCGAGGCCATGAAGCAGGTGTTCGGGAAAGAGACGGTGTATATCCGCTCGGGCGGATCGATCCCGATTGTGGGCGTGTTCGACCGGTACCTGGGGGTGCCCAGCGTGATGATGGGGTTCGGACTGCCGGACGACAATCTGCACGCGCCGAACGAGAAATTCCATCTGCCGAATTTCTTCCGCGGGATCGATTCGGTGGCGCGGTATTTGGAGATATTGGGACAGTAGGAACAATGCCGGCTACAAGCCGGCACGGCGGGCTATAAGCCCGCGCTACCGGGGAACGATTCGGCGGCCAGGCGTCAGTGGCGCCACTGGCCGCGGTGGAGACGCCAGCCATGGCCTTCATGGCGCCATTCGGGCGCGACCCAGTGGGCACCAGCATAAGGCGGGCGCATCCAGCGGCCGCCCCGCCAGGCCCATCGGCCGCCGGCGCGATCCCAGTAGCCGCCGGTCCATATATAGCCGGGGCCGGGGGCAACACCGATGGCGCCATAATACCGCGGCGGCGGGGGACCGTAGCCGGAGTAATAGTAACCTCCCCCGCCGCAGCCGGCCAGAAGTGTCCCCAACATCACAAAGCCGGCGGCCAGGAATTTATTCCTCATTGTGATTACCTCCTACTCGGTGAAACGCCCGCTACTTAGTGGACGTTGCGAGGCTGAAGCCACGTTAATGTTATGACCACTTAATGGTCCGGAGGTAGAGTAGTAGCTATCGAGGTCCTTATGGCCAGAGTCACGGAACTGCGTGTAAATGGCGTCCGGCGGAGGATGGATGCCGATCCGGACCGGATGCTGCTGAGCGTTTTGCGCGACGACCTGGATCTAACCGGAACCAAGTACGGATGTGGGGAAGGCCAGTGCGCTGCCTGCACCGTGCTGGTGGACGGGCAGCCGATGCGGTCGTGCATCACCAAGGTGGGCGCGGTGGCGGGCAAGCACATCCTCACGATTGAAGGCCTGGCGCCCAAAGACGGGCTGCACCCGGTGCAGGAAGCCTTCCTGGAAGCGGACGCCATGCAGTGCGGGTGGTGCACGCCGGGAATGATTCTGGGCGCGGTGGCGCTGCTGCGGCACAATCCGGATCCGAGCGAAGAAGAGATCGTGGCCGGGATGAACGGGCACATCTGCCGCTGCGGGACGTATCCGCGCGTGGTGCGCGCGATTCAGGAAGCTTCGCGGAAAGGAGGCGCGGCATGATCACCCGGCGCGACTTTCTGAGCGCGGGCGGGATCGTGGTGGTGCTGGTGAACGATCTCGAAGCGCAGGAATCGGGCGGCCGGCGCGGGCGCCGCGGATTTGGCCGGCCCATGCCGAAAGCGGTGAGCGCGTGGCTGCACATCGGCGAGGACGGTGCGATCACGGCGTACACCGGCAAGGTGGAAGTGGGGCAGAATTCGCGGACATCGCTGACACAGGCGGTGGCCGAAGAGCTGCGCGTGAAACCGCCGGCGATCGGCATGATCATGGGCGACACGTACCTGACGCCCTTCGACATGGGCACGTTCGGCAGCATGACCACGCCGCAGATGTGGCCGCAGATGCGCAAAGCGGCCGCGGCGGCGCGCGAGATGCTGGTGGACCTGGCGGCGCAGAAGTGGAAGGTGGACCGCGCGTCGGTGAGGGTGGCCGATGGGCGGGTGAGGAACGGCAGCCGGTCGGCCGGATTCGGCGAGCTGACGCACGGGCAGAAGCTGACCTGCACCATCACGGCGAGCGAGGCGCTGACGGCGGCCACGGAATGGAAGGTGGCGGGAACGTCGGTGCCGAAGGTGAACGCGCGAGCGATGGTCACCGGCGCGCACAAGTACGCGTACGACATGAAACGGCCCGGCATGCTGTACGGGAAGGTGGCGTATCCGCCATCGTTTGGAGCGAAGCTGGTTTCACTGGAGGCCTCGGCCGCGGAGAAAATGCCGGGAGTGAAGGTGGTGCACGAGGAAGATTTCGTGGGCGTTGCGGCGGCCGACCCGGAAACCGCCGAGCGGGCGCTGGCGGCGCTCAAGGCGCAGTGGAACCCGCTGGCGGCGGAGACGAACAGCCGCGACGTTTACGAATACTTTAAGAAGCACGCGGAGAGCGGACCGCCGGCAGGCGTGCAGTTGACGCCGTACACGGTGGCCTATATCGCGCACACGCCGCTGGAGCCGCGGGCGGCGGTGGCGGAGTGGTCCAGCGATGGGAAGCTCACGGTGTGGACCGGAACGCAGCGGCCGTTCGGCGTGCGCGACGAGTTGGTGCAGCATTTCGGGTTGGCGGAAGACCACGTACACGTGTTCATGCCGGACACGGGCTCGGGGTATGGGGGCAAGCACACCGGCGAGACCGCCATCGAGGCGGCGCGGCTGGCGAAGGCCGCCGGGCATCCGGTGAAGCGCAATTGGACGCGCCAGGAGGAAATGACCTGGGCGTACTTCCGGCCGGGCGCGCTGATCGAGGTGGGCGGCACGGTGAACCCGGACGGCAGCATCGCGAGCTGGGATTTCCATAGCTACAATCCCGGCGGGGCGGGGCTGGCATCGCCGTACGAGATCGCGAACCGGCGCGAGCAGGAGCACCGGACCAGGACGCCGCTGCGCCAGGGATCGTATCGCGCGCTGGCGGCGACGGCGCACAACTTCGTGCGCGAATCGTACATGGACGAGTTGGCGCACTCGATCGGGATGGACCCGCTGGAGTTCCGGCTGAAGAACGCCAAGAACGAGCGGCTGCGGGCGGCGATTCAGGCGGCGGCGGACAAATTCGGATGGAAGACGCGGAGGAAGATGGCCAGCCAGTCGGGCGTGAACTCGAGCGTGACCGGCTTTGGCATATCGGCCGGATTCGAGAAGGGCGGCTATTTCGGATGCTGCGTCGAGATTGCGGTGACGAACGGAACCGTGAAGGTGGTGCGCGTGGTGGAAGCCTTCGAGTGCGGCGCCATCGTGAATCCCGAGCACCTGCACAACCAGGTGGAAGGGGCCATCATCATGGGGCTGGGCGGCGCGCTGTTCGAACACATCGATTTCGCGGAGAACAAGATCATTACCAACCGGCTTTCACGCTACCGGGTGCCCCGGTTCGCGGACGTGCCGAAGATCGAGAGCGTTCTGCTGGACCGCAAGGACATCGTTTCGGCGGGCGCGGGGGAAACGCCGATCATGGGAATCGCGCCGGCGGTGGGCAACGCCATTTTCGACGCCACCGGCCAGCGCATCCGCAAGCTGCCCATGGCACCGAACGGGATCGGCGGCGCGGCGAACGCCAGCGCGGCGGCGGTGCTTTAGCTCTAACCGCGATCGGGTCGCGACGCTACGCCGGCTGGGCCAGTTCTTTGGCGGCGCGGTGGACGGCTTCGCCGAGCGAATCCAGTTTGCCGACGCCCGAGCCGGAGATGATTTCGTCGTCCGGCGCGGAGTAAAATTTCACGTCCTCGGCGGGCAAAACGTTAACGATGCGGGTTTCGTATTCGGCAATGAACCGGTCCAGAAGATCGAGGGCAGCGCGTGCCTGCGCCAGTCCCTGCTTGATTTGTTGAAGATCGCGGGTCATGGAACTCCTGTGGGTTTTGTACTAGCTGATACCCATTCTCCCGCAGAAGTGTACGGTTTCGCAAGATTTCGAGCCACTCAGCAGCGGATTTGTCGGGCAGCATCACCGAGGAAAGCTCGGCCACCTGGTTGGGAGGCAGGTTGATGGCGCCGGGCAGGTGCCCGTTTTCGTAGCTGTAGGCGGCAGCGTCTCGACCAGGGTGAAGGGCGCGCCGCGGAGGGACCTTCGAGGCTCGCGAGTGCTAAACTGAGTGGCGCATGAGAACATTCGTGTGCGGTTTTCTGCTGCTGGCCATGGCAATGGCGGCGGTGGCTGCCGATGTGACCGGCAAGTGGTCGGGAACGTTCACCGCGACGAGCGCCGACGGCGGGTCGCGGGAATCGGGCGTCGTCCTGATTTTGAAGCAGAACGGAACCGCGCTCACGGGCAGTGCGGGTCCGGACGAAAGCCAGCAATGGGAATTGGCTAACGGCAAGATTGACGGAAACAAGATTACGGGCGTGGTCCAGGGCTCCGACGGCGCATCCTACAAGCTGGAGTTGGTGGAGGACGGCGAGCACATCAAGGGCGACGTAGCGGTAACGACGGCAGATGGGCAGCCCATGCACGGGAAGCTGGACGTCATCCGGATGAAATAGAAAGCGGCGGGCGGATCAATCCCCGACAACGGTGACGACCACGGTGCGCTGGCGGCCGCGGACGTCGCATTCGAGATGCACGATCTGCTGCCAGGTGCCCAGCATCAGCTTGCCATCGGCGATGGGCACCGCAAGCGAGGGGCCGAGAAGCGTGGCCTGCAAGTGCGAGTGGCCGTTGCCGTCATGCCAGGCCTGCTCGTGGCCGTAGCCGCGGCTGGGAGGAATGAGGTTGTCCAGAATGGCTGGCAGGTCGCGCTCCAGGCCGGGCTCGAATTCGATGGTGCCGATGGCCGCGGTGCTGCCGACGTTGAAGACGGTGACGGTGCCGGTGCGGACGCCGGAAGCTTTCACGGCTTCGGCCACCCGGGCGGTCAGGTCGTGCATATCGCCATGACCGCGGGTGGCTACCGAAAATTGCTCCTGGTGGGTCATCAGCGGGTGAAGATGGTGACATCCACGTTCATACCCGGGCGCAGGATGAAGTCCTCCCTGCGATCCACCAAAATCTTCACCGGAATCCGCTGCACCACCTTGACGAAATTGCCGGTGGCGTTTTCGGGCGGCAGCAGGCTCATGCGCGCGCCGGTGGCGCCGGCGATGGAATCGACGTGCCCCGTCACGGAGTGGCCGTACATATCCACCTGGATTTCGGCGCGCTGGCCGGGCCGCACATTGGCAAGCTGGGTTTCCTTGAAATTGGCGATGATCCAGGTGTCTTTGAGCGGAATGATGGTCAGCAGCTCCTGGCCGGGGGAAACGAACTGGCCGACCTCGACGCTCTTGCGGGTCACCACGCCATCGATGGGCGAAACGATGGTGGCGTAGCTGAGCTGGAGTTTGGCGGCATCGAGGCGGGCGCGGGCCGCCTCGACGGCGGCCGAGGCGCCGTGGGCATCCGCGGCGCGGATATCCACCTGCTTGCGGTTCGCGACCGACGTTTCCATCTCCGCCTTGGCCTGCCCGAGCCCGGATTCGGCGGCGGCAAGCTGCGCCTTGCGGATGTCGGCTTCCTTCTGCGCGGAGGCCAGCTTCTCGCGCGCCGCCTGCAATTCGCTATCGGCGATGCGGGCCGCGGCGGCGTAAGCGTCGTATTGCAGCTTCGAGATTTCCTGCTTATCCACCAGCGGTTTGACGCGCGCCAGATCGGCTTGGGCGCGGTCGTCGTCCGCCTGGCGGGCGCGGATGTTGGCTTGGCCATAGGCCAGGTCGGCGCCGGAGGCCTGTTCGTAGGAGGCGCGCGCGCGCTGCAACTCGGCCTGGGCGTCGGAGAGCCCGGCGGAGGCGGCCGCGGTGCCGGATTGGGTGGTCTGGTTGGTCCACGGCACCACCACGCGCGCGGATTGCAACTGGCTCTGAGCCTGGAGCACCGCGGCGGAAGCGAGGTCCACCTGGGCCTGGAAATCGCGCGGATCAATGCGCACCAGGACCTGGCCGGCTTTCACGCGCTGGTTGTCGTTCACCAGCACCGCGGAAACATTGCCCGAAATCTTGGGCGAGACGGCGGTGACATGGCCATCCACCTGGGCGTCGTCGGTGGAAACGCGGTCGCGCAGATGGAGATACGTGCTGATGCCACCACCCACGGCGACGGCCAGGAGGGCAAGGAGAGCATAGTGCTTCAGGCGCGGCGCCCGGCGCGGTGTCGCAACCAGCTCGGGGCCGGCCGCGTCATCCATGAAATCGGGGATCCTGTCTTCCGAGGTCCGGGCGTGCACAGGGCCGAGTGCCGCCTGCGCGCGAAGTTCTTTATCGGACATTATCTTCTATTTTAGCGGATGTGCGGAAGGGCTCAGGAGTTGCAGAGTGGCCCTAAGGAGTCATCGCTACCGCACTTCGACCCAGTTCGGCATGATGCGCAGCAGGCCGCCGTGCATCCACGCGCGGTAGGGCACGCGGCCGAAGGCGCGCGACAGGCGGGCGTCGACGCCGTCTTCCTGCGCCTGGCGCAGGAGCACATCCAGGAGGCTGCGGCGCGGCGGATACACCACCATCGTCACGTGCTCGCCGGCCGGGATGTTGGCGCGCTTCTTAACCAGGGCGATGGCCGTATCCAGGCCGCCAAGCTGGTCCACCAAGCCGCGCGGCTGCGCCTGCTCGCCCAGCCACACGCGGCCCTGCGCCACCGGCTCGATTTGGGCGTAGGTGCGGTGCCGCGCCTTGGCCACTTTGCTGACGAAATCGACATAGCTTTCGTCGATGCCCCTGCGCAGGAGCGCCCGCTCGTCGGGCGTCAGCGCGGTGTAATCGGAAGTGATGCCGGCTTGTTTGCCGCGCTCAATGGCGTCCTTGGTGATGCCGATTTTGTTGTACAGCCCCTTCAGGTCCGGCTTGCCGAAGACCACCCCGATGGAGCCGGTTTCGGTTTCCGGGTACGCAACGATCGGGTCGCCGGTCATGGCGATGTAGTAGCCGCCGGAGGCCGCCACATCAGACATGGAGATCACCAGCGGCTTCTTTTTGCTCAGCAGGTTCATCTGGCGCCAGATTTCGTCGGAGGCGGTGACCTGGCCGCCGGGCGAATCGATGCGCACCACCACGCCCTTGATGGAGGAGTCGGAGGCCACCTGGTTCAGGAGCTTGTCGAAGCCGTAAGAGGTGAGCGGGGGTTCATCCGCGCCGTTGTCGCTCGGATCGCCGCGCACGATATCGCCCTGGGCCACTACGAAGGCGATGCGGCTCTTGCCGCCGGGCCCAGAGGGCACCCCCGCCGCCTCGGGGGGGACCTGCAGGTACTTGCCAATCGGGACCTGCACCGGCTTGGCATGGATGCGGCTCTCCATCTCGCCCCACATCTGGTCCTCGAAGCGCAGCTCGTCCACGAGGCCGGCTTTCAGCGCCTGCGGCGCGGTGAAAGGCCCCTGGTCGATGATGGCGCGCACCTCGTCGGGCGACTTCCTCCGCGCCGCGGCGATGCGCGCGACGAGATCGCCGTAGATATGGTCCACCATGCTGGTGACCACCGCGCGGGTTTCCGGGCTCATGTCCGTGCGCGTGAACATGTCGCCGAAATCCTTATATTTTCCGGCGTGCTCGATATCCACGGTGACGCCGAGCTTGTCGAGCGTGCCTTTAAAATAAATGGCCTCGGCGCGCAGGCCCTTGAGGTAGACGGGCTCGGCGGGACCGAGATAGATGCGCTCGGCGGCGGTGGCCAGGTAATATTCCTTGGCGCTCGGGGAGCGCAGATAGGCGAACAGCGGCTTGCCGGTTTTGCGGAACCGGGCGAGATCGCCGTAGATCTCTTCGAGCTTGCCCCAGCCGATGGAAAGCCCGTCGGGCTCGACTGCCACCGCCTGAATATGCGGATCGGCCGCGGCTTTGCGCAGCGACTCCCACACGCCTTCGATGGTCAGGCCGGGTTTGCCGCCGCCCAGAAACGCGGGCAGCTCGATCGGCGGCTTTTCCGGAATGTCTCCCTCGAGCCGCAGGACGAGCACCGAATGATCGGCGATTTGCGGCGGCTTTTCACGCGCGTGCAGCACGAAAAAGAACAGGATGCCGAAACCCAGAAAGACGAGAACGACTCCCGCGATCAAACCGACGAAGAACCTGGCCATCTACTCCGAAAGTAGCATAGGTGCCGGCGCGGCCCTGTGCGGTGTGGCACGCGGCCGCTAGCAGGTACGGCGCCGCACTCGCACGAGCCCGAGCAGGAGGAGGCCGGCCAGCGCCAGGGCGCAGGAGGCCGGCTCGGGCACCTCCTGGGATTGGATCCAGGAGGCGTAGGCGGAAACGGAGGTGTCTGCGAAGAACTGGCCGAAAGCCGATTGATTGGCGGAAATCACGGAAGGAGGTTGCGCGCAGATGCTGGCCGAAGTGAAGCACGCGCCCATGTCGTGGACGCCGATCAAGTACCCGTTCTGGAAAGTCGGGCCGCCCGAATCGCCGGGAGCGATCATCACTTCGTGACTGACGTCGGTATCCGAGAAATAGGCCGAGCAGGTCCCGTTCTGCCAGTCGGTGTTATCGAAGGCCCAGCAAAAGGCGTTATTGGTGACCGTGCCGTTATCGAAATCGCCCAGCAGGAGATTGGCCGACCAGGACACCGCGCTTCCATATTCCTCGTAGCGGTTGTTGCCAGCTCGCAGAGTACCGTACGTGCCGCTGGTGTAGCCGGCCGAGCCTGTTCCGGTGTAACCATAGCCGGCAATGACATCCACGCCGGTACTCGGGGTGCCGGTAAAAAGGTTGTAGCGAGTGTACTGCGAGGGCGCGGCGGAAGGCAGGCGAATCACCGCAAGATCGCCGCCCTGCGTGGCATCGCCGGTCCATCCGGGATTCACGAACACCATCGCGGCGTTGGTGAAGCTCATGCCGCTGCTGCCGGAGGTCAGGAGCCCAACCGACGCGCTGACCGCGCCGGCGGCATACGATGACGCCACGCAGTGGCCGGCGGTGAGAATCGAGAAGCCGTCGGCCAGCAGAGCGCCCGAGCAACCGCCCCGGCTCGACCGAACCTGAACCACACCGTTCAGGTCGATGCCGTCGATCACCGGACTGGTATAAGACACCCCGAACGCGGTCTCATCGGCTATCGTCGGCACCACGATGGCGGATGCCGGAACCGCGCAAGCAGCCAGACAGATGAGGGCGAATGGGAGTCTTCCCATATTTGAAGATCTGTTATCTGAATCTATCCTGTGCGTGGCGTTCCGTCAATGGGATGACAATTTAGTTAGTACTAAGGCCCGAGCGGAGCGCCCGCAGGTCAATGCCCAGCGCCTAGCACTTCTTATATAAGTGGCTGCGCTCCAGGCCGAGGGCTTTGGCCGTATCGGTCATGCGCTGGTTGTGGGGCTTGAGCTCGGCCAGGATCTGCTCGCGCTCGAAGCATTCGACGCGCTCGGCCAGACCGCCGGTGAGCGGCGCGCCGGGCGCTGCCGCGGCCGCTTCGTCGTGCGGCAAAGCCAGCCGCACCGTGGCCGCGTCCACCGGCCCATCGGCGAGCAGCAGCAACCGCTCCACCACGTTGTGCAGTTCGCGCACGTTGCCCGGCCAACTATAGCGCCGCAACTCCTCGATCGCGTCCGGCGGGAATTCTTTCGGCTTCCACCCGTTCTGGCGCGCGACCTGGTCAGCGAAATGCTGCACCAGGGCCGGAATATCGCCGGCACGCTCGCGCAGCGGCGGCAACTGCAACGGGAAGACGTAAACGCGGTGGTACAGGTCCTGTCGGAAAGCGCCCTTCTTCACCTTCGAGAAAATCCGCCACGCCCAGGCGCGTGGCGCGCACCGCCATCTCGATAGGCCCGCTTCCCAGCGCGTGATGGCAAAACCCGGCGTAAGCTGCGCCAGACGGCCGGTCTGCGGTGGGTCGGCGGCAGCGATCGATTCGCGGACCTCCACCCGCAGCACGCCGCCGTAGTGTGGGCGCGAAGTTGGCGAGCAGCATCGACATGCTGCCCGAGGCGATCAGCCACGGCTCATCGGACGCGCGGCATTGAACCGCGAGCACCGGCGCCGCCGCGCCGCTGCATACCATTCCCGGCAGCGCCATTCGCACATCCGTGCCGTTCACCCGCAGGCGACCGCGCAGGTCGCGGGGCCAGGGCTTATCCGCCGCGATGGGCGCCGTGCCGCGGAGTTCCCGCCGGCCCCGCTGCCGCACCGCCGCGTTTCCAGGAGGCGATCCACACCTGGCGCTCGTCGCCCTTGCGCGCCTCTTCTACCAGCAGATAATCCGATTGGTTTTCCGAAAGCGTGAGCCGCGCTTCGGCGCCCCAGGCGGCTTCGTTCACGGTGCAGCCCGCCTCGCGCAGCGCGGCTTCGAATGCCTCGCGCCCGCGGGCCGCCTCCGGCGGGCTCATGGATGAAACGTTGCGCCACGCAAGCGCCAGCCCTTCGCCCTTTCCGGCGAACTCCACGGTGCGGCGCGCCAACTCGCGCGCGGCGCCGTTCAGGT
>JAJYLS010000174.1 GCA_021787555.1 Acidobacteriota bacterium | reverse complement strand
GCGTAACAAGCCCATGTTCCTCATCGATATCGCCGTGCCGCGCAATATCGAGCCCTCGGTCAACGCCATCGACAACATCTTCCTCTATGACATCGACGACCTCCAGGAAGTGGTGAACGCCAACCTGCGCGAGCGCCTGAAGGAGGCCGACCGCGCCGAGGCGCTGGTGGCCGAAGAGGTCGAGCGCATGATGGCGCGGCTGAAAGTGGCCGAGGTCACCCCCACCATCGTGGGTCTCCAGGAACAGCTCGAACAGATCCGCGCCGGTGAAATGGATAAGGTGCGGCGCAAATACGGGCCGTTCACGCCGGAGCTGGAAGCCGCTATGGAGGCGCTCACCCGCGGCATCGTCAACAAGATCGCGCACGGGCCGATTTCCGAGTTGCGCAACCACGCCGGAAATCCCGAGGGTGCGCACGTCATCGCGGCAATCAGGAAAGCTTTTCACCTCCAGCCGGGCCCGGCGGCCGCGCCCGGCGGCGGTCCGGACGTCAAGGCGGCATCCGGAAACGAATGATGCCCCTGGTCATCGCATCGCGCGGCTCGCAACTCGCGCTCTGGCAGGCCCACTGGGTCGAGCGGCAGCTTGGCGCCTGCGGCCACGCCTGCCGCATCCAAATCATCAAGACCACCGGCGACAAGATCACCGGCGTGCCCCTCGCCAAGGTGGGCGCCAAGGGGCTCTTTACGAAGGAGATTGAAGAAGCGCTGCTGGAGGGCCGCGCCGATGTCGCGGTGCACAGCCTCAAGGACCTGCCCACGGACCTGCCGCCCGGCCTGGTGTTGGCCGCGGTGCCCGAGCGCGAAGATCCGCGCGACGCGCTGCTGGGCAAGCCTCTTGCCCAATTGCCCGCGGGCGCGAAGGTCGGGACCAGCTCGCTGCGCCGCGCCGCGCAATTGAAAAAGCTCCGGCCGGACCTCGTCGTGGAATCCGTGCGCGGCAATCTGGATACCCGCGTGCGCAAGCTGGACGAAGGACAGTACGACGCCATCGTGCTGGCTGCGGCGGGTCTGAAGCGCCTCGGCTGGGCCGACCGCATCGCCGAAATCCTGCCGCCCGAAGTGATGTGCCCCGCCGTGGGTCAAGGCGCGCTGGCCATCGAAACGCGCCCGGACGGAGCGGGCTTCGATGCCGCCGCGGCTCTGGATCGCGCGCCCACGCGCGCCGCCGTCACCGCCGAACGCGCCGTGCTGGCCGCGCTGGGCGGCGGCTGCCAGGTGCCCATCGGCGCGCACGCCGAAGTGAACGATGGCCGCCTGAAGCTCGTGGCCATCGTCGCCTCACCCGACGGCGCCGAGCTCATCCGCGGCCAATCGGAAGGCGCCACCGCCGATGCCGCAACCCTCGGCCGCTCCCTCGGCGAAGACCTCCTCTCCCGCGGCGCGCGCAAAATATTGGAGACAGTTTACACATGAGCACGCCCGCAACGGAGCCGCGACCGTCAGGGAGCGGTCCCTCCAAGGTCTACCTCGTCGGCGCGGGGCCGGGCGATCCGGAATTGATCACCCTCCGCGGCCGCCGCATCCTGGGACTTGCCGGCTCGGTTCTTTACGATCATCTGGCTTCAAAAGCCCTGCTCGATTTCGCGCCGCCCGAAGCCGAGCGCGTCTATGTCGGGAAAAAGAAATCGGACCACGAATTTTCCCAGCAAGAGATCTGCGCCATGCTCATCGACCGCGCCCGCCGCGGCGTGACCGTGGTGCGGCTCAAGGGTGGCGACCCCTTCATCTTCGGGCGCGGCGGCGAGGAGGCGGAAGCCCTCGCCGATGCCGGCATTCCCTTCGAGGTCGTGCCCGGCGTCACCACCCCGATGGGCATCGCCGCCTACACTGGCGTCCCGCTCACCCACCGCGAGCACACTTCGGCCGTGACCTTCGTGACCGGCCACGCCGTGCACGCCATCGATTGGGAGAAGGTGGGCCACGCCGAAACGGTAGTGATCTTCATGGGGCTGACCACCATCGGCGATATCGCGCGCGAACTCATCGCCCACGGCCGCAGCCCCGAGACGCCCGCCATGGCGGTCCGCTGGGCCACGCGCGCCGACCAGGAAACCCTCACCGGCACGCTCGCCACGCTGCCCGGCCTCATCGCCGAGCGCGGCATGAAGCCGCCGGCCACTATCATCCTGGGCGAGGTGGTGCGGCTGCGCGAAAAACTGAACTGGTACGAGCGGCTGCCGCTGTTCGGCAAGCGCATCGTGGTGACCCGCGCCCGCGAGCAGGCGAGCACGCTCGCGGAGCGGCTGCGCATCCTCGGCGCCGACGTCGCCGAACTGCCCACCATCGAGATCCGCCCGGCGGCGGATCACGACCCGCTCGATTGCGCCATCGCGCGCCTCGCCACCTACGACTGGCTGATCTTCACCAGCGCCAACGGCGTGCGCTTCTTCCTCGACCGGCTGGACCGCTCGGCCACGGACCTGCGCGCCCTCCGCGCGAAGATCTGCGCCATCGGGCCGGCCACCCGTGCCGCCGTCGAGGCGCTGCATCTCAAGGTCGACCTGATGGGCCGGGAATACGTCGCGGAGGGCCTGCTTGAAGCCTTCGCCGAAGAAGATCTCTCCGGCAAGCGCATCCTGCTGCCGCGCGCCGCGGTCGCGCGCGACCTGGTCCCCGCCGAACTGGCCCGCCGCGGTGCGCGCGTGGACCTGGTCGAGGCCTACCGCACCGAGGTGCCGCAAAACGCCGCCGAACGCGCCCACGAGATTTTCAGCGGAGGCCCCGCGGGACGCCGCCGCCCGGATTGCATCACCTTCACTAGTTCCTCGACGGTGAAGAATTTCGTCGCGGCAGCGGGTACGGAGATCCTCACCGGCGTGAAAGCCGTTTCCATCGGCCCGGTCACCACGCGCACCGCGCGCGAGTTGGGCGTCGAGATCGCCGCCGAAGCGCGCGTGTTCACCATCGACGGATTGGTCGAAGCGGTGCTGGGATTGTATCAGGGCACCGCTTGAGCTACGAACCCGCTGTCCGCTAGCAGCCCGCGACAAAACACGTCGAGTCGGAAAAGCGGGGACTGGCTCCGAAATTCCGCGCCGCTAACCCCGCCGCTAACCTCGCCCCTGCGGAAACAAGCCTTCGCTCAGCGGCCTTCGGCCATCGCCGGCGCGGGTACGCCCACTTGCGCGGCGGCTTTGCGGAGTTCTTCCCAGGTGCTATTGGGAATCGGGATGCCGGTGTTCAGGCGGTCGGCCTGGATGCGCCATTCGGGATCGCCGGCCACCAGCACTTCGTCGTAGCCGGGCGCGGGCGGGGCGCTCTTGACCATCCAGACCAACTTCTCGACCCGTTCGGTGAACTCTTCCACGGGCATGAAGCGCGCAATATCGATGGCCAGATACATCTGGCTGTTGCGCGGCCGCTTGCCCTTGGACCGCGTGCCGCCCACTTCGGTGGACATGGCGCCGCCGCTCAGCACGCCGCAGAGGATCTCGACCATCATGCCCAGGCCGCTGCCCTTGTAACCACCGAGCGGCATGAGCATGCCGTGGTAGGCCTTGTCCGTGTTGGTGGTGGGGACGCCCTCTGCATCAAAGGCCCAGCCGCCGGGGATCTCGGGATCGCCGTTCAGGAAGGCCTTGAAGATCTTGTTGGCTGCGACCGTGGTGGTGGCCATGTCGAGCAGCCACGGCCCGGGTAGCGCCATGCAGATGGGGTTGGTTCCCACGCGCCCGGCTTTGCCCTGCCACGGCGGAACGATGGCCGAGGCGTTGCACATGACGATCCCAATCTGTCCGGCGGCGCTGATTTTTTGCGCCCAGAACGCGGCGGCGCCGAAATGGTGCGATTCGCGCGCCACCACCATCCCGATGCCGTGGGTGCGCGCAAGGCGGATGGCGTGCCCGCAGCACGTCTCGGCGACCCAGTGCCCGATGCTGCCCTCGCCGTCGAAGGTCATCGAGCAGCCGTCCTCGGAAACGATCCGGCCATTCGCCAGCGGGTCGACGCCGCCCGCCAGCAACTGCTCCACGTAATACGGGATGAGGTGGACGCCGTGCGAATCCACACCACGGAGGTTGGCCGCGACCAGCGCTTCGGCGGCAATCGCTGCCTTGTGCTGGGGTACGCCCGCACCGCGCAGAATCGCTTCGATGTAGGCCGTAAGTTCGGGAGCTGGGATGTTAGGCATGAATCTATTAGAGTAACGGCTCGCGTACCGGCCGCGCAATTGCGCGCGAATGCACCGGAAGTTTCGGGTTCGGTATGCCGATTCACAGGCACGGCGCCAGCCCCCGTATCGCGCCGCGCGCGAGTGCTGCGAAACTCGAAGAGGGAAATCACTATGCCTAAAAAGGTGGAAGGTCTGGAACAACTTCTTGTCGAGGATCTCCAGGATCTGTTCGACGCCGAGAAGCAGCTCGTCAAAGCGCTGCCGAGGATGGCAAAATCGGCGACCGACGAAGCGCTGGAAAGCGCGTTGCGCGAGCATCTGGAAATCACCCGCGGCCAGGTGCAACGCATCGAGCAGGTATTCGCATCGATGGAAATGCGCGCGCGCTCCCGCCCGTGCAGGGGCATGCAGGGCATCATCGAGGAAGGCCGCCAGACGATGGAGGAGGACCTCGCTGAGTCGATCCTAGATTCGGCCATCGCAGGCGCCGCGCGCAAGGTGGAGCACTACGAAATCGCCGGCTACGAAAGCGCGCGCGCGCTGGCGCAGAAGCTAGGGATGAAGGAAGCCGCGGGGCTGCTGAAGGAGACGCTGGAGGAAGAGATCCAGGCCGACCGGCAACTGGCGCAGATCTCCAAGCGCCTGCTGGCGCAAGCCGGTGGGGACCGCTCCCTAACGGCCGGGGCTCCGAAGCGCCATCCGAGCCGGGCCCAGAGGTCACCCCGTCAGGGAGCGGTGCCCAAGGCGCGCGGCCGGAAGCTCTCGACCGGCGGCCACGCCGCGCGCCCCATGATGGATCACGAGGAGATCCGCCAGTGGGCCGAACAGCGCGGCGCGCATCCCGCCTGCGTGAAGCGCACCGGCGGACGCGGCGACGTGGGGATGATCCGCCTGGATTTCCCCGGCTACACCGGTGAGGAATCGCTTCAGCCGATCTCCTGGGACGAGTGGTTCGAGAAATTCGAGCAGAACGATCTCGCCCTGATCGTCCAGGACACCACGGCACGCGGCCAGAAGAGCAACTTCAACAAGCTGGTGAAGCGCTCGACGGTGGAGGAGCGGCCGCGGGCGCGGGCGGCGCGCTAATCCACTCATTTTGCTGGACATACCAGCCGGTGGAACTTTTCCCCGGCCACCGGTGTCTATCTTTATCGCAAGGTTGAAGTTTTCTGATAGCCTGAAGTGAAGGCTAAATGTGAGGCTGCCGGTGGCCACTTCAATCCTCGAGCTCAAAGCGGAGCAAGCGGCGGACGAAGTCGCCGGGTCGCAGGATGTGCGCCTCGCCGAATCCTTGCGCGCGGGTTTCGGGCCGGCATACGAGGAGTTGATCGGCCGCTTCCAGCAGCCTGTCTACACGTTGGCTTTGCGCCTGCTCGGCGATCCGTCCGAGGCCGCCGACGTGGTGCAGGGAGTTTTCCTGAAGGTATTTCGCAATATCGGAAGCTTCCGCGGCCAAAGCAGTCTGAAGACGTGGATTTACCGCATTACGGTCAACGAAGCGCACAACGCCCGGCGCTGGTTTTTCCGCCACCGGCGGGGCGAGGTCGAATTGGACAGAGAGGCGGACAGCGCTCGCGATTGGAAGGAGATCATACCGGATAGCGGCCGCTCGCCGTTTGACGTAACGTTCGACCACGAACAGCACGTCATGATTGAGGCGGCGCTGGAAAGAATCAACCCCATCTTTCGCGAGGCCGTGGTGCTGAGGGACATCGCGGATTTGAGTTACGAGGAGATCGCGGAGATCCTGGGCGTTTCCCTTGGGACGGTCAAGTCCCGCATCCTGCGCGGCCGCGAGGCCTTGCGGGAGGAACTCGCCGGCAGCCTGCGGAGCAGGCCGCCGCTGCGATTGGTGCCGAAGACGGCAGAGTGAGCTTATGAGCTGTGAGAACGTGCAGGAGCTGATTTCACCCTTGCTCGACCGGAAGTTGTCCGCCGGGGAGCGGGAGAAGGCGGTGGCGCACATCCGATCGTGCCGGCGGTGCGGCGCGCAGTACGAATCGCTCGTGGCCCTGCGGTCGGTATTGCGGACCATGGACGCGCCGGTTCCCGCCGGCCTGACCGCCCGTCTCCGTGTGCTGGCATCGCACGAGCAGGTGCGGCAGCGTTCGCGCCTCAGCTTCGCGGCGCGCGCGCAGCACTGGACCGAGCGCCTGCAACTTGTGTTCGACAACCTTATGCGTCCCATGGCCCTGCCCGTCGCGGGCGGGCTGGTTTCCGCCATCATCGTGTTCAGTGTGCTGGTTCCCAACCTGACGTTCGTGCACGCCGCTACCGACGACTCCTTTTCCGTTTATCCCATGGGCCAGCTTGTCCAGCACGTGCCTCTTGAAGGCGGTGCGCTGCTCGAGACTTCGGGCTTCGCGCCCCGGATTATTCCCGCGGGTGCCTCGGTGCCGCCGGACGCCACCGAGGTGGTGGAACTGACCATCGACCAGAACGGCCGTGTTTCCGACTATCACGTGGACCGCGGGACGCTCACCCCGGACGTGCAGAACATCATTATGTTCTCGCTGTTCGTGCCGGCGACGAATTTCGGCGTGCCGGTGTCGGGCAAGGTGAAGGTGGTTCAGGTTCCCGGCCGGGTGGTGACCGGACGGTACACCATCAACGTGCGGAGCTAGCGCTGGTAAGCGAGTGCCCCGCCAGAAGCTGGGACAACATTTCCTCATCCGGGGCGCGGCGCTGGAGCGCATTGCCGCTGCGGCTTGCCCCGCGCGCGAGGAACTTGTCCTCGAAATCGGTGCGGGGCGTGGCGCGCTCACGGAAAAGCTGCTGAAGCGCGCGGAGCGCGTGGTGGCGATCGAGCTGGATCCCTACCTTGCCGAACACCTGCGCCGGAAGTTCGCCGGCGCGGCGCTGGAGGTGGTCGAGGGGGACGCGCTGGAGGTGGATCTGGCCTCGTTCGGGCGCGCGCCCATTGCCGGAAACCTGCCGTACGCGGTGGCGTCCCCGATCGTCGAAAAGACGGTGCGGCTGGCGCCGCCGCGCGCCGTTTTCCTGGTTCAGAAGGAGATGGCCCTGCGGCTGGCCGCCGCGCCGGGCAGCCGCGATTATGGCTTTCTCACCGTTGAGACGGCGCTGTTCGCCGGCGCGCGGATGCTGTTCGACGTTCCGCCCGCGGCCTTCTATCCGCCGCCGAAGGTGGATTCCGCGGTGGTGCTGCTGGAGCCGCGCACACCGCTGGTGGCCGACCCCGACGCGTTCCTGGCCTTTGTGGCGCAGTGCTTTCGCCACAAGCGCAAGACCGTCCGCAACAATCTCGCCCCGATTTATGGCAAGGAACTCATCGGAGGCTGGTCAGAAGCGGGATTGCGGGCGGAGCAGCTTTCGCTCTCGCAATTCCTGGAGATGTACGGACGGCTGCTGGATCACGAAGCTGTCGAATAGCGGGCGCGGGCCGGTTGAAAGCCGTACTGTTCCCCCCTGGACGGGAGGAAAACCGAGGGCCGAGGACATCGCCTCGACTTCCGGCCGGGTTTCGTTGTGGATGAAATATCCGCCGGGCGCCAGCATCGCGCGGATATTGGCCAGCGCAAGGAGTAACTCGCGGCGATCGAAATAGACCAGCACATTGGTGGCGACGATGAGGTCGTAGCCGGGCGAAGGATCATAGCGCTCAGTGATCACGTTCAGTTTTGCGGCCGTGACGCGCGCCGCGGCAGCACGCGAAAGATCGAGCGACTTGCCGTTAGGGATGGGGCGAGCCGAACCGATTGCGGAACCGAGGCGATCGAAATATTGCCGGTAATCCGGATCGTCCCATTCGCGGAAGAGGATCAGGTGTGCCGGAGATTTCGTGAAAGACGCGACGACGCGCGGGTTGATATCGACGCAGTGAATGCGCAGCCGGGCCGGATCGGCGAGACCGAGCGAGAGCAGTGCGTCCTCGACGGCATAGGGTTGATAGCTTTGCGGCGGGTAGGCGTCGATCAGATCGGTGCGCGGGGCGAAATCCAGTCCCGGCCCGACGATCAGGACGCGTTGGAGGCGGAGTGCCGGATCGCGGGCCTTGAGCACCGCCAGCGCGTTCCACAGGGCGTAGCTGGATTCGATGCGGGTATCGCTGGAGTGGCCGCGGGTCTGATACCAGGCGCTCCCAGCGCCGCCTTCGAATTCCTTCCCGTAGAGCGAGCGCATGGCCCGCGCGTACTGCGCGCGCAGATACGCGGGCGCGCGCTGGGGTGCAGCGAGCGTCTGGCGGAACCAGGCCAGCCGCTCATCGGCGGCGGGACGATCCAGCGCTTTGAGGAAATCGCGCATGCGGGTCTCGGCGGCCGCCGGAATCTTGCCTTTCTCCACGTACTCGCGTGCGCTCAGGGCAGGCTCGATACGCGGGCGGTGTGTGAAGCGCGAGGATTGCAGGATATAGAAGATGAGGTGGTCCGCTTCGCCGTCGCGAAGACGCGCCGCGGTCCTGGCCTCGATCGAACGGACGAGCGGCGGAAATTCTTCGGCCGACACACCCAGCATGGCACGCGCCGCGGGATTCAGGTCGCGGAATTCGACCGGCCACACCTGCGCGGCGGACGCGACCGCCGCCAGGATGAGCGTAGCTGATAGCCGATAGCCGATATAGCCGATAGCTGACAGCTTAATAGATAAACTTGAAGCCGAGCTGGATCTGCCGCGGCCAGTTGGTGGCGCCGGTGCCCACTGTGGCCTTCACCATTTGGCCGAAGTTCGAGCTGTTGAGGTTGTTGGCGAACATATCGTTGGAGCCGCTGCCGCCGGACATCCAGTAGGAGTTGAATACGTTGAACGCCTCGACGCGGAACTGGAAGCTCTTGCTTTCAGTGATGCGGAAGGTTTTGTCCAGCGACATGTCGGCCACGGGAACCGCCTGGGTGCGGATATCGCCGGTACGCAGCGGGGTACCGCGCGTGGGCGCGAAGCTGGGGAACTCCAGGAAATTGGCCGTAGCGATGGAGCAGCCGGGCACGTTCACACTATACGGCTGGAGGGTGATCGCGCCGGTGTCGGACATCTTGGCCACGCAGTCATTAGCGCCCTGGATCACGGGCGAGCCCCAGTTGGTGTTGACGGTGGCTTTGTGCATGTAGAAGGCATTGCCTGGCAGGTTCCACGGCGCACCGCTGCGGTACTGGAAGATGATGGTGTGCTCCCAGCCGCCCATCACGGCGTCGACGAAGCGGTTCGTGTTCCCCAGGAAATGCTTGCCGCGGCCCACCGGAAGCTGGTACACCGAGCTGATCTTGACCACATTGGGGAAATCGTAGCCGGTGAGGCTGCGCTCGAGGGTCATGCGTTGGATGTCGAGAAACGCGTCGTTGGCGGTGTTGCCGTTGGCGTTATTGAAACCGCCCTGCTCGATGTTCTTCGAGTAGGTATAGCCGAAGGTCAGGTCCCAGCCGTGGGTTGCGCGAATGCCGTAATTCAACTGGAGGGCGTTGTACCAGATCTTGCCGTCGTTGCGCCCGTAGTGAGTGATGCCGCCAAATTCGGGGAAAGGATTGGCCAGCGTGGCGCGGGAGACCTGCTGGTTGGTACCGAGGCCGGTGCCTGCGAACGGCGACAGGCCGTAGAAGGGATTGGCAACCAGTTGGTTGCAGTAATTGGCGTTGCCTCCCTCCAGCGGATCGCAACTCTGGCGGAAAGCCAGCGAGGAATAGTTGTAAGGGGCATCGGTCTGCAACTTATAGCCGCGGTTGCCGACGTAAGAAACATCCAGCCGCGAGTACATCGGCAGTTCGTATTGGAAGCCGAAGCTGAACTGGTCGGTGTAGGGGGTCTTGAAGGTGGGATCGAAGAAACTAATGCCCTGCCCCACCAGCGTCCCCAAGCCCAAGCTGCTCCCCGGCGGCTGCAATACGCCATCGGAGAAGGGATTGTTGAGCAGATTCGGAATGGGCGTGCGCCCACCGTTATTGGAGTTGATCAACGGGGTAGTCCGGCTGAAGCCGTCGGTGCGCATCCAGTCGTTGTTGGGATTGATCATGTACCTGCCCCAGCCGCCGCGCAGGACCAGCTTTGAGGTGACCGCGTAGGCCATGCCGAAGCGCGGCTGGATGCCCGTGATATCGGTATTGGCTGCCATTTGCCCGTTGCCGGCGTACAGCAGGCCGCCCATGACCGTGGGGAAGCCGGGAAACTGCGTGCGGTCGACGAGGGCGTTGACCGGGTTCACCCCATTGGGATCGAAGCCGCGGGTCATGCGGCTGTAGCGCTCGGTGGGCGGCATAATGAAATCTTGCCGCACGCCCAGGTTCAAGGTGAGCTTGCGGGTGACCTTCCAATCGTCCTGGAAGTAGAAGGCGTAATACCGATCGACGTAGGAGGGGAAAATCGGATAATCGATCGAGCCGCTGGCGGGCAGGCCGAGCAGCGCAGAGGCCCACGAATTGCCGCTCACCGCATTGGCCAGGTTGTAGATCTGCTGCGTCCAGGTATTGTTGAAAGTGAGGGTGAACACGGCGCCCTGGTTCTCGGTGTTGTACTGGATGCGGCGCAGGTCCACGCCCACTTTGATGGTGTGGCCACCCGTCACTTTCGTGAGGCTGCCCTCGTACGACCAGCTATTGGTCCAGTTGAACGAAGAAGTCGAGCCGAGGCCCGTATAGTTGGTGAAGTTGTAAGTTCCGAAAACGCCCTGCGTAGGTAATTGCGAAACTATCGAAGACGGGAAGCCCAGGGTGGTGGGACTAACCCCGATGTTGGGGTCGCCGCGGGAGCCTTCCACGTACCGCGCGAAGGAGACGCGGGAATCGGCCACGAGCGACGGCTGGAGCGTGCCTGTCCAATCGAACGCGTAGGCGTCGTTGATGCGCTTGAGCGGTCCGGGACCCTGCCATCCGGGCCCCAGCACGCCGTTGGTGTTGCGGTGCTCTGTGCGGTCGTTGCTGGCCTCGCGGAAAAACAGGTGGTGTTTTTCGCCGAAGTTGTGGTCGAACTTGGTCACCAGGTTATAGAAGGCGTCGTGATCCAGGTTCTGGGAGCCGCCGGGGATCACCAAGTCGTTGGTGCCGTAATTCGATCCGGGTGTGATGGCGTTGGGCTTGGGATACAGGCTCATCATTTTCTGCGCGATGGGGTTGCTGCGATTGGCCGGGATGATATTGCCGGCGAAGGGCATGCGCGTCACCGTGCCATCCGCATTGATCACGGCGCCTTGCGGGTCGTAGATGGTGATCTTGCGGCCTTGCGAATCCACGAGCTTGCTGAAATCGCCGTTGGCGAACTCCGGCTCGGGCACGGAAAGGGTCAGCGGCGTGGGCGTACCTTCGCGGTAACCTTCGTAATTGGCGAAGAAGAAGGTCTTGTCCTTGCCATTGTAGATTTTCGGGAAAATGATGGGGCCGCCCGCGGAGACGCCGTACTGGTCGAGGAAGTGGCCGGCCTTGGGTGAACCGACGGCATTGTTCTGGAACGAATTCGCGTCCAGCGCGCTGCGCCGCATGAACTCGTAGGCGGTACCGTGGAATTCGTTGGTGCCGCTCTTGAGGGAGACGTTCATGATGCCGCCCGAGGATTTGCCGTAGGAGGCGTCGAAGGAATTCGTCTGGATCTTGAACTCCTGCACGGAATCGACGGGGGGTACGTAGGCGATATTGTTGCCACCGGCCTGGGCGTTATTGGGCACGCCGTCGAGCAGGAACTCGTTCTTGCGGTCGAGGCCGCCGTTCACCGTCCAATCGGCGATGGCGCCGTTATCGAACGGCCGCTGATAGATCTGGTTGCCGCTGAAGTTCACGCCGGGCGAGAGCATCGCCAGCATGAACGGATTGCGCGCGTTGAGGGGCAGCTCGGTGACGCGCTTCTGGTCGATGACCAAGCCGTGATCGGCGCTCTCGGTTTCGAGGCTCATGGTTTCCGCGGAAACGGTGATGGACTCGTTGGATGCGCCTACCGCCATGACCACATCGATTCCGAGGACGTCGCCCACGTTGACCACGATGTTGTCCTTGATATATTTTTTGAAGCCGGGAGTTTCGGCAGTCAGGCGATAAGTGCCCGGCTTGAGGAACGGCAGGGAATAGACGCCCTGGCTGTTGGTTACGGCGGCGGCCACTTCGTTAGTGCCCAGGTTAGCCACCTGGACAGCGACCTTGGGCATCAGCGCGCCCGAGACGTCGGTCACATGACCTGTAATGGTCGCACGAAACTCCTGGGCGGCGGCGTCGAACGCCAGGAGAAAACCGAGTGCAGCCGCAACGCGGAAAACACGCATCCCTAGACCCCCATTTCTAAAGCATTGTCGCGAGAAATTGTAAGCGGAAATCCGCTGACCGTCAATACGATCTTGGCATTACAGAAGCGCAGGCAGACATACCGCGGGCGCACAGGCAGGAGTGCCCGTGCCAGCGGGAGAGGTATTCGAGAAGCAGGATCATTTTGTGGTCCTGATCGCGGGACGGACAGCAGCCATGGCGCGATATCTGGAACTCGGCGATACGCTCCGCCAACTGGGCGCGGGAGTAGCGGCGCATGCGGGGGGGGCTCCAGG
>JAJYLS010000514.1 GCA_021787555.1 Acidobacteriota bacterium | reverse complement strand
GTCGGCGGGAAACTACCTTACGCTCGCGCGATTCAATCTCGATTGGATAAGCGGCAAGAAATAATTTCCTCGTGCCGCAAGGAGGGAGAAGATGAATCCAAGGATGACGCGGCGCGCCCTGGTGGGTGCAGGCGCGGTGGCGGTGACACGGGCGGCGGGCGCGAAATCGGTGAAGCCGGCGGAGCCGCGGTTTTACGTCGCGGCGCTGACGGCCCTGGATACGCGGGGTTCTCTCGACGACGCCTTGGCGAAGGACTACCTGGCCTACCTGGCGGCGAACGGGGTGGACGGCGTGCTGGTGCTGGGCACGACGGGCGAGTTCAGTGCGTTTTCGGTCAAGGAGCGCCGGCAGATCGTGGACTCGTACGCCCGGCACAGGGGGCGGCTCGCATTCATGGTGCAGGTAGGCGCGCTCAATCTCGGCGACACGCTGGAACTGCTGGCGCAGGCGACGGCGGCAGGGGCGGAACTGGCGCTGGTGGCGCCGCCTTTCTACTTCAAGAACCTGTCCACCGAGGGACTGGCGCGGTTCTTCCTGCCGGTGCTCGAAGCGGCGCGGATTCCGGTGCTCTTATACAACATTCCGCAACTGACGGGCGTGCCGATCACGGCGGACGTGCTGCGGCGGCTGGCTTCCAGCCCGAACCTGTACGGCATTAAAGACTCGTATAGCAAAGAGGCGGCGATGCTGGAGACGATGCGGGAGTTTCCGAAGCTGCACGTGCTGACCGGGGTGCCGGGGAACATCGCCGCGAACCTCAAGGCGGGGGGCGCTGGCGCCATCACGGGGAACGGCAGCGCGTTTCCGCGCGAGACCAGCGCCATCTTCTCGGCCTTCCGCAAGGGAGGGGACGTTGCGGCGGCGCAGGCGCCGCTCAACGAGCGGGCGCGGGTCATCGGGGGTTACAACGGCATCGCGGCCCAGAAGTTCCTGGTGACCCGTGTGGGTCTACGGGAGATGCATTGCCGTCCGCCGCTGGTCGACCTGACGGCGGAGGAGAAGCGGGCGCTGACGGCGAAGCTCCGGGAAATCCAGGTAAATAACTGATGCCCACTGCCCTGTCCGGAATTTTTCCGGCTTTGGTAACCCCTCTCCATGCCGATGGCGCGGTGAACGTCGCTGCTTTGGAAAAGCTGCTCGCGCGCGTGTATACCGCCGGAGCCAACGGCGTTTACGTGTGCGGCAGCACCGGGGAAGGAGTATCGCTCGACGAAGCGGCGCGCCGCACGATCGTGGAGACCGCCGTGCGCGGCACGCCCGGGGGCAGGCACGTGATCGCGCACGTGGGTTCGTGGTCGCTCGACGTATCCGAAAGACTCGCGCGGCACGCGGAGCGCGCGGGAGCGGCGGCGGTCAGTTGCATCCGCCCGGCCGGGGTGAATCACGCCGAGATGCTGGCGTGGTACCGCGTGCTGGCGGCCTCGACGAGCCTTCCGTTTTTCGCATATTACTTTCCCAAAGACCCCTCCGAGGTCCTGAATGCGGACCAACTCATGGAGATCTGCGAAATTCCGGGCGTGGAGGGCCTGAAGTACACGGACTACGACCTCTACACGCTGTCGCTGGTGGCGCGCGCCGGGTGGTGCGTTTTCAACGGGCGCGACGAGGTGCTGGCGGCGGGTCTGCTGATGGGCGCCGCGGGGGGCATCGGCAGCATGTATAATCTGGTGCCGGGATGGTTTGTGGAGCTTCGCAGGCACGCCTGCGACGGCGATTGGCCGGCCGCGCGCGCGGTGCAGGACCGCATCAACGACCTGCTTCGCGTGCTGCTGCGGTTTCCGTTCCTCCCCGCGTTGAAGCAGGTGCTGACGTGGGAAGGCATCGATTGCGGTGGGGTGGTCCGGCCGCGCTCCGGGCTTTCCACCGCGCAGCAATCGGCGCTGCGAGAATCGATTGCGGCGCTGGAAATTTTCCGGCCGGTGTGAACGGGCAGGCGCGATGAAGTGGCTCATCGTCGCGGTCCTGTGGGGCGTGGCGCTGCTGAACTACCTCGATCGCCAGGTGGTTTTTTCGCTGCTGCCGCTGCTCCAGCGCGACCTGCACGCCACGGCGTTCCAACTGGGGCTGATCAGCACGGTTTTCCTGTGGACCTATGGCCTGCTGAGCCCGCTGGGCGGATGGATGGGCGACCACGTGGGGCGCAGCCGCGTGATTGTGGCCAGCCTGGCCACCTGGACCACGGCTACATGGCTCACGGGGCACGTGCATTCGATCGACGGCATGCTGTGGACGCGCGTACTGATGGGGGCGAGCGAAGCCTTCTACCTGCCCGCCGCGCTGGCGCTGATCGCCGATATTCACGGCAATGACACACGCTCGCTGGCCACCGGGCTGCACCAGAGCGGCCTGTACACGGGGCTGGTGCTGGGGGGAGCCTGGGGCGGGTGGATGGGCGAACATTCCGGCTGGCGCGCGGTTTTCAGGGTGCTCGGCTTCACCGGCCTCGGTTATCTGGCGGTGGTGGCGTTCACACTGCGGAGCACGCCACGGTCCGCAGCCGCGTCCAAAGCGCGGGGCGGGGCGATCGCGTTGCTCCGCTTGCCCGGA
>JAJYLS010000173.1 GCA_021787555.1 Acidobacteriota bacterium | reverse complement strand
GTTCCGGCGGGAGCCGGAGGCGCGCGCGGCGGGCGATCCGGCGCCTCTTCCGCACTTGCAGACCGGCGGCAACGACGCGCTGGAAATCACGCTCGATGTCTGGCTGAAGACCCCACGCATGCGCGAGCCGGCGCGGATCAGCCGCAGCCATTTCGCATCCATGTACTGGACGCTGCCGCAGATGGTGGCGCACCACGCGTCCAACGGGTGCCCGCTGCGCCCCGGCGATCTGATCGCCAGCGGAACGGTCTCCGGCCCGGCCCGGGAAAACCGCGGCTGCCTGCTGGAATTGACATGGCGCGGCACGGAGCCGCTGGCGCTGCCCACGGGCGAAACGCGGCGCTTCCTGGAAGACGGCGATGAGGTGACGCTGCGCGGTTGGTGCGAAAGCGGCGGCTGGAGGCGCATCGGGCTGGGCGAGTGCCGGGGCAAAGTGGAGGCATGCTAAATTGAAACTCATCCCCCTCAATGCCCACCGACTCTAAAGCCGGCGCCAGGTTTCAGCAGTTGGTTGAGATCATGGCGCGTCTGCGCGCTCCAGGCGGCTGCCCGTGGGACCGCGAGCAGACTTTCGATTCCATTAAGCCCTACACGCTGGAAGAGACCTACGAGGTGCTCGACGCCATCGACCGCCGCGATTGGGCGGAACTGGCCGAGGAACTGGGCGATTTCCTTCTGCAAGCGGTGTTTTACGCGCAAATGGCCGGCGAGCAGGGGCTGTTCAGTATCGAGGATTCGCTCGACGCCATCAACGCCAAGCTGGTGCGCCGGCATCCGCATGTTTTCGGCGAGGAAACCGCGGAGACCGCCGGCGACGTGAAGCGCATCTGGGGCAAGGTCAAGGCCGCGGAGAAAGCCGCAAAATCGGACGAGCCGCCAACGCTGCTGGGGAG
This sequence comes from Acidobacteriota bacterium, assembly GCA_021787555.1. GTDB lineage: Bacteria > Acidobacteriota > Terriglobia > Bryobacterales > Bryobacteraceae > JAJYLS01. The sequence goes on along the minus strand of JAJYLS010000173.1, from coordinate 11,735 downwards.
CGTGCCGCGGGCGCTGCCGGCGCTGGTGGAAGCGCAGCAGATCACCTCGCGTGCAGCCGTGGTAGGGTTCGATTGGCAAAACGCGGACCAGGTGATCGAGAAGCTCGACGAGGAACTGGCCGAATTCGCCGAGGCGCGGCGCGGGGCCGATCACGACGAACTGGAAGACGAGCTTGGGGACCTGCTGTTCGTCCTGGTGAACCTGGCGCGGTTCGTGAAGGTGGATCCGGAGCAGGCGCTGCGCCGCGCCAACGCCAAGTTCCGCCAGCGCTTCGGGTATATCGAGCGGCGCCTGGCGGAGCGCGGAAAGAAGCTCCAGGAATCGAACATTGAGGAGATGGAAGCCCTCTGGCAGGAGGCCAAGGGATGACCGCTGAAATCCGCCAACTGTTCCACCTCTCTGAATTCTCCGACGTGCTCCGGCTCCAGCAGGCCATCTGGGGCTTTGCCGACGCGGAACTCTTGCCGCTGCGCTTTCTGGTGGTGTGCAGCAAGATCGGCGGGCACGTCTTCGGCGCCTACGACGGCTCCCAGATGACTGCCTTCTGCTTTGCCATTCCGGGCGTCAAGCCCGGCGGGCGGCCCTACCTGCACAGCCACATGCTGGGCGTACTGCCGAGATATCGCAATTCGGGAATCGGGCGCCGCCTGAAGCTGCGCCAGCGGGAGGACGCCATCGCCCGCGGCATCGAACTTATCGAGTGGACCTTCGATCCGCTGGAATTGAAGAACGCGTTTTTCAATATCGAGCGGCTGGGCGCCATCGTGCGCCGCTATTCCGTCAACCAGTACGGCATCACCGCCAGTCCGCTGCATGGCGGGCTGCCCACGGACCGCTGCGTCGCGGAGTGGTGGATCAATTCGCCGCGGGTCAAAGGCATCATCGGCGGTGGCCGGTTGCCCGTCCCAAAGGGTGCCCCCGCCACCGCCGAGCGCATCGCCTACCCGGCGGAAATCGCGCACATCCGCCGCGACGACCGCGAACGCGCCGGCGCCATCCAGCAGGCCAACGCCGAGAAATTCCAAAGCGCCTTCGCCCGCGGCATGGCCGTCACCGGGTTCGAGCGCGGGCAGACCGAAGGCGTCTACCTCCTGGAGCCTTTCGCATGAAACCCGACCGCATCACCCTGCGGCAGATCCGCATGCCGCTGGTGCACTTTTTCGAAACCAGCTTCGGCCGGACGTATACCCGCGACATCATCCTGGTCGAGGTCCAAAGCGGCGGCGCTTCCGGCTGGGGCGAAGTCACCGCCGGCGAGAACCCTTTTTATAACGAGGAATGGACCGGCTCGGCGTGGACGATCCTGCACGATTACGCCGCACCGCGCGTGCTCGGCAAGGAGCTCGCATCCGCCAACGATGTATATTCGTTGACCGCGCATATTCGCGGGCACAACATGGCGCGCGGCGCTTTGGAAACGGCCGTGTGGGACCTGGAAGCATGCCTCGCGGGCGCGCCGCTGTGGCGGCAGATCGGAGGCGGGGCGCGGCGCGAAATTCCCTGCGGCGTGTCCATCGGCATCCAGGATTCGGTCGAGCAGCTCTTTGAAAAAATCGAAACCGAACTGGCCGCCGGCTACCAGCGCATCAAGATCAAGATCAAGCCCGGCTGGGACATCGACGTGGTCCGGCGCGTGCGCGAACGCTTTCCTTCCATCAAGCTCATGGCCGACGCCAATTCCGCTTACACTCTGGCCGACGCCGCGCACCTCAAGCAGCTCGACGATTTCTACCTGATGATGATCGAGCAGCCGCTGAGCCACGACGATATCATCGACCACGCGGAATTGCAGGCGCAGCTCAGCACGCCGATCTGTCTCGACGAATGCATCCGCACGCCGCGCCACGCGGAGCAGGCCATCAAGCTGCGTGCCTGCGGCATCATCAACATCAAGCTGGGGCGCGTGGCGGGATTCCGGCAGGCGAAGCGCGTGCACGACATCGCGCAGGCCGCGGGCATTCCGGTGTGGTGCGGCGGGATGCTGGAAGCGGGCATCGGCCGCGCGCACAACATCGCGCTGGCGACGCTGCCCAATTTCGTGCTGCCCGGCGACGTCTCGGCCAGCAAGCGCTACTGGAAGCGCGACATCGTCTGCCCGCCGGTGGAAACCACGGTGCGCGGAACCATCGAAATCCGCGAGCAGGCCGGCTTCGGCTATGAGCTGGACCGCGATTTCATCCAATCCATCACGGCGCGCGAGGAGTCCATCGGTTGAACGCTTTTGTCTCGCTGCTGCGCGACAATCGCAATTACCGCTACACCTGGATCGGCCAGGTGGTGAGCGAGGCCGGCGACCATTTCAACAACATCGCCGTCTTCAGCCTGGCGGTCGCCACCACCAAGTCCGGGCTGGTGGTGAGCGGGGTGATGCTCTCCCGCGCCATTCCGGCGATGCTGGCGGGGCCGCTGGCGGGCGTGCTGCTGGACCGCGTCAACCGCAAGCACGTGATGATTGCGAGCGACCTGATCCGCACCGTTGTGGCCGCCTGCTTCATCTTCACCGTGGGCCATCCGGCGCCCTGGCTGCTGTATCTGCTGAGCGGGCTGCTCATGATCGCCTCGCCGTTCTTCACCAGCGGACGCGCCGCCATCCTGCCCGCCATCGCCACCGAGGAGGAACTGCACACCGCCAACTCGCTCACCCAAACCACGCAGTGGACCACGCTGGCGCTGGGCGCGTTCCTCGGCGGCGCCAGCGTGAGCCAGTTCGGGTATGCCTGGGCTTTCGGAGGCAATGCCCTCTCGTTCCTGATTTCCGCGCTGTGCATTTCGCGCCTGTTCCTCCCGGGCCGCGGATTCAAGCCGCCGCGGCGCGCGCTCACGGAATCCGACGTGGTCCGCCCGTGGCACGAATACGCCGAGGGGCTGCGCTACATGCGCTCGGTGCCGCTCATCATCGGGCTGCTGATGGTCAATATCGGCTGGGCCACCGGCGGCGGCGCCGCGCAGATCCTGTTCACGGTTTTCGGCGAACTGGTGTTCAACCGCGGGCCGTCCGGCCTGGGCATGATCTGGGGCTGCGCCGGCATCGGGCTGCTGTGCGGCGGCGCCATCGCCTATACCGTGGGACGCCGGCTGAGCTTCGTCAACTACAAACGTGCCATCTCGATCTGCTACGTGATTCACGGCGGTTCGTACATTCTGTTCAGCCAGTCGCGCAGCTTCACCGGCGCGCTGATTTTTATCGCGCTCTCGCGCGCCGGCGTGGGAGTCAGCTCGGTTTTGAACATGGGCCAGCTTCTGCGGCACGTGTCGGATTCCTACCGCGGGCGCGTCTTCGCCACCATGGAATCTACGACGTGGTCCGTGATGATGATCTCGATGACGCTGGCGGGGATCGCTACGCAGTATTGGGACGCGCGGCTGATCGGCACGATTGCCGGTGTACTCAGCTCGACCACCGCGATATTCTGGGGATGGGCCAATTGGACCGGCCGCCTGCCCGAGCCCCCACCCGAGGGCGTGGAGCCGGAGGAAATCGAAGTCCACGGAGATCGCGTGCTTTGAGCAGCCTCACAGGCAAAGTCGTGCTGGTGACCGGCGGCGCCAGGCGCATCGGTCGCGCCATTGTGCTTCGGCTGGCCGCCGAAGGCGCGCGCGTGGGGCTGCATTACTGGACCTCGGAAGAAGGGGCCCGCCGCACGGCGGCCGAAGCCGGCGCGGAGCTTTTCCGCTCGAATCTGGAATCGGTCTCGTCGATCGAGCGCATGTTCGAGGAAGCCGCGCAGCGGATGGGCGGGCTCGACAGCCTGGTGAATAACGCCGCGCGCTTCACGCGCTTCGACCCGCTCGACATCACCGAAAAGGATTGGGACTTCATCCACGCCGTCAATCTGAAAGCGGTATTCTTCTGCTGCCAGAGCGGCGCGCGCATGATGCTGGCCCGCGGCGGCGGCCATATCGTCAACATCAGCTCGCTGGGAGGCATCCGTCCGTGGGCGGAGCACGCGCACTATTGCGCGTCGAAAGCCGGAGTGATCATGCTGACGCGCGCGCTGGCCAAAGCCTGGGCGCCGCACATCGCGGTGAATTCCGTGGCCCCCGGGGTGATCCCGTTCGACGACATCGACGACCGCGGCCTGAAGATGATCGAAGCCACACCCGCCCGGCGCGGCGGCACGCCGGAAGAAGTGGCGGACGCGGTGGCGTACTTGCTGGGGTGCTCGAACTTCATCACCGGGCAGGTAATGGCCGTAGATGGCGGGTTGAGCCAGCGCTGAACATTCACCCGCAATGGCACATACATGATTTTCTGTATTCCGTCGCCGCCCGCCGCATGATACCGTACGCCCCACAGGGGTGGATGATAACAATGAAACCAAGTCTCGCGCTTCTCGCGGCCTCCTGCGCCGCCGTTCTCTTCTTCGCCTTTCCCGCCGTGGCTCAGCAGACCCGCGGCACCATCGCCGGCCGTGTGACCGATGCCTCGGGGGCCGTCGTCCCCGGCGCGTCCGTCAAGGCCGTCAACACCCAAACCGGTGTGGCCGTAGTCGGCAAGACCAACTCCGAAGGCAGCTTCCAGTTGCTCTATCTCTCGCCGGGCACCTACGACCTTACCGTCGAAATGACCGGCTTCAAGAAATACGAGCGCACCGGCATCACCCTGCGGGTGGATGACGAGCTGAATTTCCCCATCACCATCCAACCGGGCCAGATCACCGAATCCGTCACCGTTTCCGGCACGGCGCCGCTGCTTGAAACCAGCGTCTCCCAAGGCCAGGTGGTTGATCACCGCCGCATCACCGAACTGCCCCTCGCGGGCGCCGACGCCTACACCCTCGCCCAGCTTTCCCCCGGGGTGGTCAACTTCGGCGTACCCAACCACCCCGAGCTCGCCCCCGCCGTCGAAGTCGTCTCCAATATCGGCGTGAATGGCGTTCCCGCTCACAATACCGATTTCTCGCTGGACGGCACCCCCAGCATGTGGGGCCAGAATGCCTCTTTCGTTCCGCCCGCCGACATGATCTCCGAATTCAAGGTCGAGACCACGCGCTACGACGCCGCCAGCCAGGCCCCCGGCGGCTCGGTCAACGTGGCCCTCCGCTCCGGCACCAACGGCCTGCACGGCACCCTCTGGGAAACCAACAGCAACCAGCACCTCGAGGGCCTCGATTTCTTCCAGCGCCGCCAGCTCTACAATCTCGCCACCGGCCCGGTGAACAAGGGCAAAATCGATGCCGTCAACCCCCATTTCGTCATCAACCACTTCAGCGCCACCCTCGGCGGACCCGTGGTCATCCCGAAGGTCTACAATGGCCGCAACCGCACCTTCTGGATGTACGGCTTCGAAGGCCTTATCCGTCCCAGCGAGGAGCGCGGCGATTACTATCACACCGTCCCCACCCTGGCCGAGCGCACCGGCGATTTCTCCCAGCTCCTCGCCGGCGGCGCGCAATACCAGATCTACAATCCCTACAGCACCGTGCCGGCTGGCAACGGCCGCTTCAGCCGCCAGCCGCTCCCCGGCAACATCCTTCCCACGAGCCTGCTGAATCCCACCGCCCAAAAGCTCATGCAATACTATCCCGCGCCCAACACTGCCGGTCTGATCGATGGCGAACAAAACTACTTCAACCCCCTCAGCAGCTACAACCAGTACTACTCCCACACCATCCGCATCGATCACAATTTCGGCGACAAGAACCGCATGTTCGGCCGCTACAACGAGGCCCACCAGCTCTTCGATTCCGGCGAAACCCTGCCCAACATCTCGAACGGAAACCATCGCAACCGCTATGACAAGGGCGTCGGCCTCGACGACGTCTACATCGCCAGCCCGCAATTCCTGGTCGATATGCGCTACAGCATGACGCGTTTCAACCAGGTGACATCGCCGTTCGGCTTGGGCTTCAATCTGGCCGGCGCGGGCTTCTCCCCCACGCTGCTATCGCAGATTTCGGCGCCCGGCATGACGTTCCCGCAGATCAGCATCGATGGCAACGCCTACGCGCAACTCGGTAACAGCTATCCCAGCGGCACGTATCAGATCTACCACATCCTGGGCGTGGATTTTACCCGTATGGCCGGCAAGCACACCATCCGCTTCGGCGTCGAATACCGCCTCTACCGCGCCTTCAACAACACCTACACCGATCAAACCCCGGCCATCAACTTCGGCACCGAGTGGACCGTCGGCCCCCTCGACAATTCCCCCGCCGCGCCCATCGGCCAGGGCCTCGCTTCGTTCATGCTCGGCCTGCCCACCGGCGGCACCGGCCAGGTGAATGCCTCCTATGCCGAGCAGAGCACGCTCACCGCCGGGTACATCCAGGACGAATTCAAGGTCACCTCACGCCTCACTCTCAACTTCGGGCTGCGCTACGAATATGAGACGGCGCCCACCGAGCGCTACAACCGCTCCGTGCTCGGCTTCGATTTCACCACGCCGAATCCCATCCAGGCGCAAGCCCAGGCCAACTACGCCCTCAATCCCATTCCGCAAATCCCGGTGTCCAGCTTCCAAGCCCTCGGCGGCCTCACCTTCGCTGGCGCCAATGGAGGTCCCCGCTCCCTCTGGCAAACCGATAACAACGATTTCGCTCCCCGCCTCGGCCTCGCCTACCAGTTGCCGCACAACTTCGTCATCCGCGCCGGCTACGGTATTTACTACATCACCAACGGCATCGATCGCCTCGGCGTCAACCAGGCCGGCTTCACCCAGGCCACCAACCTGATCCCCAGCCTCGATAATGGCCAGACCTACGTCGCCACGCTCACCAATCCCTTCCCCAACGGCTACCAGCAGCCGCTCGGCGCCACCGCCGGTTTGTCCAGCAACGTCGGCCGGGCGGTGAGCTTCTTCGAACCCACCCGCCCGCATCCCTACGCCCAGCATGTTAGCTTCGGCATTCAGAAGCAGATCTCCAACCAGACCATCGTCGAAGTCTCCTACGTCGGCACGGGCGCCTCGCGGTTGGACATCACCCGCCAGATCGATCCCGTTCCGGCCCAGTACCTGAGCACCTCGCCCGTGCGCGACCAGCCTGTCATCAACTTCCTCACCGCCGCCGTGCCCAATCCGTTCTATCCTCTGCTCCCCGGCACCGGCCTCAGCGGCAAGAACACCACCACCGCGCAACTGCTCCACCCCTATCCTCAATTCACCGGCATCACCGCGGCCGTGCCCGCCGGCTATTCCTGGTACCACTCGCTGCAAGTTCGCGCCGAGCGCCGTTTCCACAACGGCTTCACCATCCAGGGCAACTACACCTTCTCCAAATACCTGGCGGCCGACAGCTATCTCAACCCCACCGATGCGAACCCCACCTACGCCATCTCCGAGGAAGACTGCACCCATCGCTTCACCGCCACCGGTCTCTGGGAGCTCCCCTTCGGCACCGGCCGCAAATTCGGAGCCACCATGAACCGTGTGCCGCGCTTCCTCGTCAGCGGCTGGCAGCTCCAGGCCACCTACGAGGCGCAGAGCGGCTTCCCTCTCGGCGGGAGCGGCGGCTGGGGCGACGTGCTGTATTACGGCAACCCCGCCAATATCGCCCTTCCCGTCGGCCAGCGCTCCACCAGCGAATGGTTCAACACCGCCAACTTCGACCGGTTGCCCGCCAACCAGTTGCTCGATAACATCCGCACCTTCCCGCTCCGCATGGCCAATCTCCGCGCGCAAGGCGTGAATTTGTGGAACGCTTCCGTGCTGCGCGATTTCCAGATCCGCGAGGGCAAGACCCTGGAATTCCGCTCCGAGTGGCTGAACGCCACCAACCATTCCTTCTTCGCCGCCCCCAATCTCAACCCCACCGCCGCGGCCTTCGGCGACATCACCGCGACGAACGGATTCCCGCGGCAGATTTATTTCGCCCTCAAGCTGTTATTCTGAGTGCCATATGGACCGCCGAACTTTTCTTCAGACCCTGACCGCCGGCGCGCTGGCCGGCTCCGCACGGCTGGCCGCCGCCGAGCCCCGCTGGAACGTGCTGTTCGTCCTGATGGACGATCTCGGCTGGCACGACCTCGGCCCCTACGGCAACACCTTCATCGACACCCCCAACCTCAACCGCTTCGCGCGAGAGAGCGTACGCTTCACCAACGCCTACGCCGCCTGCCCCGTGTGCTCGCCCACGCGCGCCAGCATCATGACCGGCCAGTATCCCGCCCGTCTGCACCTCACCGACTGGATTCCCGGCCGCAAGCAGTGGCCCTACTCCAAGCTGCTCAAGCTGCCGTTCAACCAGTTCCTGCCGGAGGAAAACAAGACCATTCCCGAAGCCATCGCCGGCCATGGATACCGCACCGCGGCCATCGGCAAGTGGCACCTCGGCGGTGAAGGCCACCTGCCCACCGACCGCGGTTTCGACATCAACATCGGCGGCACCGCCGCCGGCCATCCGCCCACGTATTTCGGACCCCTCGAACTCCCCAACCTCAAGCTCGAGCCCGGCGAATTCCTCACCCAGCGCCTCACCTACGAAGGTATCCGCTTCATGCATGCCGACAAGGCCAAGCCCTTCTTCCTGTACGAGGCGCACTTCACCGTGCACATGCCGCTCCAGGGCCAGCAGCAGGTGATCGAGAAATATCGCAAGCGCAACACCGGCGACGTCGATCCCATCTACTGCTCCATGGTGGAAAGCGCCGACGATTCCATGGGCCAGCTTCTCAAAGCGCTCGACGAATCCAAGCAGGCCGATAACACCATCGTCATTTTCTTTTCCGACAACGGCGGCGTGCGCTACCAGGGCGGGCGCGTCCCTCCGGTCACCAACAACAGCCCGCTGCGCGCGGGCAAGGGCCACGCGTACGAAGGCGGCATCCGCGAGCCGCTGATGATCCGCTGGCCCGGCGTGACGCACGGCGGCACGACCATCGACACGCCGGTGTGCAGCGTCGATTTTTTGCCGACGATCTGCGAAGCCGTGGGCGCCGCGCCGGGCACCGTGGATGGCAAGCCGCTCCAGGGCCTGCTGCACGGCCAGAAGATGGCCGAGCGCCCGCTGTTCTGGCATTACCCGCACTACAGCGATCAGGGCGGCATGCCTGCCGGCGCCGTGCGGCTCGGCGAATGGAAGCTCATCGAGTTCTACGAGGACGGCCGCCTGGAACTCTACCATCTGCCAGACGATCCCGGCGAGAAGCGCAACCTCGTCCGCCGCGAAGCCGCCCGCGCGAAGAAGCTGCACACGCTGCTCGCGGATTGGCGCCACTCGGTGAACGCCGCCATGCCGCAGCCCAATCCCAACTACGACCCTGCGCGCGCCAGCGAACATCTCACCGGCTACGAACCGGCGACCCCGCCGGTATAGCGAGATGCCGCACCGGCCGAAATGAACTTTCCGCGCCGCCGCGATGCCACGCTGCCGCGCATCCTTTTATAATGAGGGTTTCCAATCGCAAAAAATTCTCACTCTAAAGGAGCATTCATGGCAGCTAAGCGCATCGGTATCCTCACAGGCGGCGGCGACGTCCCCGGCCTCAATTCCGTCATCAAAACCGTGGTCTACCGCGGCAGCGAGATCGGTTGCGAGGTCGTCGGCATCCGCCGCGGGTGGGAGGGCCTGACGCACGTCAACCTGCAAGATCCCGCCAGCCGCGCGCGTTACATTCTCCCGCTCAACCGTGAGAACACGCGCACCATCGACCGCACCGGCGGCACCTATCTCCATAGCTCGCGCACCAATCCGTCGAAGATGAAGAAGCTCCCGCCCGTCCTCGCCGGCCAGAGTTTCGAGCAGAGCGCCAAAGGCACCTACGATGTCACCGCGGCGGTGAAGAAGAACATCGAGACCCTGGCTCTCGATTACCTGGTGGCCATCGGCGGGGACGACACCCTCAGCTACGCTGCCGCCCTCGACCGCGCCGGAATGAGGGTTGTCGCGGTCCCCAAGACCATGGATAACGACGTGCGCAACACCGAGTACTGCATCGGTTTCTCGACCGCCATCACGCGTGCCATGGACGCCATCGAGCGCCAGCGCACCACCGTCGGCTCCCACGAGCGCATCGGCGTGTTCCGCGTCTTCGGCCGCGACGCCGGCTACACCGCGCTCTACACCGCCTACGTCACCTCCGTGCGTTGCTGCATCCCCGAGTACAAGGTCGATCTCAAAAAACTGATCGATTTGCTCATGAACGACAAGCGCAACAACCCCAGCAATTATTCCCTGGTGATCCTTTCCGAGGGCGCCGAATGGCAGGGCTATCAGGTGAAGGAATACGGCGAGCCCGATGCCTTCGGCCACCGCAAGAAGATGTCCGTGGCGGAAGACCTCAGCGGCGAGATCAAGGCCGCCACCGGCGAGGAGACCATCGTCAGCGACCTCACCTACGACCTGCGCTCCGGCAGCCCGGATTTCGTGGACCGCATGGTCGCCACCACCTTCGCCGGCATGGCCATGGACGCCATCGAGCAAGGCAAGCACGGACTCATGACCGCCATCAACGGCGGCTGCTACGTCATGGCCACGATTCCCGATCCCAAGCTCGGCCCCCGCAGGGTGGACATCGAGACCATGTACAACACCGACCGCTACCGCCCCAACTATCAGAGCAAGGTGAGCCTGCCCATCTTCCTCACACGGTCGTAAAGTGAACTGGAAGCGGCTGTTGCATCACGCCGAAAGCGCGCAGCTCACCCCCGAACTGCGCGCCCGCATCCAGGCTTCTTTCGATGAATCCTCGCGCGACGAAGAGAACTTCCCCTCCACCATCGATCCTCGCATCTATCACGTCAAACTGATCCGCGAGCACCTGGGCGACCTGCGCGGCAAGCGCGTGCTCGACGTGGGCTGCGGCAAGGGCCGCTTCGCGCGCGTCTTCCGCGAGCAGGAGCCGGAGGCGGAGTTCTGGGGCCTGGACATTTCCGAGGAGATGCTGCGCTACGTTCCCGAGGGCATCCACACGCGCGCCGGCTCCATGACCGAACTCCCCTTCCCCGACGCCCACTTCGACGCCGCCTACGCCACCGAATCGCTCGAGCACGCCGTCGAAATCGAGAAGGCGGTGGCCGAAATCTGCCGCGTGGTGAAGCCCGGCGGTCGCATCGCCATCATCGACAAGAACGCCGAGCAGTGGGGCCGCCTCGAAACCCCCGGCTGGGAGCGCTGGTTCACGCGCCGCGAGCTCGAGCGCCTGCTCAAACGCCACTGCCGCGAAGTTTCCAGCCGCCCCATCTCATATTGGGAAGACGTTCCGCCCGACGGGCTCTTCCTCGCCTGGCTGGCGGTGAAATGAATTAGTTCACCACAGAGCCGCGGAGAACATCGAGGAAGCACAGAGAAATCCTCTTGTTTTCCTCCGTGAACCTCTGTGTTCTCCGTGCCTCTGTGGTGAAAAAATCGCTCCGCTCCTACGGCGTCGCTTCGATCGACGGCAGCAACTCGCCCGTGAGCCGCAGCACGTTCCAGCGCGCCTTTTCCAGCGTGTACTGGGCGTCGTAAAACGCGATCCATTTCTGGTTCTCGATCATGCGCGTCTGCTCCACCACGTTCAGCCCGAGCCGCCCCTCCTGCATCTGCGCCAGGTTTACGGAAAGCTGCTCGCGCGCCACTTCCAGGTCCAGCCGCGCCACGTCCGCCGCCGTCTGCGCTTTCTTCACGTCGCGGTACGACTCCTGGATATCCGAGCTGAGGCGGTTGCGCGTGTTGATCAACTGTACCCGCAGCTTGTTGATATCCACCTGGTAGCGTAATCCCACCGCTGGCCAATCCGTGAGCAGTTCTACGCCCTGGTCGGTCAGGTTGATCGCGTCGGCCAGTTGGGCCTGGGCCACCGGCGGCGCGCTGAT
>JAJYLS010000513.1 GCA_021787555.1 Acidobacteriota bacterium | reverse complement strand
CGCCGCCCTGTCGGCCCCAAATTGGGTTCGTTTTGCCTCTCCGCCCCGCTGGAAATCCGGCGCTTCCCGGGCGCTATAATTTTACGCACCATGCTCAAGGTGCGTCTTTTTCTCCTGCTTTCGGCCGCAGCCGTGGTCTGCGGCGCGGCGGCTTACGACCCCTCCATCTTCGCCCGCTTCGAGTGGCGCGGCATCGGCCCCCTGCGCGGTGGCCGCTCCATCGCCGCGGCGGGCAGCCATGGCACGATCCTCACCCGCTTCGACTGCCGCACCGGCTGGACGCGAGACATCCAGGTCTATCCCCTGTTCTTCTCCGGCGAATCGGCCGGCTCGCTCCCCGAGCGCTGGCAATGGACCTTCCCCATCGTCTTCTCGCCGGTCGATATGGAGGACCGCCTGAAGCAGACCCAGGATGCCGCCCTCAAGACCGCGTTCGGTGGGTTCGAGGGACGGCTCACCGAAGTCGAGGAAGCCATCTACCAGGTGCGCAACCGCAGCAGCCAGGACCCGCTGAATTTTCCCATCAAGCTGAACAACAAAATTGCCGCGCCCGAATCCAGCATCGAGCGCGGCGACGGCAAACCGGCCGCCGCTTCCTACGAAGTCCGGAAACTCCCCGCCGCCCGCAAGCTGGAACCGCCAAGAGCCAATAGCCAATAGCCAAGAGCTTCTTATGAACCGCCGAACTTTTCTCCAATCCGCCTCCAGCGGCCTCCTCGCCGCCGCCGAGCCCGCTCCCAAAACCATCGGTATCCAAATCGGCGCAGTTTCCTTCGTCGATGAGGGGGTCGAAAAAGTGCTCGACACCGTGCAGGAAACCGCGCACGTGAATACCCTCTTCGTCGCCACGTTCACCTACGGCCGCGGCATCGCCGGCCGCCAGTTGCCCAATCAGCCGCTCCCCGACCACGGCAAGCAGGAATACGACAACCGCGGCCCGCAAGCCTTTCACGGCGGCAGCTATGTGCGCATCCACCCGCAGTATTACCGCGACACCGTGATCCGCGATTTCCGCGCGCCCGAGTTCGGCGATTACGACGTGCTCGAAGCCGTTCTGCCCGCGGCCCGCAAACGCGGCATGAAAACCATCTGCTGGTTCGAGGATGTTTTCAGCGGGCAGGGCACGCGCATTCCGAACATCGATAAGGCCCAGGAGGTGCGGCTTGATGGCCAAAACGCCACCGAATTGTGCCACAACAATCCCAACTACCGCAACTGGCTGCTCGGCACCGTCGAGGATTACGCGCGCTCGTACCCCATCGACGGCATCATGTGGGGCTCTGAGCGGCAGGGCGCCTTCGCCAACATGCTGGCGTCGAGCCACTCCGCCGGCCGCGATACGGGAGGCGTCACCTGCTTCTGCGAATTTTGCCTGGCGAAGGCCCGCGACCGCGGCATCAATGCCGATCGCGCCCGCGAAGGCTTCAACGCCCTGGGCGCTTTCGTGCAGGGCGCGCGGCAAGGGCAACGGCCGGTGGACGGCTATTTCGTCACCGTCTGGCGCCTGATGCTGCGCTATCCCGAGATGCTCGCCTGGGAGATGCTCTGGACCGACAGCCTGCGCGAAACCTACGCCGCCATGTACGCCAAGGTGAAGTCCATCAACCCCGCCATCGGCATGGGCTGGCACATCTGGCACAACAATTCCTTCAGCCCGATCTATCGCGCCGAGCAGGACCTGACCGAGCTCTCGCCATATTCCGACTTCCTCAAGATCGTGATGTACAACAACTGCGCGGGCGAGCGCATGGCCAATTACATCCGCGCCACCGGCCGCGCCATGTACGGCGACGTGCCCCCACAGGAACTGCTCGAATTCCACTACCGCGTGTTGGGCTATGGGAACGAGAAGCCGCTGGCGGACCTGGCGCGGACCGGCTTCTCACCGGACTACGTCTTCCGCGAAGCCCGCCGCGCGCGCGTCGCCCTCCAGGGCACCAAGACGCGCCTCTGGCCGGGCATTGATGTCGATATTCCGACTGGCCCGTCCTCCAGCAAATGCACACCGGAGGGCGTGCGCGATGCTGTCGCGGCGGCCTTCCGCGCCGGCTCCGACGGCGTCATTTTGTCGCGGAAATATTCGGAGATGAGCCTCGTGAATCTACGCGGAGCCGGCCTTGCCACCGCATGAAATAAACCGCTCCCGCCGCGAACAGCGGGGTGGGGTAGAAAGGTGGGAGAGGCGGATCGCCTGTCCCACCAACCAGCAGTCAGCGCACGTTGATGGTGCCGCGGCAGGTGCGCGCGCCACAGCGGCAGGGGACGCGGTCCACCTTTTTCGAAAACAGGTAATCGATGGTCAGCTCCTCGCCGGGCTGTATGGGCCGTTTGCTCATGTAGAGAATGTGGCCCCGCATGATGCAGCTGTACAGGTTGGGATCGCAACTGTGGTTGATGATCTCGGCACCGCTGCCGCCCACGGCGCCGTCGAGGGTCCAGTAATCGTCCAGGGTGAAAAGGTAGGTTACCGCAGTGGTGTCGATGCGTTTGACCCTGTGCCGGCTGAGACGCTCGCCGGTGTATTCGATCACCTTGTGCCTGGGCGGAATGA
>JAJYLS010000172.1 GCA_021787555.1 Acidobacteriota bacterium | reverse complement strand
CACCAGGCATTCGGGACGCCGGCGGTGCTGTGGGGCGCGCGCGGCGCCAACGCCCATGCGCCCGACGAATACGTCGAGTTGGATTCGCTGGCGGCCGCCGCCGAGGTGCTGCTGCGCTTCGTCTGCGAGTGGTGCGGGGTGGCGTCATGACCCGGCGGGAACTTCTGCGATTGGCGGCGGTAGCGGCGTCGGCCGCGCCCGCGCCGCGCCGCACAACCTACGCTCTGCTGGATCCGGATCTCATCGAAAATTCCGGGGCCGCCCGGCTGGCCATGGGCGCCGTGCGCAAAGATGCCGCGGCGCTTTTCGGCGAAGACCGGCCGTGGGAAGTGCGCATGGACAACGTCTACGCCAACGTGCTCTACGACAAGCCGTCCGCCCGGTACCGCTGCTGGTACAGCCCCTTCATCCAGTTCAACGACCGCTGGGACGGCCACCGGTGGCAGCGCACCGGCGCCGCCGTGGCGCGCGAGATGGCCGTCTGCTACGCGGAATCGCACGATGGCGCCGTATGGCGGAAACCCGAGTTGGGCCTCGTGGACTGGCACGGCGGCCGGCGGAATAATCTCGTCTGGCGCGGCCCGCACGGCTCCGGAATTTTCCGCGACGGCCACGAAACCGATCCGTCGCGCCGTTACAAGATTTTTTTCAATCAACCGGACGCCACCGGCGCGCATCACCTCCCGGGCACTGGGATGCGCGTGGCTTTCTCGCCCGACGGCCTGCACTGGGGCGCCGCCATCCCGTGCCCCGCCATCGACGCGATCGGCGACACGCACAACAACGCCTTCTGGGACGAGCGCTCGCACCGCTACGTCGCGTTTACGCGCTTGTGGAACACGGGCGCGGACCGGCAGCGCATCGTGGGCCGCACCGAGAGCCCCGATTTCCTCCATTGGACTAAAGCCGAAGAAGTGCTGCGCGGCGGCACCGCGCGCCAGACCTACGCCATGCCGGTGTTTCCGTATGCTCACGGCTACCTGGGCCTGCTGATGGTTTTCGATATCGCCGCGAACACCGTCGACTGCGAACTGACCTGGAGCGGCGACACGCGTACATGGAAACGCGTGCTGCCGGGCACGCCGCTGATTCCGCGCGGGCCGGAAGGCAGCCACGACCACGGCTGCATCTTCGGCGCCGCTTATCCCATCCGGCGCGCCGGCGAATTGCTGCTCTATTACGGCGGCAACGATCGCGGGCACAACGGCCCGCGCAAAGGATTCTTCTGCCGCGCGCGGCTGCGCCCCGAGGGCTACGCCGCCCTGGTCCCGGCGGACGGCGCGAGAACCATTGTCACCACGCGGCCGGTCGAAGTGTCCGGCCGCCGTCTTCGGATCACAGCCGATGCGCGCGGCGGCTCGGTGCGCGCGGCAATCGTCGACGCGGAGCAGTTTTCATTCGAGCAGTGCCGCCCGGTCGCCGCGGACGTGACGGACGCCGCGGTCCACTGGCGTGGAGCGGACGGCCTCGGCCGCCTGTCCGGGCGCCGCGTGCGGCTGCGCTTCGAGTTGCAATCCTCGAGGCTGTACACATTTTCTTTTACGGATTGAGCCCATGCCCTCAGACAACCATCAACCCTTTCACGGAATCCTGCCGGCGCTGATCACGCCGCTAGATGACCAGGGCCGCTTCCTCCCGGCAGCGCTGGAGCGGCTGCTGGCGCGCTTGTACGCCGCGAATATTCAGGGCGTGTATGTCTGCGGGCAGACCGGTGAGGGCATGGCGCAGCCCGCGGCCCAGCGCATCGAGGTTCTGGAAACAGCTATCCGCTGCACGCCTCCGGGCAAGACGGTCATCGCGCACGTCGGCGCCGCTTCCCAGGCGGAAGCCATAACGTTGGCGCGGCATGCCGCCAAAGCCGGCGCGCACGCCATCAGCAGCCTGCCCCCGTTCGGCCTCCACTCATTTGCCGAGATTCGCGCCTGGTACGAAGCGCTGGCGCGCTCCAGCGAGTTGCCCTTGCTGATCTATTATTTCCCCGACGCCTTCCCGGTGCTTGCCAACACGGCGCAGGTGCTGGAACTCGCGGCGCTTCCGAACGTCATCGGGCTCAAGTTCACGGACTTTGACTTGTATAAAATGTGGTGCATCAAGCAAACCGGCAAACTGGTGTACAACGGCCGCGACGAAGTGCTCGCCGCCGGCCTGCTGATGGGCGCCGATGGAGGCATCGGGACGTTCTACAATCTCGTGCCCGATTGGTTTGCGGACTTGTACCGCTTCGCGCGAGCCGGCGATTGGGCCGCCGCGCGCGCAGTCCAAGACGATATCAATGAGCTGCTCCACATGGCATTGCAGTTTCCCATGCTCGCGGCCGTCAAGAAAATTCTTGCCTGGATGGGTCTGGATTGCGGTGTCCCGCTGGCGCCGCGGCGACCGCTCACCGGCGAGCAGGAACAGCGGCTCCTGAAGCTGCTGGCGCCGACTCGCTTCGGCCGCACGAAAATCGCGGACGCGGCAGTCTCATGAAAACCTCGCGCGCAGCCTGGGCACTGGTGGCCGTTTTATGGGTCGTGGCGGCGCTGAATTACCTGGACCGCCAGGTGATCTTTTCCGTCTTTCCGCCGTTACGCCAGGACCTGCATCTATCCAGCCTCCAGTTGGGCCTTCTCGGCACCGCGTTCCTCTGGGTGTACGCCGTGCTGAGCCCGGTTTGCGGCTACCTGGCCGACCGGTTCGGCCGCACCCGCGCCATAACCGCCAGCCTGCTGGTGTGGTCCGCGGTGACCTGGGCCACCGCACACGTGCACAGCTTCGGACAACTGGCGGGCACCCGCGCGCTGATGGGCATCAGTGAAGCATTTTACTTGCCCGCCGCGCTGGCGCTGATCTCCGATCACCACGGCGAGCGCACCCGGTCCCTCGCCACGGGTATTCATACCAGCGGCATCTACGTGGGCATGATCGCCGGCGGAGCGGGCGGCGGCTGGCTGGCGCAGCGGTACGGCTGGCGCGCTCCGTTCCAACTGCTGGGCATCGTCGGGCTCGCATACCTCGCGGTGCTCGCTCCGGTGATGCGGCGGGCGCGCGTCGAAAGCAGCGCCGCGCCGCCGCGCTTTCTGGGTTCCGTGCGCGAGTTGATGCGCCTGCCGGGCTACGGCTGGATGGCCGCGGTCTTCGTGGGTACCTCGCTGGCCAACTGGATGTTCTACACCTGGCTGCCGCTATATTTATACGAGCATTTCCACATGAGCCTGGCCGGCGCGGGCGCCTACACCACCTTCACCTACGTGGCGAGCGTGGTGGGCATCGTATCCGGAGGCTGGCTGGCCGACCGCTGGGGCACGGCCGCGGTGCGCGGGCGCCTGCTGACACAGGCTGTGGGGGTGTGCGCCGGAGCGCCGGCGCTCTTCGCGCTGGGCACTACCGCATCGCATCACGTCCTCGCCGCCGGCCTGGTGGTCTTCGGAGTTGGCAAGGGACTCTACGACGCCAACATCATGCCGGTCCTCGCGCAGGTGGCGCGGCCCGAACTGCGCTCCACCGGCTACGGCGTTTTCAATTTTCTCGGATGTCTGGCGGGCGGCATTTCGGCGCCGCTCGCGGGCTGGATGAAATCCGGCATCGGGCTGGAAGGCGCGCTCATGCTCGCCGGAGCGGTCCTGTTGCTCTCTTCCGTGCTACTGCTGCGCATCCGCATTCCTGAAGGCAAGGGGCTTCCCTCTTATGAACCCATCTCCCACCGTGCATGAACTCTTCGATCTTTCCGGCCAGGTGGCGCTGGTCACCGGCGGCGCCCGCAACCTGGGATTCGACATGGCGCTGGCCCTGGCGGAAGCCGGCTGCGACATCGCCCTTACCAGCCGTTCGCTGGAGCAGGGTTGCCAGTCGGCGGAACGCATTTCCGCGGCCACGGGCCGCCGCGCCGCCGCTTTTACCTGCGACGTGCGCTTCGAAGACCAGGTGGAGGCCATGGTGCGCGCCGTGCTCGCCCGCTTCGGCCGCATCGACGTCCTGGTCAACAATGCCGGCAACGTGATCAGCACGCCGGATAACGCCCCGCTCGAAAAGCGGCCTCTCGAAGCCTGGCAATACACCATCGACGTGAATCTGACCGGTGTCTTCCTCTGTTCCAAGCACGTCACCGCACTGGCCATGATGCCGGCACGCCGCGGCGTGATCGTCAACATCGGCTCCACGGCCGGCCTGGTGGGCAAGGACCGGCGCATCTACCGCGGCACCGATATGGGCGGCGCCACTATCGATTACCATGCCGCGAAAGGCGGCGTCCTGAACATGACGCGCGACATGGCGGTGTATCTGGCGCCCTACAGCATCCGGGTGAACTGCATCAGCCCCGGCGGCTTCTGGCGCGGCCACAGCGAGACTTTCAACCGGCAGTACAGCGATCAGGTCCCCATGGGCCGCATGGGTCAGGACGGCAAGGAGATGAAGGGCCCGGTGGTCTTTCTGGCATCCGAGGCTTCGTCCTACATCACCGGCGCCAACCTGCCGGTGGATGGCGGGCTCACGGCATGGTGAGAGGCGCGTGATGCGGATACGGCCGCTGGGGAATACGGGGCTGTGCGTTTCCGAGGTGGCGCTCGGCACTGTCGAGCTCGGCATGGACTACGGCTTTCGCGGCAGCGAGGGGTTCCAGCGCCCGGAGCGCAGCGACGCCGTGCGGCTGGTGCGGCGTGCCGTGGACCGCGGAATCAACCTCATCGACACCGCGCCGGCGTACGGCCAGGCCGAAGAGATCGTCGGTGAGGCGCTGGCGGGAATGGCCGATCGGCCCTACGTTGCCACCAAGATCACCATCTCCGAGCGGGGCGCTCCGGGCGAACGGCGGCAGGCGCTGATGCAGTCGATCGAGTCCAGTCTGCGCGCGCTCCGCGTGGAGACGCTGGATCTGGTGCAGATCCACAATGCCACCCCGCCCGTCCTGGCGGACGAGGACAGCCTCGCCGCACTCGAGCGCGCGAAAGACAGAGGCAAGATTCGCTTTCTGGGCGCCAGCATCTACGGCGAAGAGGCCGCGCTGCTGGCGCTCCAGCGCCCATCCATGATGACCGTGCAGGCGCCGTTCAATCTCCTGGACCGGCAAATGGAGGGCCGCGTTTTCCCGGCGGCAGCGGAGCGCGGCGCCGGCATCCTGGTGCGCTCCGCCTTTCTGCGCGGCGTTCTCACTGCCCAGGTGCGATCGCTGCCCCCGGCGCTCGATCCGCTGCGCCAGGCGGCCGTGCGCGCCATGGAAACCGCAGGCATCCCGCCGGAGCGGCTGGCCGCGCTGGCGCTGCGCTTCTGCATCTCCACGCCGCAGGTCGCCAGCGTCATCATCGGGGTCCGTTCCGAAGAGGAATTGGAAGTGAATCTTGCCGCCGTGGAAGAGGGCCCGCTGGATGGTGCCGCTCTCGACCGCCTCCGCGGCTGCGCGCTGGATGGCGAGCCCCTGCTGAATCCAACCAATTGGAAAGGACTCATCTGACGTGCGCCGCCCGCTTGCACCGATGCTGCCACTGCTCCTGCTGGCCGCGGCCGCCATGTGCGCGTCCGCGCTGGACGTGCGGATCGATTTGCGCGATTGGCCGGTGCAGCTCGGTCCGGAAACGCAACTGTTCGTCGACGATTTTCTGGTCGCGCAACAATCCGGAATCGCCTTCCGCCTTCACCAGCCGGAAAAATATGCCGCCAACCCGCTGATTACCCCCAGCCCGGCATGGGAGCGTCTGGTGCTGTGCTACGGCTCCGTATTGCGGGATTCGAGCACCGGAGGGTTCCGGATGTGGTACACGAACGATACCGGCATCGCCTACGCCACCAGTCCAGACGGCCTGCACTGGAAGAAGCCGCTGGTGGGCATGAACCTCTCCGGACATGCCACCAACGTGCTCACCAAAGGCCACCGCGGCCGATCCGATACCCTCACCGTCCTGGAGAACCCCGACCGTTCCGACCCCGCACGCCGCTACCTGGCGTTCCCCTTCGAGTACCGCTACCCGGACAAGGACGGAATCCACGAGCAGCGGCGCGAGGGCATCTACATGCGCACCTCGCCCGACGGCATCCACTGGACCGAGCGGCCCGATCCCATCATGTACAGCGAGTGGCGCAACCGCGCGGACCAGCCCGGCAATACGAACGCCGTGCTCAGCGACGTGAATGAGATTACCTGGGATCCGAAACTGCACCGGTTCATGGGCTACGTGAAGCTCGCATTCGACGGCGTGCGCACCCGCGGGCTTACCGAAAGCCCCGATGCCCTGCACTGGGCTGCGCCGCACCTGATTCTGCGGGCCGATAGCCGCGACCGCCCCGGCGACCAGATCTATTCCATGATCGCCTTCCCGTATGAGAGCCTCTGGCTGGGCTTCATCGGCCTCTATCACGCCGGCACCGACGACCGCATGGATATTCAGCTCGTCTCCAGCCGCGACGGGCGCGTTTGGGAGCGCCGTTTCCGCGAGCCTTTTCTGCCGAACGGGCCGGAAGGCTCCTGGGATTGGGGCGTGCTGCACATGGCCGCCAACGCCCCGCTGCTCCAGCGCGGCAAACTGTACATCTATTACGGCGGGCTCGGCACGCGGCACAACGTGAAGCTCCGCAACGCCCGTCAAATGGGCATCGGACTCGCCACCCTGCGACCGGATGGTTTTGTTTCGGCCGATTCCGGCGATCGGCCCGGCACCCTCGTTACCCGCCCGCTCGACTTCGCCGGAAACCGCCTGCACGTCAACGCGGCCGTGCGCCCGGGTGGCGAGATACGGGTCTCGGTTCTGGACCGCCATTATGCTCCGCTGGCCGGCTATGCTTCGCTGCCCGTATCCGGCGACGGAGTGGATCTGCCGGTGCGGTGGCGCGGCGCCGCGGATCTCCGGGAGGCGCGCGAGGCCGGCAGCGTGAGGCTGCGCTTCGAAATGAAAGCGGCGTCTCTTTTCGGATTCCGCATCGATTGACACTGGATGGTGAACAGATGAGTCGCCTACGAGTAGCTCTGGTGGGACTGGGCTCCATCGGCCGCCGGCATCTGCGGTTGCTTCAGGAGCGCCCGGATGTATCCGTGGAAGCGGTCGAGACCAGCAAGGAGGCGCTCGCCGCGGCGCAGCGCGATTTCGGAGTTCTGCCGGCCCACATCAGTTTCGCCGCCATGCTGGAGACCCGTCCCGACGTGGTATGGCTGGCCACACCCACTCCCCTGCATGCCGAACAGACGATGAAGGCGCTGGCAGCGGGCGCGCACGTCTTCTGCGAAAAGCCGATGAGCGATGGCGTAGCCGGCGCGCTCCGCATGAAGCAGGCGGCCGATCGATTCCGGACCGTGCTGAACATCGGCTTCTACCTGCACTTCTGGGAGGGCATGCGGAGGCTGAAGCAACTGGTCGACTCCGGCCGCTTCGGCCGTGTGCTGCACGCACATGCGCGCGTCGGCAGCTACACCACGCTGGTCAACTCGGCTTCACGCTACCAGGCCTCGCAGCCCGGCTCGCTGTTCTTCGATTACTCCCACCAGCCCGACCTCTTCTATTGGCTGCTCGGCAGGGTACCGGCATCGGTCTGGGCGGCCGGATTTCAGGGCGGCAAGCTGGAGCTCTGCTCGGCGCCCAACGTAACCGACACGATCTGCCAGTACGATGGCGATCTCATCACCAGCGTCCACCTCAACTACGTGCAGCTTCCGGAACGCCACGAATATGAAGTGGTGGGAGATCTGGGCTGGGCGCAGGTGGACTTCTTCGGCGGCTGGATCCGGTTCGGGGACCGCACGGAGGGCACGGTTTGCACCGAAACTTTTGACCAGCCGCGGGATGACATTTTCCGCGCCGAGCACGCGGCTTTCTTTGAAGCGGTCGCCGGCAGCCGCGCGCCGGAGACCTCCGCGGCCGATGGGATGGTTTCCACCGCCATTTGCGCAGCCGCGGTCGAATCCTGGCGGACTGGCCAAGCGGTTGCGATCGATCTCCAGAACGTATAGCCGATCGGAGAAAAGGGCTACCGCGACAACTTTACCGTAAGCGATCGGGGGCCGGTAGAGCGCGCCGTGAACGTGGCCTTCCTGTAGCCTGGGACTTCGATTTCGTAGTCGCCATAGAAGCCGCGGAAACGAACCGCGCCATTCACCGTGTCGCCGCGCCAATCGGTCGACCAGGTTTCCTTTAGCAGCTTCTTGAGGGCGTAATAGGCGGGCTTCAACTTTCCGTCTTTCGCGATCAAGCCGGCATCCATGCCGCGCCCTCCTAATCCATCGATCACGAACCAGCGTGTGATTTCGTGAATGTACGGTTTGGAAAAAGCCAGCGTGTAGAAATTCACCTGCCAGGCGGCAATCTCTTCATCGGTAAGCGACGGCTGCGGGCCTTTCTTTCTGTCGTTTCGTGATGGCGGCGAGAATTCCGTGATGTGCACGGGCTTTCCGAGAGAGGCCAGCCGGTCCAAACCGCCGTCGATCATCTTCATGGTGAACGCTCCCTTGCCCCCGTACTGGGCATGACCTACCTGGAAGGGCATGTTCCCGGAAGCGAAGAAGTGCCCCTGGTGGCCGATGGCGTCAATGGGGGCACCGAGGCCAAGCATGTCGCGGGCGTAGGAGAGAATCGGCGTCAGAGCCGGGGATGTGGGGTTGGGCAGCGTGGCATCGGTGTCGAGCAGTTCCGCATCCGGCAGGTATTTGCGGGCCAGGGTAAAGCAGCGCGTGCCGTTAGCGGGATCGGAGAAAAAGGTGGAGTTCGGGTGGCCTTTCCAGTTCCACCGGTCGCTCGCGATTTCGTTCAGCACGTCGTATTCGTGAATCTGCCGGCCATAACGGTCCGCAATGGTCTTGATTCGCTCCTCGATGGCCCTCCAGCGCGCCTCGTCGGTTCCGGATTGCGAAAAACCGTTCGGAACGGTATAGAGCAGGGCGTGGAAGCGCGTAATCTTGTGGTGTTCGCGCGCAAAGGCGAGCATCTGGTCGGTGGACGCAAAATCGGGCTTGCTCCAGTAGTTGACGATAATGACGGTGTTGAACAATTCGTCCACCACCGCCTCCGCTTGCTTGCGGGCGGCATCCGGCAGGCGCGGGAAGCCGTACAGATCGGCGCCGAAACGGAACTCGTGGTTGGTGAGCCGCACGTGGACCTCACCGCTCACGGGCTTGCCCGAGGCATCCACCAGGGCCACTTCGAAGTCGCCCTTGCGAATCTGTTCAATCTGTTGGCGGGCACGGTCCATCACCGGCCGGCTGGCATCGTCTACACCATCGAAAAAGAGAACGGCTGCGCTGAACAGCGCAAAAAGACTTGGGCAGAACATGGCGAAAGAATATCGTACATCGTGGCATCCTTTCCTGGGGGTGCGGTCTGTGGCAGATCCTCATGCGCTTCCTGCGCGTGGCGCAGCGCTATCATGGTGCGCGGGAGCGCGCAGTATAGCGCCAAGGCCAAACGAACCATGACGGTTCTCCTTGTTTCCGCCAACACCGAGAAAACCAATATTCTGCCGCAGCCTCGCGGTCCGGCCAGTGTAGCCGCTGTGTGCCGGGCGGCTGGCCACGAAGCGGTCCCGCTGAACCTGATGTTCGAAGGCGATGCGGAATCCGCCCCTGCGGTCGCGGCTCCGATCGCGGCTTCATTCCGAGCCGCGACCGGGAAATCGTGTACTCGGTGGCCCAGGGCTGGACGCCCGCGCTACAGGTGAATGATTCCGCGCTGGATGGCGGCGGTGGCGGCTTGCGTGCGGTCCTGCACGCCCAGCTTGCTGAGGATGCTTTTCACGTGGTTCTTGACGGTGTGCTCGGCGATGCTCAGGGTGTAGGCGATTTGCTTATTGGCGAGGCCGCGGACGATCAGTTCGAGGACCTGCACCTCGCGCGCGCTCAGGTCGGGGCGGGGAAGCTGGGCAGCCAGCGATGCCGCCACCGCCGCCGGTAAATACGTCTGGCCGGCGTAGACGGCGCGGATGGCTTTCAGCAGTTCGTCGTGCAGGACGTCTTTGGTGAGGTACGCCTGCACGCCGGCGGCGAGGGCGCGGCGAATATCCTCGTCGCCGCCATAGGTGGTGAGCGCCACCATGCGGGCGTTGGGAAATTCGGCGCGGATGGCGCGGGCGGCTTCGACGCCGCTCATCACCGGCATGCGCACGTCGAGGAGTGTGACATCTGGCAGATGCTTGCGGAACAGTTCCACCGCCTGCTGGCCGTTGATGGCTTCGGCCACCACGGTCATGTCGGGCTGCATGTTCACGATGGTGGTCACGCCGACGCGCGCCACCAGGTGGTCTTCGGCAACGAGAATGCGAATCGTCTGAGTCATTCGAGCGGCACCACCACTTCCACTTCCGTTCCTTCGCCGGGATGGCTCGCGAGGCGCATTTCGCCGCCGAGCCGTTCGGCGCGCTCGCGCATGCCGAGGAGGCCGAAGTGGCCGTCGCCGGAGGAGAACACACCGTCCTGCTCGAAGCCGTGGCCGTCATCGAGCACGCGCAGATGGAGCTTCCGCGCCCGCGACGGACTCCTTTCATTCGTTTCCATGTGCAGCTTCACGCAGATCTTGTGGGCACCGGCGTGTTTGAGCACGTTGGTGACGGCCTCCTGCGCGATGCGCAGGAGGTTGTGCTCCACCTCTTGCGGGAGAGTAGCGGGCGGCCCGCTGATGTCCACGTCGACATCCACGCCCGACCCGGCGGTCCACAAGCGCGTGCCGGCCTGCAATGCCGCGGCGAGGTCCTGGCCTTCGAGTGCGGATGCGCGCAGGTCCATGACGGAGCGCCGCGCCTCGGTGAGGCTGTGGCGGGCCATCTTGCGGGCGATATCGAGGTATTTGCGGGCGGGCGATTGCTCGTGCGGCATGGCCATGGCCACGGCGTCGAGCTGCGAAGAGATGCCCACGAAGCCCTGCGCCAGGGTATCGTGAATCTCGCGCGCCAGGCGCGCCCGCTCCTCCAGCACCAGGGCGAAGCGGTAGCGGATCTGCCGCAGCCGCAGTTGGTACACCGCCCAGCCGGCGAGGATGAGCATGCCGCCGCACAGGAAGCGGAACCACAGCGTCTCGTAGAATTGCGGCAGGACGGTGAATGCATAGGACTGCCGGCTCGCCGGTCCGTCCGGCAATTCCGCGCGCACGCTAAAGCGGTACTGGCCGTGCGGCAGGGAGTTGAAATTGGCGACGCGGCGCGAGCCGGCGCGCACCCAGTCTTTATCCAGGCCTTCGAGCCGGTAGAAGAACTGGACGCGCTCGGGCGCGCTGAGGTGAATGGCGGTGTAGCGGACTTGGAGGCGCTCGGTGCCGGGCGGCAATTGCCCGGCGCGCGCCGGGTCCACCTGGCGGCGATCGGCGGTGATCTCGGCGATGTGCACCACGGGCGCCAATTCCGGCTCGCGGCGCGCCGCCGGATCGATCTCGGCGAGGCCGCGGCTGGTGGTGAACCACATCTTGCCATCGGCGGTATGATAACCGCCGCCGCTGGTGGGATATCCCGGGGAGCATTGGGAACTGCGCAGACCGTCCTCCACGCCGTAATCGGTGGGCTTGAGCGCGGCCAAACGGTGCTGCGCAAATTCCTCGAGCTGCCGCCGGGCGATGCGGCAGATGCCGCGGGTGGTGCTCAGCCAGAGCGACCGGCCGTCGTCAGCGATGCTCACCACGTTGTCGCTGAGCAGGCCGTCTTTGGCGGTGAAGTGCAGGAAGCGGCCGTGGCGGAGGGCGTCGAGGCCGCCGCCGAAAGTGCCGATCCAGAGGGTGCCTTCGCGGTCCTCGTAGAGGGCGCGGATCTGGTCGTCCGACAATCCGTCGGCGGTGGTGTAATGCTGCATGCCGGCGCCCTTGACGCGCCACAGACCTCTTCCATAAGTGCCGGCCCAGATTGCGCCGTCGCGCGCCTGGCAGAGCACCGTAGCCGCGGTGGCAATGACCGGCCCGCCCGGAATCAGGTTACGAAAGCGGCCGTTGTGGATGACCGAGAGCCCATCCGGGATGGCCAGCCAGACGTTGCCGTCGGTGTCTTCGAGGGCGTCGAAGACCACGCGCCGCCCCAGCGAATCGGGGGGCACATAGGTTTGGAAGCGCCCGTTGTGCATGCGCACGAGGCCGCCGCGGGTGGCCAGGAGCAGGTCGCCGGAGGGCGCCGGGCGGATGGAAAAGATTTCGTCGCTGGGGAGGCCA
The DNA here is from genome assembly GCA_021787555.1 of Acidobacteriota bacterium. Classification (GTDB taxonomy): domain Bacteria; phylum Acidobacteriota; class Terriglobia; order Bryobacterales; family Bryobacteraceae; genus JAJYLS01. Next base: position 579 of record JAJYLS010000172.1, on the reverse strand, counting down.
TTGGCGGTGGTGAACAGCCGGTAGCGCTTGCGCGAAAAGAGCATCAGCCCGGCGTCATGGAAGCCCACCCAGATGTGCCCTTCGCGGTCCTGGGCGACGGTGTTGGGCTGATCGCTGGGCAGGCCCTCGCTCTTGCCGTAGACCGTGAAGGCGGCGTCGCGCAGGCGCGTCAGGCCATTGTTGGCGCCCACCCACAGGTTGCCTTCGCGGTCTTCGAAGAGGCAGCGGACGAGGTCGTCGCGGTTTCCGCCGCCCGGCGCAGTGAGGAAGCGGTCGCCATCGAGGCGGGCGAGGCCGCCGTTGGTGCCCACCCACAGGTTGCCGTCGCGGTCTTCCAGCAGGGCGCGCACGAAGGTGTCGGGCAGGCCCGAACGCGCGTCATACCTGCGAATCCGGCCCGCCGGCGAGCGCTCGATCAGGCCGGTGCTGCCGCCGATCCACAGGTTGCCCTGCCGGTCTTCCAGCATGCAGGTGATCACGTCCGAATTCAGAGTGGGCACTCTGATTACGGGCACAAATTTTCCGCCGGTCATCTTCACCACGCCGGAAAATCCAGCCACCCAAAGATGGTGCTCGCGG
>JAJYLS010000512.1 GCA_021787555.1 Acidobacteriota bacterium | reverse complement strand
GCGCAGCATCATCGATTACGAAATCGAATACCAGAAGACGGCCAAAAACGCGGGTGAGGATTGCGGCTGCGATTTGAAGCTCAACCTGCCGGGCGCACCGGCGCAGAAAGCCGCGGTGGGTCTCCATAGATAAAGGATCGTCATGAACACCGTCGCATCAGGGCACGGCTTTAGTCGTGTCGCACACGACGCGGAACAAACTGGCTTTACCCGCTGGGGCTGGTCCGGACAGCGGCGAAAGCGCTAAGCGGGAGACGCGGAGTAATCACGTGAAATGCAAGCGCGGGCTGGCGCCCGCTTTTTTTCTGGCATGCGCCATCGGGTTCGCCGCGAATGCGGCCATCGATCCGCAAAGCTATCTCGACGACGTCAAGTATCTGGCGTCGCCGCGGTTGAAAGGCCGCGAAACCGGCTCCCCGGAACTGGAGAAGGCGGCGCATTGGATCGCCGCGAAATTTCGCGCCTTCGGACTTCAGCCGGTCGACGGTAAGAGTTATTTTCAGGCCTTCCCCGTCGTGACCAGCGCGAAGCTGGGCAAGGTGAACGAGTTCCGCTTCGTCGAAGACGGGCGCGAGGTGGATCTCAAGTTTCCGCGCGATTTCGTCCCGTTCAATTTCTCGGAATCGGGGAAGCTCGCCGGGAACGTAGTGTTCGCGGGATACGGAATCACCGCGCCGGAATACCACTACGACGATTACGCCGGGCTGGACGTCAAAGGCAAGATCGTGCTGATCCTGCGGCACGAGCCCCAGGAGTTCGACGACCACTCGGTCTTCGCGGGCCGCAATTACACGGCGCACGCGCAATTCGCCAGCAAGGCCAGCAACGCCAAGATGCACGGTGCGGCGGGCGTCATCCTGATCAACGACATGGCGCATCATCGCGGCGAACCGGACCAGTTGGAGAAATTCGGGACCGCCGAGGGACCGCTCGATGCCGGCATTCCTTTCGTGCAGGTGAAAGCCGCGTACGTCGAGGGCTGGTTCACGGCGGCGGGAAAGAACCTGGAGGACATCCAGGACCGGATCGATAAAGACCTCAAGCCCGAATCGTTCACCTTTCCGGACAACCTCCGGGTGAACGCGGATCTCGATGTCGAGCGCGTCGTGAAGACGGTGCACAACGTCGTGGGGTATCTGCCCGGCGAGACCGGCGAGTACGTCATCATCGGCGCGCACTACGATCACCTGGGGCTGGGCGAGCAATACGAACTGGACCCGGACAAGGCGGGAACGGTGCATCCGGGGGCCGACGATAACGCCTCCGGTACCGCGGGAGTGATCGAACTGGCGCGCTGGTTCTCCAAACAGCCAAAACAAAAACGAGGCATTCTGTTTATGACCTTCTCGGGCGAGGAGGAGGGCCTGCTCGGCTCGGCTTACTACGCCTCGCATCCCGAGTTGCCGCTGGGCAAAGCCGTGGCCATGATCAACATGGACATGATCGGGCGGGTGCGGAACGGTAAGCTGTACATCGGCGGGACCGACACCGGAACCACGCTGCGGGCGATGGTCGGGCGCGATGTGCAGCCCTTCGGTCTGCACATCGATTATTCCGATATGTCGGGCTATGGATCGAGCGACCACAGTTCGTTCACGGCTAAGCAGGTGCCGATCCTGTTTTTCTTCTCGGGCCTGCACAGCGATTACCACAAGGCCACCGACACCTGGGACAAGATCGACGCTCCGGACGCCGCCAAAGTGCTGGAGGTCGTGGCGGCGGTGACCGACGATCTGCGTGACGGCGCCGGCCGGCCGCAATTTGTCCGCGTGGCCCCCAAAGCGCCGCACGGCGGCGAACCCGGTGCCGTGAGCGGATCGGGTTCCGGATACGGCCCGTGGTTCGGATCGGTGCCGGATTTCGGCGAGGGGACCATCGGCGTGAAGTTCGCGGATATTCAGCCGGGGTCGCCGGCGGCCAAGGCGGGTTTCAAAGCGGGCGACGTGCTGGTGGAGTTCGACGGCAAGCCCATTCAGAATTTGTACGATTTCACCTATGCCCTGCGGGCGCGCAAGCCGGGCGACCAAGTGAAGGTGAAGGTGCTGCGCGACGGCAAGCCGGTGGAAGCGCCAGTGGTGCTGGGCACACGGCACTAGCCGGTCCGCAAATTCAAACTATTTTTTTGCCCCCTTAGGCTCAGTTAAATAATAATCTGGAAAAAACAGAGTGACTGGTGTATGTTTGACGTAGTGAAAAACTACTCAAAACGGGCAAGGGTGTCGCCCTCTGCGGCGGAGCACTGCTGGTTGCGGGTGATGAGTACCTTGAACGAATATCAGGCCCGACTCTTCGTTGCCGAGAAAGCGTTAGAGATGGGCCGAGGTGGGACCAGCCGTCTATCAAAGCTGACGGGGATGTCCCGCGTAACGATTACCAGTGGCCTCAGCGAACTACGCGGTGCCAGGAAACTGCGGGAGGCTGCCGCGGGCAGAGTGCGGGCGCCCGGCGGCGGTCGGAAGAAGGTGGAGGAAGCGGACCCGGCGCTGCAGCGGAGCCTTCAGGCCATTATCGAGGAAACGACGGCGGGGGACCCGATGAGCCCTCTGAAGTGGACAAGCAAGT
>JAJYLS010000171.1 GCA_021787555.1 Acidobacteriota bacterium | reverse complement strand
CGGAGGGGTCCACCTCAGATTCCAGAGGGTCTGCTGGGTAGTCCAACTGTGCTGGGTCTGTGTGTTCCTTGGGGTGAAGATCTACCTTCCCTGGAGTGAGGGCCGACGAGCAGAGCGGGAGGCTATACAGAGTGCAAGTAATTTTAGCAGGTGGTGCTTTGACGCCATTTCCCCGACTCTATCCGAGCTCATGAGTGCCCCGCTAGCGGCCCAGCCTACACTCTCAAAGGTGCGCCTAAGAAACAAAACTCTGTGCGCAGAAATTGTTAAGAAGGATATGGATGAGATCAGCGCGAGACCATTCATCCGTGAGGAATATGGTCATTCCTTGAAGGAACTCGGCACTCCAGACGCTTGGTTCGGTACCGATCCCTGGAGCATGTGGTGGATTCTGCTGCCTTCGCTGGCGTATGCTTGCGTCGCGGTCACCGTGCGAGGAGTCCGACCAGTTGTTGCGTGGATAATCCAAGGGTTCAAACCTGGGGACACGAAGAGTGGAAGCGAACGGTGATGCGAATGCGCCTGAACGTTCTGCCTGTCTTGTTTTTGACCGTTAACCCATTCGCAATTTTCGGCCAGGACCAACCTAGCCCCAAAAGCCTGAAGGGTTTGCATGGTGTATTTTTCCAGGTCTATTCAGACCAAGGTCTCCAGCACTCTATGGAGATTCAGGTCAATCGGCTCCTAACGGGCGCAGGGATTGAGATGCGCAGCAAGAGAGATTGGGAACTTACTCCAGATACGGCCATGCTTCAACTTAATGCGCTGATTCGCTGCGAGCGCGACGAAAGCTCTTGTGGGTACTCTGTTTCCCTTAAATTGGGGCAACATGTGCAGATTATGCGGGGTGAGCGACCCGTTATCACAGCTACTACTTGGCACAATAGCTACACCGGAAGTATACAGAAGGCACACCTCACTATGCTCCCAGACTTAATCGCAGTTGACGCGGGCACACTGATTCGCGAGTTTATTGATGATTATCGGAAGGCGAATCCATAAGGGAACTTGCACCGCCTCCGGCCGTTCCGTGGTTTCCCGCATCACCAGCATCGGCTTGCCCAGTGACACTGTCTGTCCCACAACTTCAGAGTCTTGAAACAGCGAAAATCACAGCGTAAGGAAATCGCCGCCGTTGCTCTTAATTTGGCGCGGCGCTCCTGTCTCCTCACTGCGCGTCGTGGACCTTATACCGGTTGAGAGGCTTCTCCCCGTCGAACGCGGCAGCGAGCCGAGCGGGCGGGAACGTGGCAGGCAAACTTGCCTGCATTGGCCGTCCAGCGGAACGATCCACCGCCAGGGGGCACCCGCCCCCCGGTAACGTCAAAGGAACCTTCTTTGCCCGTGCGATTGGGTTTTTGGGGCGCAGCAACCGAACCGGCGACAAGTCGATTCGCCAGCATCGCCAGCAATCCTGCGGACCTCCGGTTTTCGATCCCGCCATCCAACGATCTGCCGATAAGTAAAACCATGCCGATAGGCGCATAGCGCCACAGCCCCGCTATGAAGGATCATCCCGCCCTCTCCGAAGGGCACCTCGGGGCTGTAATCGCGTTTGTGGGGGCATTCTTAGGTCGTGGCGAGCCGATTCTGCACTGAAGAATTTGTGACGCACATTGTGACCTAACCTACCGGCGTACACGGCTTTTCATGCATTCGCACGTGAGTCGAGTGGTTCACTTCATAAGTACAAAACGCCGATCCCGTCAAGCACTTACTAAGCATCGGCAGTAATAAGAATCAATCCACTCTTACAATTCACACGCAGGAGGTCACAGGTTCGAGTCCTGTCGCGCCCACCATCCACCGGCCCCCCAGACTCACTGGCTATAAGGTGGTTACAGGATCTTGAGGCGAGATCTCGTTCGGATCATTGACCGTGGCCCCGTGGGGAGCTGGGACCGCACCGCGCAACAAGGGATCGTTCGTCTCTCGCATCCAGGCATCCAGATGCTTCTTCATGGCATCGAGCGTGGAACGGTGGTTCGGATCCGTCGCCAGATTATTCCGCTCATTGGGATCGAAGAGCAAATCATATAATTCTTCCGGGGCGATGGTCTGCTTGGCCCACCCGTTCTGCACCCAATAGGTCTTTGTCAGCCCATCGTCGCAGTTGGGCAGGACCGGATGGAGGCGCCCGTCGTAACGGCGGATGTACTTCCATCGATTGGTCCGCACAGCGCGTTTGGGCTCATAAGACGCATGATAATTGACCTCAGAAAATATGGCTTCGTGAATCTCCTGAGTTTCGCCGCGCAGCACGGGCAGGAAGGAATGCCCCTGAAGCCATGCGGGTGGCTGTATTTGGAGCAGTTCGCAAAGGGAGGGATAGATGTCGAGGTGGGAAACCATGGCATCGCACACCTTGCCTCCTTTGAATCCTCCCGGGCCGCGAATAATCAAGTGAACCCCCATCCCGCCGTCGTAAAGGTTGCATTTCATCATCGGCCAGGCGATGCCGTGGTCAGTGGTGGAAATGACCAGCGTGTTTTCTGCCAGCCCCGCTGCCTCCAGAGCCGCCAGTACTTCTCCCACACCCCAGTCGAGCGTGCGAACCGTCTCGTGAAAATCCGCCATGTCCTGCCGGCTGGGCGGCACATCTGGAATGGGCTTCGGCGGCTCGGTGTAACGCACGTCGTCTTCAAGTGCAGCCTTGTGATAGGGCCGGTGAGTTTCAAAGTAGCCGACCGTCAGCCAGAACGGTTGCTTCGGTTGGCTGTGGATGAAGCGGACAGCGCTCGGGGTCACGTCCACCACGCGATTGCCGCGGACAACTTCAACATGGTCGTAACCAATGGTGTGCGGGTCTTTCGCGATGTGCTGGAGCCCGACTAATTCGGAATAGTATCCGGCTTCCCGCCGTAGCGTGCGGACGATATGGTGCTCGTAGCCTTCCGGCGTCATCGAGAAGCCGCGGTTCACAAGGCCCAGCATGCCATTGCTGTGAGGGCACTCACCCGTCAAAAGGCTGGCGCGGCTGGGGGAACACGTCGGAGCGGCGTTGAACGCCTGCCTGAAAAGGATTCCCTCTTCGGCAAGCTTCTGGAGGTTTGGGGTCGGAACCGAGTAACCGTATGGACTGGTCAGCCGGCCGGTATCATGGGAATGGATATAAAGGATATTGGGACGGGGGGCTGTCGCTGCAAAAGCACTGCCGGCCGCTCCAGACGCCAGAACCGCCCCCACGGCCCCGGCTGCCGAGGATTTGAGAAAATCTCGCCGGCCTGAAACGTCACGCAAATTGAACTTAGGATCACTTGGGGATTTCATGGAACAACCTCCTCACACGCCTCTCTGTATGCGATGGCCGGTGCCAGGGAAAAAGCCTTTGCTGCATTTCCGTGGCCTTCGCTTTGCCGGCACAATGTCGTCTACGTAATCAATATACTTGAAATTTCCCCGGCGAATCATCGGACCTGCATGAGCACCGTCGTGTATTCTCTTGAATAGCGATGCGGAGAGTCGTGTGCGTCCGCAATGCGGCGGCCTGGACGCTGGGAGGATGTCGGTATGGATGACGCGCGGGTGGCGGCAGTACAATTCGAATCGGTTCCGGGCGACAAGCGGGCGAACCTGGAAAAGATTCGCCGGTTCGTAGAAGCGGCTGCGCAGCGGGGCGTTCAAATGGCGGTCTTCCCCGAGTGCTGCATCACCGGCTACTGGTTTCTGCGGAAGCTGTCGCGGCAGGAGCTTGACGGCCTGGCGGAGCCAGTCTTCTCCGGCCCGTCGTCGCTGGCACTGGCGGACCTGGCGGGCCGGCACGGGATGACCATCGGGGCCGGCCTGGTGGAAGCCGGCGAGGACGGCCGGTTCTACAACACGTACGTCGTGGCGATGCCCGACGGCCGGATGTGCCGGCACCGCAAGCTACAGACCTTCGAAAACGAGCACGTCGCTTCCGGAAGCGAGTTCACGGTCTTCGATACGCCGCACGGGTTTCGCGCCGGGGTGCTCATTTGCTACGACGTGAACGTCATCGAAAACGTCCGTATCACGGCGCTGCTGGGCGCCGAGGTGCTCCTCGCGCCGCACCAGACCGGCGGTTGCCGGACCCACAATCCTCACCTGATGGGAGCGATTGACCGGCAGGTATGGGAGAACCGCGCGACCGACCCGGAAGCCATCCGGCGCGAAATCCTCGGCGACAAAGGCCGCGGCTGGCTGATGCGCTGGCTGCCCAGCCGCGCCCATGACAACGGACTGTTCCTGATTTTTGCGAATGGGATCGGTGTGGACGACGATGAAATCCGCACCGGCAATTCGATGATTCTCGACCCTTACGGCCGCATTCTGAGCGAGACGCAGAGGCCGGCCGACGATATGGTAGTAGCCGAGTTGTGCGGAGCCTTGCTACCGCAGAGCACGGGACGCATGTGGATCCAGGCACGCCGGCCGGAGCTATACGGCCTTCTGACGGTTCGAACCGGTTTGGAGCGCGACACGCGAGCGCTCAAATTCGAGGAGTAGCGAGGCCCGCGAGCGTTCAGCCGCGGGTCATGCGTTTGGTAGTGGTCTGTTGGGGCAGGAACGCTCCCGCCTTGCGCAGCGTGGCGACCAGGGCCTCGGTATCGATCTCCGCCGCCGGCCGGTTGGTACGGATGGACTGCACCGCCGCGGTACCCGCCGCCTGCCCCATCGTCACCGCCGCCGGTTGCACCCGAAAGGTCCCGTGCACCTGTACGTCCATGGACGCGCAGCGGCCCGCCACCCACAGGTTCTGCCAGCCCTTGTGAAGTAGCCTTCACTGGATCTCTGGACCGTACGGCTCACGCCGGTGTCGTTAGAATGATCTGCGCATCGGTAACTACCGCCTGCGTCGTGTCCAACACTGTCCAACACTGTCCAACACACTTCCGTTGATCGAGCAGGTGGTTTGGGCCGCCGCCAGGCCACAAAGAAAAAGCGCAAGGCCGGCGACGATCACGAGCTTACAAACCGAATTCACGATGCGCCTCCCAAGTTTTCGACGGCGTCGCGGCGACCTGACCGATCCGCCCGCGTCCCGGTTGCTCCGTTGCCTTAACTTATGGTTTTCGGTCGAGACTCATGCGAAATTCCTCAGACCTCCCGGGTCACTCAGCCTTCCGAGCAGTTCGATACTGTGGACGTGATCTCCGTAGAAAATCACGCGATGCAGCCCGCCCGTGTAGTTGCGGAGCCACTTCTCCGGATCGCGAGCAGGGTGCCGCGCGTGAACGCGTCGGCTTCCTTTTGCGCTTCGGCGGCATCGGCCGCGTCGAAGGCCGCTTGGAATTCGTGCCCGCCGAGATATCGCCCATGCGGGCGATCCAGGGCGCGACCTGGGCGTCTTCCCATGTGGCTTGCGTGCGCACCACCGGCGAGCAGCGGTGCAAGACGCCGGTCGCAGTCCGGAACTGGAAATTTCGGGTGGGGAGATCCCAGGAGTTGCGGCCGATGAAAGCCAGCCCTACAGCACCGGCGAATCGTTCCCCAACAGCGCCCGCCTCACGATTTTGATGGGCGGATAGCCCTGCGCCAGGAAGGCGTCGTGGAATTTTTCGAGGGTGAACTGGGCGCCCAGCTTAGCCTTGTAGTCGGCGCGCAGTTTCAGGATCATGAGCTTACCCAGCGTGTACACCAGATAGGTCGGGTCCGAGGTGCCGCGCTTGGCTTCTTTCTCCGCCACCGGCCGCACCTGGTAACCCTCTTTCACGAAAAATTCCGTGGCCTGCGGCAGCGTCATTTTGCCGGTGTGCATCTCGATGCCGGCGATGTAGCGCGCATCGCGCAGCAGCGCGTCCTGCAACTGGCCGAGGCGCAGCTTGGGATCGCCGTTGCCGTAGCCCTGGTCGAGCATCATCTGCTCGGCATAGTGCGCCCATCCCTCCGCGTTGGAACTGCACCCGATCAGCTTGCGCACCTTGGTGGGCGCGGACTTCAGCCACAGGAACTGCACGTAATGTCCGGGATAAACTTCGTGGACCGCGGTGCTGATGATGGTTCCGCGGTTGAAGCCTTCCAGGTACTCCTCGACCTCCTTCTTCGGCCAGGTGGCATCCGGCAGGGTGACGTTAAAAAATCCTTCCTTGGCGACCATCTCGTAGGGACCGGGCGTATCCATCGACGCCGTGGTGAGCGCGCGCATGAATGGCGGCGTCTCCTCGACAATCGGCGGAACGGGCGACGGAATCGTGACCATGTGGTGCTGGTCGATGTAGTCGCGCAGCCCGCCGAGCACGCCGCGAAAGGTTGGGAGCAGTTTGTCCGCCGGCGGATGGTCCTGCTCCAATTGCTGGAGGATCTGGGCGGGCGTGCGCTTGGGATCGATCTGCGCCGCTACGCGCTTCAACTCGGCCTGGTTGCGGCGGAGGTCCTGGTAGCCGATGGCCAGCAGGCGGTCGAGCGGGGTATCGACCATTTCGTCGTACAGCAGCTTCTTGCTATACGCGTCCGCGCCGATGCGGAAGTCGCCGCGCGAGCGCGGCAGCAAATCGTTTTTCAGGAACGCCTGGTAAGCCGTAAGCGCGTCGATGACGCCTTGGTTGGCCTTCTGGAATTCGGCGTCGAGGGTCGCGTCCTTCACGTCCTGGAACGCGGCGGGCACGTCGTGCTGGAAGAAGCTGATGTTGCCGGGCATCTGCTCGAGGGCGACTTCGGTGTAGATGCGCGGCGGATTACTCAGGTTCTCGCGCCCCGATTGAAGCAGCCGCGGGATGAGCCGCTCGCGCGCGATCACCGACCGCAGGCGGTCGGGCGCGGGCGCGAACTTGCGGCTCATGATGACGAAGATGGCGCCGGTGGCGCCGGAGGAATAGTTATCCGGGTTCTTCTCCCAGCCGCGAATGGTTTCCAGTTCGAGCAGCGAGCCGCGAATTTGGGAAAGCACCAACTCGCGGTCAGCGGCAACCGTCGGCGAGAGGCCGCGCGGGGTGAAATGGGCCACTTCGGTCCCAAATTTCTTGAGCACGGCGATCTGCGCCTGAACTTCCGCGCGCGAGCCCGAACCGAGCTTTGCATCGTACTGGTGGAAGCCGGACGCGGTCCCGGAAACCGGATCGAAGCGAAAAACGGCCTCGGAGAAATAGCGGTCGGCCAGCTTATTGAATTTCGCGTCGCGCTTCTGGGCGAAGCACACGCCGGACAGGGTGATTATCATGAGAGCGCGAAAAGAGGTCATTACTTCAATTATATGGACGTGCTGTTGCGGTAAATTATGGTTATGGCGGACAACGGATCCGGGAGGCTCGATCGCATCGAGAGTTGGGTCGAGCGAATCCAGCAAGCGCACGAGGAATTCGTGCACGAGCACAAGCAGTTGCTCCGGGCGCAGGTGGTCCTTCAGGACAACATCGAGAAACTCTCGGCAAAAGTGGACAGGCTCGTCGAGCACGATGCGGTCCAGGACCGGCTGATTGGCGAAAACCGGGAGCGACTCGACCGGTTCGCCGCCGAACGTAAGGAGCGCGATGAGGCCCTAGACGAGAGGGCAGATAAGCTCGTCAGCGCCATCGGCGAATGGATTCGTGAGACGCGGTCTCGTCGCCGCAAGGTCTCCTCCCGCGCGCGCAAATAGCCGCCGGACGCTTTGGAAACCGCTGCCATTCTCATCTTCGCCGGCACCTATCTGGTGCTGGCCATCGGACGCCTGCCGGGGTTCCGCGTGGACCGCACGGGCGCTGCTATTATCGGCGCGAGCCTCATGCTCGCGTTCCGGGTGCTCACGCTCCAGGAGGCGTACACCGCGGTCAATTACGAGACCATCGTGCTGCTGTTCGGCATGATGATCGTGGTCGCCAACCTGCGCCTTTCCGGATTCTTCACCGCGGTCAGCGCTCGGGTGGTGGAGCATGCTCACCGGCCGCTGTTTTTGCTGATCGGAATCGTACTCGTCTCCGGCGTGTTTTCGGCGTTCTTCGTGAACGACACCATGTGCCTGGTGCTCACGCCGCTGGTACTGGAAATTACCGAGCGCCTGGAGCGCAACCCGGTGCCGTACCTGCTGGCGGTGGCGATGGCCTCCAATATTGGCAGCGTGACGACCATCACGGGCAACCCGCAGAACATGATGATCGGAAGTTTTTCGCATATCGGGTACCGCCCGTTCGCGGGGGCGCTCGCGCCCGTGGCTCTCGCCGGCCTGGTGCTCACCGTGGCCGTAATCGCGGTGGTTTACCGCGGCGAGTTCCGCCGGGAATCGGCGCTCGAAGCGCCGCAGCGGCGCGTGCGCGTGAACCGGGTGCTGATGTTCAAGTCCCTGGCGATTTCGGCTGCCATGCTGGTGGGATTTTTCGCGGGATGGCCGGCGCCGCTGGTGGCGGTGATCGCCGGCGCACTGCTGCTGCTCACGCGCCGCCTCAAGCCGGAAAGAATCTACCGCGAGATCGATTGGAGCCTGCTGGTGATGTTTATCGGCCTGTTCATCGTGATTGCCGGCGTGGAGAAGGCGGGGCTTTCCGGCGCGCTGTTCGATGCCGCTTCGCGCTTCCACCTGGAGCGCATCGCGCCGCTCAGCATCTTCGCCGCGCTGCTCTCGAACGTGGTAAGCAACGTTCCCGCGGTGTTGGTTTTCAAAAACTTCATCCCGCGCCTGCCCGATGCCGCGCGCGCGTGGCTGGCGCTGGCCATGTCCTCCACGCTGGCGGGAAATCTGACGGTGCTCGGCTCGGTGGCCAACCTGATCGTGGTGGAGCGGGCGCGGCGCGAAGTGCGCATCGGATTTTGGGAATACGCCCGCGCCGGAATTCCGCTGGCGGTGCTGACCATCGCGGTGGGAATCTGGCTGTTGTAGCGATGCTAAACTAACGATTTGTCTCCCCATCTCTCTCGCGCCGGGGCGTGGTTTCTGCGCTCCGGAATTCAGGAAGCGAATGGCGGCGTGGCCCGCTATTACCGCACGGACGTGGAGCGCAACCTCGCCGTCTCCACGGAAATCACTGGCTATGCCGCGAGCGCGCTCTTCTGGCTGCACTCGGTCTCGGGCGACGCGCGGTATCGCGAATGCGCTCTGGCCGCGGCCCGGTACCTCGCTTCGACGGCTTGGGACGCGGCGGCGCAGGCGATGCCGTTCGAACTGGACCCGCCGGAATTCACCTATTTCTTCGATTGCGGGATCATCGTGCGCGCGCTGCTGGCGGCATGGCGCGCGTCCGGCAGCGGCGAGTTCCTGAGTGCCGCCGCCGCGCTGGGCCGCGCCATGGCGCGCGATTTCGCCTCGCACGACGGCGATTACCATCCCGTGCTGGCGCTGCCGGAAAAGGCTCCCGCCGAGCGCGACGCGCTGCGCTGGTCGCGATCCTCAGGCTGCTACCAACTCAAGGCCGCGATGGCGTGGTGGGAACTGGCGGAGGCAACCGGCGATGCTGCTTTCCGCGCGCCGTACGAAAGCGTGCTGGCTTTTTCCCTGCGCACTTACGGCAGCTTTCTGCCCGGGCATCCCGACCGGCTGAAGGTGATGGACCGGCTGCACGCGTTCCTGTATTTCCTGGAGGGCATGCTGCCGCGCGCTGCCGATCCGCGGTGCGGCGCCGCGATCTGCGACGGCATCCGCCGCGCCGCGCAGCATCTGCATGAGATTGCGCCGGACTTCGCCCGCTCGGATGTGTACGCGCAACTGCTGCGCATGCGTCTGTTCGCCGATCGCGCCGGCGTGGCGCCGCTCGACCGCGACGCGGCCGCGCAGGAAGCCGCGGATCTGGCCGCGTTCCAGGCCGTTTCGGACGATCCGCGGATCGACGGCGGCTTTTATTTCGGGCGCGCCGGCGGCCGCTGGCTGCCGTACGCCAACCCCGTGTCCACTGCGTTCGCCATGCAGGCCCTGGCCATGTGGCAAGATGCCCGGCCGGCACACGTCGAGCTGATCTGACGTGACCGGCTTCTGGAGCACGGCCGCGCGAGTCGCCGGATATTTGCGGCCGAGGTGGCCCGCTAGAAGCCCTGCCATTGCCGGCCCGGCGCTCTCGCACGGCGTTTCTGTGGTCATCCCTTCGCGCAACGGCCGGCACCTGCTCGAAGCGCAGCTCCCCGGGATCATGCGGCAGAACCCGCCGCAGGTGGTCGTGGTGGATAACGGCTCCGACGACGGCACGGCGGAATACCTGCGCGCGGCATGGCCGGCGATCGAAATCGAGAGCTCCGCCGTGCCGCTCTCGTTCGCGCGCGCCGTGAACCGCGGGCTCGCCCGCACGCGCTATTCGCATCTCTGCCTGCTGAATAACGACATGCTGGTGGAGCCCGGCTTCTTCGACGCGCTGGCGCGCCCGTTCGAGCGCATCCCGAACCTGTTCTGCGCCACCGCGCAGATCCTTTTCCCGCCGGGCGTGCGCCGCGAGGAAACCGGCAAGGCGGTGATGGCGCAAGCCGCACCGGAGGACTTTCCGGTGCGCTGCGACGAGCCGCTGCCGGGCGAAGACCTGACGTTCGTGCTCTACGGCAGCGGCGGCTGCTCGCTCTACGATGTCGCGATGCTGCGCGCGCTCGGCGGCGTGGACGAGGCCTACGATCCGGCTTACGTCGAAGACCTGGATCTGGGCTACCGCGCGTGGCAGCGCGGCTGGCCGAGCGTGTACGTGGCCGGCGCCGTGGTGGAGCATCGCCATCGCGCCACCACCTCGCGCTATTACACGCAGCAGGAACTCGACCGCATCCTCGAAATCAATTACCTGAAATTTTTGGCGCGCGCCGTGGCCAGCCCGAAGGTTTTTCGAAGGCTGTGGGCGCAGGCCCTGCGGAGGCTGCCGGGTGAACTGCTTCCCGAAGCGTGCCGCATCGCGCTGGCCGGTGGGTCGCGCTACACGCTGGAATGCGCGGAAGAAGAATTTCTGGCGCTGACCGATGGTTCGGTCGCGGCGTTCCCCGGCGGCGCGCCGGAGGGCGAGATCGCGATCGTCTGCGTTGACGAACTGAGGCCGCCGTCACCGGATCTGCTTGCGCGCCACGCGGAAGTCGTCGTGGTGCGCGGCGACGGCGCGGCGGCGGGCAAGTGGTACCGCGCCGCTACTCGATGGTCGCCAGCACCTCGCCCGCGCTGACCGCGGTTCCTACCTGCACCCGCACCGCCAGCACGCGTCCGGCGCGCGCGGCCTTCATCTCGTTCTGCATCTTCATGGCTTCCACGACCACGATGCCCTGGCCCTGCTCGACGGCGTCACCGGGCGCCACCAGGACCCGTACGATTTTCCCGGGCATGGGCGCGGCGACCGTCTGCACGCCTTCTTTGCCGGCACCCGCCGCCTGCCGGACCCACTGGCGCGGATCGCGCACCGCGATCTCGAACCGGTGCCCATCCACGGTGACCACCAGGCCGGTCGTGTTTTGCTCGACGTGCGCGTCGTAGCTGCGCCCGCCGAGGAGGATGGAATAGACGCCCGGCTCAGGCATCTGGACGTCGGCGGTGCGCTCGATTCCGTCGGCCAGGCGGAAGCGGCAGGGGGCGCCCTCTGGGCCCGGAGGCGCCAGCAGTTCGATGCGGTCCTCGGCGCCGTTGACGTTGAGCAGGAGTTTCATCGCAGCAGCCCATCGCGCCCGGCGGCAAGCCAGGCGCCGGATGCGGGGAGTTTGGGGGTTTCGTAGCCTGTCCCCGAAATTAAGGCGGCGGCGAGCTTGGCGACGGCCGCCACTTCCTCCGGCACGCTCTCGGCTGGATGGCGTTCGAAAAATTCCTCGATGAAGCCCGTGTGGAGGCGGCCCGCGCGGAATTCCACGTCTTCCAGGATTTGCCGGAAGAAGCCGATGTTGGTGCGAATGCCGCCGACATCATATTCGCCGAGGGCGCGCAGCATGCGGTCGGCGGCGTCCTCGCGCGTGGCCGCCCATACGGCGAGTTTGGCCAGCAGCGGGTCGTACTCGACCGGGACGGTCCAACCCGGATACACGCAGCCATCCAGGCGGATGCCCGGCCCCAGCGGCCGGTGCAAGCGCGTCAGCTTACCGGGATACGGAAGGAAATTGTTGTATGGATCTTCGGCATAGATGCGGCATTCGATGGCCGCCCCGCGCCAGGCCACCTGCTGCTGGGTGAGCGGGAGGCGCGCGCCGGCGGCGATCTCGACCTGCAAGCGCACGAGGTCGAGGCCGGTCACCAGTTCCGTCACCGGATGCTCGACCTGAAGGCGCGTGTTCATTTCGAGGAAGTAAAAGCGCCGGTCCCGATCCACCAGGAACTCGACGGTTCCGGCGTTGTAATAACCCGCCGCGCGCGCCGCGCGAATGGCCGCTTCGCCCATGGCGTCGCGCATCTCGGGATACAGCGCGGCCAGCGGCGACGGGCACTCTTCCATCACTTTCTGATGGCGTCGCTGGATGGAGCACTCGCGCTCGCCGAGATGGATCATGTTGCCGTGGCGGTCGCCGAGGAGCTGAATCTCGATGTGGCGCGGCCGCTCGATGAGCTTCTCGACGTAAATCGCCGGATCGCGGAAGGCGCGCTCGGCTTCGCTGGCGGCGTTGCGGTAGGCGGATTCCAGATCGGCTTCGCGGTCCACGCGCCGCATGCCCTTGCCGCCGCCGCCGGCCACCGCTTTGAGCAGCACCGGATAGCCGTGGGCACGGGCGAAGTCGCGCGCTCCTTCGAGATCGACCGGCTGTTCGGTTCCCGGCACGAAGGGCTTGCCGGCGGCCACGGCCGCCTGCCGGGCGGCGGTCTTCGATCCCATCATCCGGATGGAGGCGGCCGAGGGTCCGATGAACACGATGCCCGCATCCTCGCAGGCCGCGGCGAATTCGGCGTTCTCGC
>JAJYLS010000511.1 GCA_021787555.1 Acidobacteriota bacterium | reverse complement strand
CACGTCTTCCGCCCGGAGCGCCCCAACACCTGGATGCACTGCGTCTCCGCTTCGCAGCAGCACAACTGCCCACCCAGCCCCGCGCTGTTGCCGTACATCGAAAACGGCGTACCGTTGGAGCGCTTCCAGACGCACGTCACCAAGCGCAATTTCGCCCTGGCGCTGGGCCGCATCTGCCCGGAGAAAGGTTTTCATCTCGCACTTGACGCCGCCGCGGAAGCCGGCATCCCGCTGGTGCTCGCGGGCGAAATCTTCCCCTACCGCGCGCACGAGGAATATTTCCTGCGCGAGGTGATGCCGCGCATGGACGGCAACGGCCACCGGTTCGTCGGGCCCGCGGGTGCGGCGCGCAAGCGGCGTCTGCTGGCCGCTGCGCGCTGCCTGCTGGTGCCCAGCCTGGTGCCCGAAACCAGCTCGCTGGTGGCCATGGAGGCGTTGGCCTGCGGCACACCGGTGATCGCTTTTCCCGCCGGAGCGCTGCCGGAAATCATCGAGCACGGCCGCACGGGCTTTCTCGCTTCCAACACACACGAGATGGCGCAAGCCATTCGCCATGTGGGCGAAATCCGGTCCGACGAATGCCGCCGCGCAGCGCGCGAGCGCTTCACGGCCGGCCGCATGATCGCCGAATACATGCGCCGCTACGAGCTCCTCGCACGTACAACCGCGTGCGCGGAGAAGACCGTGGCATGATGGTCTACCGCGAGCAGCGGCGCAAGGTGCGGACCGCGGAGGCCCTGCGGCGCGTCGAAGAAGCTGCGGGCCTCGACCGGCTTGGATACCGCGTCGTCTTCTTCACGGTACGCTGGACCCCACACGTCGAAGCGTGGCTCGCGCGCTACGGCCTATCCGAGCACGTCTGGACGACCGCGCCATCTGCTTCGACGGCGATTTCGACAAGACGCTCGACCGCATCGCCGCGTTCAAAGCGCATTGGAAAAAACAAGCTCACCCGTGGATATGCCGGTACGCCGCCAGGCACTTCTCCACCGTCTCCATCGGCGCGTAGCGGCTGCCTTCCTGCTCGATCAGGTAATACTCCACGCCGCCCTTCGACTCGGCCGCCGCGAAGACCTTCTTCCACGGCACGACGCCCTCGCCGAACAGCACCTTGTAGCCTTTGTCCGCGCCCGGCGCCCAATCCTTCAGGTGCAGACAATTGATGCGCCCCGGATTGGCGTTGATCCACGCCACCGGGTCGGAGCCGGCTTCCACGCACGTGCCCACATCGAGTTGGAGCATAAAATCTTTGGGCGTGTTGGCCGCCAGGATTTCGATGGGCCGCTTGCCGTCCACCGGCGTGAATTCGGTCTGGTGGTTGTGATACCCGCCGCGCAGTCCCGCCGCGCGGAATTTTTCCGAGGCCGCGGTCAGGGTGTCGGCCACCTTCCGCCATCCGTCGAGCCCCTGGACGCGCCCGGCGCTGGCCATCACGATGAACTTCGTGCCCAGCGCCTCGTTCAACTCGATGGCCTTGGCAATGCCATCGCCTTTGAAAGAAGCCGGACCGTTGTGCGTGGAGTTGCAGCGGATGCCGAGGCCGTCCATCAGCCCGCGCACTTCCTTGGCGTATTCCGGAGTCCAGGTGAAATACGGGGCGAAGAATTCCACCACCTGGTATCCCATCTTGGCAACGGCGGTGACCGTGCCATTCAGGTCCTTGGCGAGGTCCTCGCGCACGGAAAAGAGCTCCAGACCGATCGGCACCCGCTTGGATTTGCGCGCGGCGAGGGCCAGCGGAGCGGCCGCGGCGGCGGCCAGAAATCCACGGCGCGAGGTTCTGCTCTGCGAGATCATGGCAAACATGGTAGCGCACCGCTCAAGGCGGCGTCGGGAGGCCCGATGCTATTCTGGAACTCAACGGTGCTTCGAGCCGCAGCCATTCTCGCCTTTGTCCTGATCACGGCCGTTTTTGCTCAGAGGCCGTTCCGCGTTTATCCCGGCCTGGAATACGGACACTACCCGATTCCCCCGGATTTCCGGACGCCCGGCGAGTGGACCTTCGCACGCCTGATGTACCCGCCGGTCGACCGCTCCCACGGAGGCTACCAGTTCCTCGACTCATGGAAAGCGGGCGCCTCCAACTGGACCATGGACTATCCCCGCTCGGATCGCCATCTTTCCGCCGCCGTGCGCCGCCTGACGCGCATCCAGACGCGCTCCGTGGAAGAGCCCGTGGATCTCGACGATAACGACGTCTACGATTGGCCCTGGCTCTACGGCGTGGAGGTGGGCCACTGGAATCTCACCGATACGCAGGCCCGCACCCTGCGCGAATACCTGCTGCGCGGCGGCTTCTTCATGTGCGACGATTTCCACGGCGACATCGAGTGGAGCTTTTTCGCCGCCAGCATGAAGAAGGTTTTCCCCGACCGCCCCATCGTGGATCTCGATTCCAAAGATCCCATTTTCCACGTGCTCTACGACCTGGACAATCGCTACCAGGTCCCCGGCGCGCTATACCTCGATACCGGCCTGACCTACGAAAAAGGCGAGAGCGGAAAGGCTCCCCACTGGCGCGGCATCTACGACGACCGCGGGCGCGTCATGGTGGCCATTTGCCATAACAT
>JAJYLS010000510.1 GCA_021787555.1 Acidobacteriota bacterium | reverse complement strand
GTTCATGTATTTCTCGCCCTTTTTTTCCACATAGGGTTTGATCCCGTGGATCAGGGCGCCGGAAGAGAGTTCCATCTTTTTGCGTACAGGCATCGTAGCTCCTGCCAAAATCAATCGTATGGCCAAAAATCAAGCGCGCATCTATACCAGAAAACCGGGGTAGGGCGCAAGGATTCCAAATGCAAAAATTGCGCCATGCTGGCACGGTGGGAAAATGGAGTAAAATGCCGGCCGTGTTTTGGCGCACTGGGGCGGTGAAATGGCGTTGACAACCCTCATATTCGATGTGGACGGGACCTTGGCCGATACGGAGCGGGACGGCCATCGGGTGGCTTTCAACCGGGCCTTCGCCGAGGCCGGTCTGGCCTGGGACTGGGACAGTGCGCTGTACGGTCAGCTGCTCGCCGTCAGTGGAGGAAAGGAGCGTATACGCCACTATCAGAACCGGTGGCGTTCCGACCAGCCGTTCCCGGAGGGCGACGACGGCTACGTGGCGCGTCTGCATGCCGCCAAGACACGGATCTATACGGAGCTGCTTGCGCGCGGGTCCATCCCGCTGCGGCCCGGTGTGCGCCGACTGCTGGATGAGGCGCGCCGCTGCGGGCTCAGGCTGGCCATCGCGACAACGACGACGCCGGAAAACGTGACCGCCCTGCTTGAGCATGCCCTGGGGCACGGTTCGCCGGGCTGGTTCGAGGTGATCGCCGCCGGCGATGTGGTGAGACACAAGAAGCCCGCGCCGGACATTTACCTCTATGCGATGGAGCGCATGGGTGTGGCGCCGGAAGAATGTCTCGCTTTCGAGGACTCCGAAAACGGTCTACGCTCGTCTCTGGCCGCCGGCCTGGCCACCGTGGTGACGGTGAGCGATTAT
This sequence comes from Acidobacteriota bacterium, assembly GCA_021787555.1. Taxonomy (GTDB): domain Bacteria; phylum Acidobacteriota; class Terriglobia; order Bryobacterales; family Bryobacteraceae; genus JAJYLS01. The sequence continues at coordinate 1,702 of JAJYLS010000510.1, read as the reverse complement.
ACGCGTGACCACGATTTTGACGGGGCGGCGCTGGTTCTTGACGGTCTCGCTGAACCGGTTAAGCCCTGCACGATTCTTCAGTCGATCTCTGGTGCCGGGCCTCTATCCATGTTCAACGTCAATGTCGCCCGCAGACTGTTGCCGCGCTGAGGCCGGCGATCACGATGGGCTGTCATTTCCCCGCCGGAAGTGTCTGAGTTGACGCAAGCAATCGCCGCCCGCATGGCCCGGATAGCACCCTTCCGCGTAATGGAGGTGCTGGCCCGTGCGCGCGAGCTCGAGGCGCAAGGCCGGTCCATCATCCATATGGAGATCGGCGAGCCTGATTTCCCGACGGCGTCAGAGATTCTGCGCGCCGGAATTGCCGCACTCCAGGCCGGACACACGCAGTACACCCCGGCGCTTGGTCTGCCGGAGCTGCGGGCACGCATCACGGAAACCTATCCTGCCAGCGCGCGCCCTGAACCTGCGCGGGTTGTGGTGACCCCTGGAGCATCGGGCGCGCTGCAACTGGTGTTCGGGGTGCTGATCGACCCGGGAGACGAGGTGATCATGGCCGACCCGGGATATCCCTGCAACCGTCACTTCGTGCGGCTGTTTGGCGGGGAGGCGCGACTGGTGCCGGTCGATGAGACGACCGGTTACCAGCTGAACGCAGAACTGGTGCGACGCCACTGGTCGGACCGCACGCGCGCGGTATTGCTGGCTTCGCCGTCAAACCCCACGGGCAGCGCGGTGTCACCCGCGGCAATGGGCGCCATCGTGGAAACCGCGCTGCGCCTGGGAGGTCGGGTGATCGTCGACGAGATCTATCTCGGCCTGACCTACGACGGGGAGGCGGTAAGCGCCCTGACGCACTCGGATGAAGTATTCGTGGTGAACAGTTTCTCGAAGTACTACGGCATGACCGGCTGGCGCGTCGGCTGGCTGGTGGCGCCGCACGATTACGTTCCGCAACTGGAGCGGCTCGCGCAAAATATTTTCCTGGCAGCCAGCACGCCAGGCCAGCACGCGGCGCTTGCCGCATTCGGGCCCGAGGTCGGCGCCGAACTTGCGCGGCGGCGCGACATTTTCCGGCAGCGTCGCGATTACCTGCTTCCGGCGCTGACGCGCCTGGGATTCGCGGTGCGCGCGACCCCGCAGGGGGCATTCTATATTTATGCCGATTGCAGCGGTTTCAGCCGCGACTCCGGGGTTTTCGCCATGGATCTGCTGGAGCGGTCGGGCGTTGCGATTACACCGGGTCTTGATTTTGGGGAACACCGGCCGCTGCAGCATGTGCGCTTTTCCTATGCCAATACGCTCGAAAACCTGGCTGAAGGTGTACGGCGGATCGGCGAACATCTCGGCGTTAATCCCCGCTAGCGCACATTCCCGGCGATCACGGTGCGTGGGGCGCCGTCGGTTCCGCAGGCTGCCATTGGGTTCGGCTCGGCCCGCTACAATTTCAGCAGTCCCCGGAGGTGATCCGGCAGATCCTGTTCCGGAACCTCATAGAGGTCCTTTGCAAGCGACCCGGTCACCAGCTTTGCGGTATGGGCGTCGAGTGCTGCGCGCAGATCCCCGAGAAAATGCGGATCTGCCACCAGTACCAGGTGTTCGAACTCTCCCGAAGTGCGCCCCCGCTGTAGCAGATCGGCGAGGTGCCGGGCGAATTCAACCGCGAGCTGCTCTTTGGGGTCGGACGCCCGGCCGACGGTGT
>JAJYLS010000170.1 GCA_021787555.1 Acidobacteriota bacterium | reverse complement strand
GGTGCGGATCAATCCCGATCTGCCTCCCGAATTGGAGCACATCATCCGCAAGTGCCTGGAGAAAGATCGCGCCCTGCGCTACCAGCACGCCTCCGAAATTCTCGCCGACCTCCAGCGGCTGAAGCGCGACACCGCGAGCAGTTCCCTTCCCTCCCCCACACGCGCTGCCGCCCGGCGCCGTTTCGCGGCGCGCTGGAAGCTGCTGGCCTCTGCCGCCGCGGTTCTGGCTCTCTCAGCGGGAGGGTATTCTTATTTCGCGCTCCACCGCCCTCCCCGGCTCGCCGCCAAAGACACCATCGTCCTGGCGGATTTCCGGAACACCACGGGCGACCTCGTCTTCGACGGCACGCTGCGCCAGGGCCTGGCCGTGGAACTCGAGCAGTCGCCGTTCCTCAGCCTGATCTCCGATGAGCGCGTCCAGCAGACGCTGCGCTTGATGGGCCGGCCGCCGGACGCGCCTCTCGATGCGGCAACCGCCCGCGAAGTCTGCGAGCGCACCGGCAGCGCCGCCGTGTTGGAAGGCTCCGTCGCACCGCGCGGCAGCGAGTATGTCCTGCGATTGCGCGCCAGTCTTTGCGGCACCGGAAACCTGCTCGACGAGGAGCAGGAGCAGGCGCCCCGCAAAGAAGATGTCCTGAACGCCCTGAGCAAGATCGCCGGCAGGTTTCGCACCCGAGCCGGTGAATCGCCCGCCCAGTTCCGGCAGCACGAAACACCGCTGGCCCAGGCCACGACGCCTTCGCTCGAAGCGTTGCAAGCCTTCAGCGCCGGCAAGAAGCTCCTTTGGTCGAGCGGCGACGATGCGGCCCGTCCTCTTTTCCAGCGCGCCGTCAAGCTCGATCCCGATTTCGCCATGGCGCACGCCTATATGGGCCGGATCTACGGCGATATCGGAGAGACCGGTCTCGCCGCCCGCAGCCTCACCCGCGCGTACCAGTTGCGCGACCGCACCACCGACGCCGAGCGATTTTTCATCGCCACCAATTACTACCTACAAGTTACCGGCAATTTAGAAAAGGCCCGCCAGATGCTCGAGCTCTGGGCGCAAACCTACCCGCGCGCGGCCGAGCCCCCTGGCCTCCTCTCCGGCACGGTTTACCCATCATTCGGCCAGTATGAGAAGGCAGCCGAGCAAGCCCGGAAGTTGATGGCGCTCGATCCCTCGGTGCCCTCCTCCTACCTCAACCTGGCCACCGCGGATCGCTTTCTGAATCGCCTCCCCGAAGCCGAAGCGGCTTGGCGCCTCGCCTCCCGGCGCAAGGCGGAGATACCGCTGGGCTTGGTTCGGGAATACGACCTGGCCTTCCTCAAAGGCGACCAGGCCGCCATGCAAGCCATCCTCGCGCACGCCCAAGCCGATCCCGCGGTGGGGCCGTGGGTCATGGATCATGCGGCGCTCGCCCTGGCTTATTCCGGCCATCTCGATCAGGCCCGCGAACTCGTGCGCCGCATCCAGGCCGGCCTGGCGCAGCAGACGGGCCGGCGCGAAGAGCAGGTGCGATTTGCGGCCCAAGCCGCGCTCTGGGATGCCTTCTTCGGCAATGCCGCGGCCGCCCGGCGCGAGGCGTCCGATGCCCTCCGATCATCGACGGGCCGCGACGTGGAATACGCGGCGGGCTTGTGCTCCGCCCTCGCGGGAGATTCTGCCGGCGCACAATCGATCGCCAGCAATCTGGCGCGGCGCTTGCCCGAGGATACCTCCGTCCAAACCAGTTACCTCCCCGTGCTTCGCGCGCGCCTCGCGCTCAACGCCGGCCAGCCCGGGCAAGCGATCGAGTTACTGGAAGCGGCGCGGCCCAATGAGCTCGGCGTGCCGCTCAGTTGGTTCACCGCCGGCTTCGGCGCGCTCTACCCGGTTTTTATGCGCGGCGAGGCGTACCTGGCCGCGCACCAGGGCGCGCAAGCCGCCGCGGAATTTCACAAGATCATCGACCGCCGCGACATCGTCGCCAGCGATCCCATCGGCGCGTTGGCGCATTTGGAGCTCGCCCGCGCCCTGGTGTTGTCGGGCGACAAGGCCAAAGCCAAAACCGCGTACCAGGACTTCCTCTCGCTCTGGAAGGATGCCGATCCGGGCATTCCCGTTTTCAAGGCGGCCAAGGCGGAATTCGCCGATCTGCGGTAGGCCCGCGGCGCTTATAGCCTCTTGAGCATTTCCTTCGCTCTTGTCAGGTCGGGGAACCTGCGCTCCGCCTCGCGGAATTCGCGCGTGTGCACCCGGCGCCGCGACCCGTTGTGGTCCACCGGATGTTCGAGGTGCAGCATCTCGTGGAAAACGACATACTCCAACGCCAGCAGCGGCACGCGCGGGGAATCGAAGATGCGGCTGACAATGATGGCATTGTGCGCGGGGTCGAAATGCCCCAGCATGCCGCGCGCCGCGCGGCGACTCCATCCGAGCTGCGGCCTTCCCATGAGGCCGTCGAAAAATTGCCGGTTCAGCCCCTCGAATATTTCGTCCAGGTTGCGGTGCTCCCCCTGCGGCCCGGAGATGAATTTCCGGCCGCGAACCTGCCGCACGATCTGCGCCTGCCGCCGCACGTCGCGGCGGTTCATATACAGGCGGTAGCGGTGCGCGTAGACCCGCGGGACGGTCTTGCGGTAAAGCTTGCCCAGCAGAATATACGCCAGCGCTTCCCCCACCGGCGCGGGCGCGCCCTCCAGCAGGTCCGAAATGCGCACCTGGATGCGCCCGTCTTCGAGTTTGATGAAGCTGTCGGCATTGGCGAACCGGCAGAACTCGACGTGCATCTCCGGAATGGGTGCGCGCGGGCGCAGCGCCCGAAACACGCGGGCATAAATCTGTTCTGGCGTCTCGAAGAACAGCGACGTCTGCACTGCCTCGAGGTCCAGCGGACGCGGCTCGGCCATCTGCACACCAGCGTACCGCAGGCGCTGTCGATAGGTTACTCTGAATTCTTAAGGACTCCATCTTGCCCAAAGCCAAAATCACTGCGCTCGGATGCTATACACCCCCTCGCCTGCTCACCAACCAGGACCTGGAGAAGCTCGTCGATACCAACGATCAATGGATTATGGAACGCGTCGGCATCCGCGAGCGGCACATCGCCGACCCCGGAGTGGCGACCTCCGACATGGCGGTCGAGGCGGCGCGCTGCGCTCTGGCCCACCGCGGCATCGAGGCGTCGGAATTGAACACGATTATCGTCTGCACGGTGACGCCGGACATGTTCTTCCCCTCGACCGCCTGCCTGGTGCAGAATGCTCTGGGGGCGCGCGGAGCCTGGGGATTCGATCTGGTGGCCGCCTGCTGCGGATTCGTTTACGGCCTGACCACGGCCGCCCAACTGGTTGCAGCCGGCACGCAGCGCAAGGTCCTGGTGATCGGCTCCGATACGATGAGCCGGATCATCGATTACACCGACCGCTCGACGTGCGTGCTGTTCGGTGACGGCGCGGGCGCCATGCTGCTGGAGCCCGCCGGCGAGGCTGACGACGGCGCCGGGTTCATCGATTTTCTGGGCGAGGTCGACGGCTCCGGTGGGGATTATCTGAAGATGCCGGCGGGCGGCAGCCGCATGCCGGCTTCCAGCGAAACCGTGGAAAAGCGCCTGCACTACGTCAAGCAGGACGGCGCCCAGGTTTTCAAATACGCGGTGCGAAAAATGTACGAGGTCTGCCGCGAGCTGATCGCGCGCAACGGTTTCTCCGTGGACGAAGTGTCCATTATGATTCCGCACCAGGCCAACAAGCGCATCATCACCGCCACTGCGGACCGGCTGGGCATTCCGCTGGAACGGGTGCTGATCAACATCGACCGCTACGGCAACACCACCGCCGGTACGATTCCACTCGCCACGCGGGACGCCATCCAGCAGGGCCGCCTGAAAAAGGGCGACCTCGTGTTGTTCACCGCGGTGGGCGCGGGCTATACGGCGGGCGCCAGCCTGTGGCGCTGGGCGTTCTGATTATTCCTGCCTGAGCGCGCGCATGGGGTCGAGTCCCGCCGCGCGCCGCGCCGGCACAAGCGCCGCCCCGATTCCCACCGCCGCCAGCACCAGCGCCGTAGTGATGAACGCCGCCGGATCCAGCGGATTGATGCCGAACAGCAGCGTGCCAACCGCGCGCGCCGCTGCAATCGCGCCGCCCAACCCGATCGCCAACCCGGCCGCCACCAGCGCCAGCGCATCCCGCAGAATCAGCCACACCACGCCGCCGCGCTGCGCGCCCAGAGCGATGCGGATGCCGATCTCGCCCGTCCGCGCCGCTGTCGAATAGGCCACCACACCATACAGCCCCACCGCCGCCAGCACCAGCGCCAGCACGCCGAAGAAGCCGCCGATGGCGGCCAGCAGCCGCTGCTCGAAAATCGAATCGTCGATGTGGTCGCGCAGCGTGCCGAGATTCCGAATCCACCCCGTCCCTACCTTGGCCGCTTCCCGATACAGCGTGGGCAGGAGGCTCGCAACCGGCAGTTGCGTGCGCAGCAGCATGGTGGCCCCGCCCCGGACCAGATCCTGCTGCCCCATGGGAATATACACGGCCGGTTCGGGCGCTTCCTGAATCCCCTTTTGCCGCACGTCGCGGACCACGCCGACGATCCAGGCGGGCTCTCCGTCCTTGAAGCTCAGCGCGTGCCGCTCGGGATGCCGGTCCCCCGGCAGGAACGCGCGCACGAATGCCTCGTTCACTACAGCGACCTTCGGCGCGCCGGTGGTGTCATGCTGGTCGAACTCCCGCCCCATCACCAGCGGCGTGCCGATGGTCGCAAAATATCCTGGCGCCACTTCCGCCGTGGCCACGTTCGCCGGCCCGGCCGCCGTGCGCTCGGAGCCGGCCACGCGCAACGTGGCGCTCGCCCTGCCCATCAGGAACGGCCCCGGAAAGCCATAGCTCACCGAAGAAATTCCCGGCACATTGCGAAGCCGCTCCGCAAGTGTTTTATATGCCGGCCGGAAATCCCGCCCTCGCCACGCCCGCGGAAAATCCAGGCCGAACGCAACCACGTTTTGGTCGTGGAACCCGAGATCCACCGAGCGCAACTCGAACAAGCTGTGCGCAAACAATCCGGCCATCGCCACCAGCACCACCGAGAACGCCACTTGCGCCGAAACCAGCGCGCGCCGCAGCACGGAAATTCCCGCGGTCCCGCCACTCTCCGAGCGCAGCCCGGCGGCCGGATCGACGGCGGTGGACCGCAGCGCCGGCACGAGGCCGAACAGGAGCGCCGAGAGCGCCGAAATTGCCAGCGTGAAGGTCAGCACGGCGGGGTCCGGCCCGGCGCTCAGCGGATCGCCGGCCTGCGCCGGCAGAAAGCGCACGATGGCCTGTGTGCCCCAAAATCCCAGCGCGGTTCCCAGCGCCGCGCCCGCCGCGGCCAGCAGGAAACTTTCCGTAAGCGCTTGCCGCACCAGCCGCGCGCGCGACGCGCCGAGTGAGAAGCGCATGGCGATTTCCTTGCGCCGTGCCGCACCACGCGCCAGCAGCAGGTTCGCCACGTTGGCGCAGGCCATCAACAGCACCAGCCCAACGGCCGCCATGAGCACCCGCAGTGGCTTCGCGAATGCTTCGCGCAGCATGGAGACGCCGATGCCCGCGTCGCGCACCTCCAGGCGCTGCTCCATGACGCGCTTGCGAAACGCTGCCTTGAAGCTGGCCGGCAAATTCGAAGCCAGGTGCTGCTCCATCAGCACATTCACGGCCGCCTGAAGCTGCTTTCGCGGAATCTCCGGCCGTGCCCGCGCCACAATTTGCAGCCACCACGTAGTGGGGCTTTGGAAGGGCATTTCCGCCATCGTGACCGGCTCCCAAACGTCGGTGCTCCGCTCGACTTGTATCCCGTGGAATCCCGGCGCAGCCACGCCGATGACGGTGAGCGGCTTTTCATCCACCACGATCGTGGCGCCCAATTCTGCCGGGTCGCCTCCGTAGCGGTTGCGCCAGCAATCGTAGCTAAGCACCGCCAGAGGATGCCCGCCTAACACTTGGTCTTCATCCGCGGTGAACAGCCGCCCCAGCGCCGGCCGTACCCCAAGCACCTGAAAATAATTCCCGGAGACAAATTCGCGCATGGCGAAGTTCTCGCGCGCCTCCGGCCGCTCGCGAAACCGCACCTTCTCGACGCCGGTCCGCGCGACGGCGCCGTTGAACAGGTCCGTGCGCGCCGCGATGTCCTGGTACAGCGGATACGAAGAGTGCCCCCTGATCCAGCCGCCGGTCTGATACAAGTTCACCAGCTCTTCCGGCCGCGCCACCGGCAGCAGGCGCATCAGCAGAGCGTGGAAGAGTGAAAAGATCGCGGTATTGGCGCCGATGCCCAGCGCCAGCGGCAGCACCGCCGCCGCGGTGAATCCGGGGCTGCGCCGCAGGCCACGCAGCGCGTAGCGGACATCCCGCGCGCAGCTCTCCAGCCATGCAATGCCGCGCCGCTCGCGATGGATTTCCTGGATCCGCGCCACGCCGCCGAATTCCCTCCGCGCCGCGGCCCGCGCTTCCCGTGCGCTCATGCCGCGCTGGCGAAATTCCGCTTCGAGCATCGCGAGATGGAAATCCACTTCCTCCGCGAATTCGCGGTCCAGCCGCGCCCGCCGCAGCATCGCGCGAAATCTTCGCCACATATCATTCCTCCGGCGCCAGCCGCACGAAGCGGTCCATCAGCGCCACCGTCCGCGCCCAGTCTTCGGATTCCCGCTCCATGGCGCGCCGCCCAGCCGCCGTGATTTCATAAAATCTCGCGCGTCGGCCCGCTTCGGAAGCGCCCCACTTCGATTTCACCCACCGGCGCTGATCGAGCCGCAAGAGCGCCGGATAGAGCGTCCCCTGATTCAGCGCGAGCGCCCCGTCCGAGATCTGCTGGATGCGTTTGGCGAGCCCGAAGCCGTGCTGCGGTCCCATGGTCGCGAGCGTCCGCAGAACCATCAGGTCCAGCGTGCCTTGAAGAATGCCGGGCTTGGAATCTTCTGTAGACATCCAAGAGGAGTATACGCCCCCTCCTGTCGGGTGTCAACAGGAGTACGGATTGCGCAACCGCTCTTGCCGGAGCCTATCACGGCTCCGGCAAGAGCCGCTGATTTCAACTGGGTTCCGGGCATCCTCGGAGACTATTCCGCCGCGCCGGCTCCCTTCACGTAGCGGTCGAACCACGTGAACTTCTCCCACAGCACGTGTTCGACGGTCTCTTTGGCCCGGTAACCGTGCGCCTCGAACGGTAGAAACACCAGCCGCACGGTCCCGCCGTTGCCCCGCACTGCCTGGTACATGCGGTCAGATTGAATCGGAAACGTGCCGTCATTATCGTCCGCTTCGCCGTGGATGAGGAGCAGCGGCGTCTTGATCTTGTCCGCATACATGAACGGCGACATCTTCAGATAGATCTCCGGCGCCTGCCAGAGGGTGCGCCGCTCGCTCTGAAAGCCGAACGGCGTCAGCGTGCGGTTGTATGCGCCGCTCTCCGCCACCCCGGCTTTGAACAGGTCGCAGTGCGCCACCAGGTTGGCGGTCATAAACGCGCCGTAGCTGTGCCCGCCCGCGCCCACGCGGTTGCGGTCTGTAACGCCCATCTCCACGGCTTTGTCGATGGCCGCCTGGGCGTCCGCCACGATCTGCTCGATGTAGGTATTGTTCACCGTGTCGGGGTCGCTCCCCACCACCGGCATGGCGGTGTTATCGAGCACCGCGAAGCCATCCAGCACGTGGAAGATCTCCGAGTATCCGCTTACCTCCGTGAACCGATTCGTCGAGCCGCTCACCTGCCCCGCAGTAGCGGCGTCGCCATATTCGCGCGGATAGGCCCACACGAGAGTCGGCAGCCGCGTGCCCGGCTGATAGTCCGGCGGCAGGTACAGCACGAAGGATAGCGGCACGCCGTCGGGCCGCTTGTAAGTGACGAGCTGCTTCTTCACCTTCCGGAACATGGGCTGCGGATCGGGGAACTTCGTCACCGCGCTCATGTGCCCGTCCGCGCTGCGCACGTAGTAATTCGGCGGATCGCTGGGGCTCTCGCGCCGCGTCAGGAATTTGCCCGCGTGGCCGTCCAGCAGCGCTTCCACGGTTTCGTAGTGATCGTCGTCGCAGCGGAAGATGCGCTCGCTCTGCTTCGTCGCCAGGTTGAAGCGGTCCAGAAACGGATGGTCGCCGGTGGGAGAAGCGCCCAGACCGGTCAGGAACAGATTGCCGCCGTCCACAATGAGCGCCCGCGCGCCGTTCGGCATGGGCTTCTCCATAGCGCGGCCGGGATCGTGGTAGCGGTCCTGCACGTTGCGGCTCCAGATGAGCTTGGGAGCATCGCCCGGCCGGTCGAGATCGATTTGGAACGTGCGCACGCGGCGCGTCTTCCGCTCCGAATCCTCGACCAGCGCCAGCCCGCCCGCCGGCGCCATCTGAATTGCCGAGAAGCGCTGCTCCAGTTTCACGATCTCGACGGGCTCGCCGGTGAAAGGCGCCTTCAACTCCACGATGTGGTCGCGGAACGGCGCCGCGTTGCGCAGGTCGCCGCCGTCCAGCGCTTCCACCCACACCAGCGCGGCCGGTGCGCTCGCCCGCCATTCGACGTACCGCGGCCCCGTCGCCACGCCGTTGATCGGCACTTTGTCTTCGAGCGGCAGGCTGGCCACCTTGTGCAGCACGCGCCCCGCCCGGTTCCACACTTCGATCTCCGTGGGGAACGAGCGGTATTCATAGAGGTACGAGAACGGCCGGTGAATGGTGGTCACCAGCAGGTACTTCGCATCCGGCGAAATGCGCACGCTCTCGATCAAGCCCGGCTTGCCCACCGGCGCGACTCTGCCGCTCGCCATGTCGATGGTGGCGAGCTGGGAAGTCGCGTAGTATTGGAAGAGGTCCTCGTCGTGCGGCGTGGCAAGCATGTCCTCGTGGGTCCACACCGGCCCTCCGCCGCCCAGGCTCTCCTGAACATGCGGTCCGGACGGAACTTTCGGCGCCGCTGGAGCCGGTCCACGATTGGGCCTTACGATTTCCACCAGCAGCCCCTTGCTGTCGGGCAGCCATTGCAATTCCGAAGATGCGCCGCGCCCGCGCCCCGCGTACGCGCTGCCGCCGCCCAGCACGCCGTTCAGCCGTATGCCGGGGACGCGATGCGTCCTCCCACTGAGACCGCCAATCCACAGCTCGATTCCCGCCGGCGTGGCATTGGTAAAGGCGAAATGCGCGCCGTCCGGGCTCCAGCGCGGCATGCTCAATTTAGCGCCGGAGGGCTGCGCCACCTCGACCTGCGTCCCCTCCGGCAGCTTGCGCAGCACCAGCCCGGAATAAAACACCGTGTTGTGCAGGCCGTTGGTCTGCGGATTGATGCGGATGCCCGCCAGCCGCAGCATGGGCTGCGCCAGCTCGGCGATGGGCGGATAGCGCACCGGGCTCGCCTGCATGGCGTACGCGTGCGTCGGGCTGACGGAAAGCTCCGGCGCCGCCGGCGCGTTCAGCGCATCCAGCACTACCTGCGGCGGTTTGCGATACACCTCCGCGCCCGCCAGCAGCAGCGCGGTAATAAAACAGAAAGAGAGAGATCTAATTGCGGGTTTCATAGGATGAACAGAATGGTAAGAGACTGCACCGGCGGAGTCAAACCGGAATCGCCCGAAGCCCGAGCCCTGCTCGCGCGGTTGCGCGCGTTCTGCTTCGCCGGCAGCGAGGATTCTGCCCGCACCGTGCGCGCCGTCAGATTGATCGAGCGCGGCGAATTCCGCGCCGCCCCGAATGCCCGCTGGAGCGGCTTCACCGCGGAGCAGGAGATCGACGCGGCGCGCAGCCGCTTCCGCTGGGATGCGCGATTCCACGGCGGCAGCGCGCGATTCTTCTCGGTCACCGACGCCTACGAGGACGCACGCGGCCAGATCGCCATCCGCGCCGGCGGCATCCTCCCGGTGAAAAAGATCACCGGTCCGGCGTTCGACCGCGGCGAACTCCAGCGCTATCTCGCCTCCGTCGCCCTTTGTCCGGCGATGGTCCTGAACCACCCGGCGCTCGAATGGAGCGCGGCCGGTCCGCTCACATTGCAGGTTCGCGACGCCGGCGCGCCGTCTGGCGCGGAGGTCGAGGCCACGATCGGTGAGGACGGTTCGCCGCTCGAATGCCGCGCCAACCGGCCGCGGGCGCTGGGCCGCGCAACGGTGCTCACGCCCTGGCTCGTCCGCGCCCGCGATTTCCGCGCCTGCGATGGGTTCCGCGTCCCCGGCCACACGGAGGCATGGTGGCAGCTTCCGGAAGGGCCGTTTCAGTATTACAGCTCCGAAATCGCTTCGTTCGTGGCGCTGAGATGAAGCCGGCGTTACAATCGAATCGCGGATGCTTCGTTTTTTGTGGCTGCCGGCGGCGGCGTGCGTCGCTTTCGCCGCCGGTCCGGTGTTCGAGCTCACGGGTCAGTTCGCGCCGCCGGGTCGCGCGGTGGTCTCGCTGTTCGGTGTTTCGAGCCCCTTCACTGCCTCCACCCTCAGCGACGACGACGGCCATTTCAGCTTCAAGAAACTGGAGGCCGCGCCGTACACGCTCTCGATCTTCCTCCCCTCGCGCGGCGAGGCGCGCCAGACCATCGAGGTCGGCCCCGGAACGGCCGACGCGCACAACCGCGTCGTGCTCAAGCTCGATCTGAAGGACGATGACTTCGTGGTGGCCGACGTGCTCCGCCGGCGCCACTCCGTTCCGGCCAAGCAGCTCTCCGTCACCGATAAGGCCATCCGCGAATACGACCAGGCGCAGAAGGACCTCTCGCAGCACGCCGTGGACGCCGCCGTGAAGCACCTCGAGCGCGCCGTGGCCCTCGCGCCGCAATTCGCCATGGCCTGGAACAATCTCGGCACCATCGCCTACCAGACGCGGAAGTTCGAGCGCGCCGAGGAGTGCTTCCGCCACGCCCTGGAAGATCAGTCGGACGCCTTCGAGCCGCTGGTGAATCTCGGCGGCGTCCTGCTGACCCTGAACAAGTTCGACGAAGCCATGGGCTACAACCTGCGCGCCATGCTCATGCGGCCCAACGACGCGCTGGCGAACTCACAGCTCGGGATGAACTACTTCGCGCTCGGCTACCTCGACCTGGCGCAAAAATACGTGGAGAAAGCGTGCCAGATCGACCCGTCGCACTTCTCCCATCCGCAGCTCATCCTGGCGGAAATCCACCTCCGCCGCGGCGAGCGGCGCCAGGCCGCCGATGTCCTGGAAGATTTCCTCAAGCATCACCCGGATTGGCCGAAGGCCGCCCTGATGCGCGAGAGGATCGCCGAGTTGCGGAAATGAGTGCCGCTACTGGCCGAACCAGGTATCGGTGAAACTGGTCAGGTCCGTCGAGAGCGCCGAGGGCTGCGCTTTCGTCACCCCGCTGTTCGTCGCCATGGTGATCGAAACGTTCGAGGCAAACGATCCGATGGCGCCGGTCACGGGCCCGACGGTGGCGTAGCACGTCGGCGACTGGCTGGTGTAGTCCTGGCCGAATTCCACCGTTCCGAAATTTGCCAGCGGCAGAACGCCGCCTCCCGAGGGCGCCTCGGTGATCCATTCCGCCGACGACATCTTCGCACTGGGCATCTTGGTCGATGTGCTGAACGACTTCCCGGTCGTCACGTTCGTCAGCGTGACCGTGAACTGGCCCTTGCCGCTGGATTTCACTTCCGCCGAGATCACGTCGCCCGGCGCGACCGGGAACTTATTCACCAGGTACGACGGGTGCGGATAGAACTCGAACCAGGCGTAGTACGTCGGCTGCCCGTTCTGGCAGTCCGAGTCGGTGCCGACCTGCTCCACGGTGTTGTCGCTGAAGCCGTCGATTCCCACCCAGAATGAGGAGTACTGATCCGTCGACGGGCAGGTACCCTGAATGGCAGGCACCACCCACGACGCCTTCGCATCGGTTACCGAACCATTGGCGCCCGTGACGGCGTAGCCGCTCCAGTTGGTGCTGGTCGCGTACTTGCCGTGCCGCTCATGAAGGATCATGGGCGCGCGGTTGCGCGGGGCGGCCTCCTGCGCATAGATCGCGCTTGCGGACATGACCAGCAGGAGCGAACCCCAGAGCCGCGCTGAAATGTGCATTTCGATATCCTCCGTTTTCTGTGCCTTTCGGCACATTGAAATTAGGATATACCATTGAAAACGGGCCGCGTCAATGTGGCCGTGCGGGGTGCGCGACATGGAGGGGGCAAATGATCACCCGCGACGGCTCTCCCAGTAGTCGTCGAACTGGCGGCTGTGGCGACAGCACCTGAGCGCAATGACGGCGTTGGCGCCGCAAAGCGTCCAGAACATGCCCGAGCGCTTGAGCCGAGACCCCATCACGGTTTTGCAGCCAGCTTCGATGACCCCGGAGCCAGCAAAGAGGTTTTCCTTGCGGAGCTTCGGGTACCGCATGCGTTCGGCGTTCCGCTCAAAGTAGTTGGCTTCTGTTCGCACCGCCGCAGCCGGCTCGGGATTTTCCGGCGAGTGGGAACGGAGTTGGGCCACCAGTTTCTCGATCTTGCCTTGATCCAGGAGCCGCTGCAGGGGCATCACCCAGTTGCGTTTGGATTTCTGGTCGCTGGGATGAAGTTGGCCGGCGAGATCCCACAGATGTTGACGGGCGTGATAGAGATCGACGACTGGGTGGCGCCGGGAGACTGCTCTTCGGCGATGTTCCAAATCCACTCCGCGCCGTCCCCCATAACGACCTTGACCTGCGCCCGGCTCCAACCGCGCTGAGGCGCTTCCGTGTAGATGCGGCGGGAGAATTCGGCGGCCGTTTCGATGGCTTCCTGTTGGCGGCGGGCGATGTCCGCGCCGATGGCTTCCGTCACGCGCTCCACGGCCTTGGCGGTGACCTCCCGATCGGCCAACAGTTCCATCTGCTGACGGCCCTGATCG
>JAJYLS010000509.1 GCA_021787555.1 Acidobacteriota bacterium | reverse complement strand
GCCTCTCGTGGGCGGCCACACCCATATCAAAGCGCCCCGCTTGGAGATGGGCAATCCTGCGGCCAATCCGTAACTTATGAGGTTCGGCCACAGCCGTGCAACGAAAAAGTTTGGCGCGGGATTTGGGGAAGGCGGTATTGCGTCTCCGGCCGCGAAGCGGCGGAAGGCCGGCCATAAGGAGGCGGACGGCATGATTTCGATTGCAAAAATTCTTGTACCGATCGACTTTTCGCCGCGCTGCGCGTGGGCCGCGCGCTACGGCTCCAAGTTGGCGCACTTGTTCCGGGCTGAGTTGTTATGCCTTCATGTGGGGGATCCTTCTCAGCTCGCGCGGTTGAAGGCATTCGTCGGGCCGGAAGTTCCGGGTGTGCGTCGGGCATCCGTGGTTCTCGAAGGAGACCCGGCGGAGAAGATCGTCGATTTCTCGAAGGTCAACGCGGTGGACATGATCGTTATGCCGACGCATGCCCACGGCCGCTTCCGCCGCTTCCTGCTCGGCTCGGTGACGGCGAAGGTGCTGCACGATTCGGCCTGTCCGGTATGGACCGGCGTCCACCACGCGGATACGCCGCTGTCCATCAAGATGGACTTGAATAACATCGTCTGCGCGGTGGAATGCGATGCGACCTGCGTGCCGCTGATTCAGTGGGCGAGCGAACTCTGTGAACTCGCGGGGGCGAAGCTGTACGTCGTTCACGCGGTTCCGGCTGCCGATGAGACGTCGGATAACCGCGGCGAGATCGAGCTTCGGCGGTTTCTTTTCGAACGCGCGGAGTCCGAGTTTGTGCGGATACTCGCGGCCGTTGGCATTGCGATCGACGTAACCGTCGCGGGCGGCCCGATCGTGAGAGTGGTTCGCGACGTGGCGCTGCGCCATCATGCGGACGCCGTGGTGATCGGGCGCGGACACACCCTGGCCGGTCTCGGGAGGCTGCGCACGCACGCCTACGCCTTGATTCGGGAGTCGCCCTGCCCGGTCGTGAGTATCTGAGATGGCCGGAAGCGGCGTAGTGCAGGACGGAGAGAGACCGGCCGAGCGGTGGTGGCAGGACCGGAAGGAACTGCTGCGCACCGTGGTGCTGGCCACCCTCGCTGTCCTGCTCCTGTATCTTTGCTGGCGGATCCTGGTTCCGTTTCTCACTGCGATTTCCTGGGCGTTTGCGCTGGCCGTGATCGCTGCGCCTGTGTACCGTCGGCTGCGAGTGCGTTTGGTCTCTCCCACGCTCGCTTCCCTGCTGACGGTGATCTTAGTCATCGCGGTGGTGATTGCGCCCTCCGTATTGCTCGCGCGCGCACTGTTTCACGAGGCTGCCGGACTAGTGCAGCAGACAGGGGGCGATTCCGAGGGCCTCCGATCGGCGATCGACCGCATGCCGTTGATAGGCGGCGCGTTCCGTTGGCTTGATGAGCGCATCGACGTGGCAGACGCCGCCGTGGGATCGCTGCGGAACGCCGCCGGATCTGTCTCGTCCGCGCTTTCGGCATTCGTCGCAGGCTCGCTACGCGTTCTCGGCCAGATCGGTGCGGCCATCTTCATCCTGTTCTACCTGTTGCGCGACGGGGAGGTAATCCTCGGCTCCGCCATGCAGTTCATCCCGCTCGATCGGGATTTCACCCGTGCCATGTTCGAGCGCATCGTGCGAACGCTCCGCGTGTCCCTGGGAGGGAAATTCATCACCTCGGCGATTCAGGGTCTGCTGGGCGGGGCCGTCTTTGCCTGGCTCGGGCTGCCCGCACCAGTGTTCTGGGGATTCGTCATGGGTTGCCTCTCGCTGTTTCCGGTGATCGGCGCGTTCCTGGTCTGGGGGCCGGTCGCAATTCATTTCTTGGCCAACGGAAACTGGCCGCACGCGCTGCTGCTGTCGGCCTGGGGTTTGGTGGTGATCCATCCCGTAGACAATCTGCTGGGCCCGGTGCTGGTGGGCACAACTCTGCGAATTCACGCGCTCGCGATGTTCTTCTCGGTGCTCGGAGGCATCGCTGCATTCGGCGCAGCCGGCCTCGTCATCGGGCCGCTCGTCGTCGCCGTGGCCGTATCGGTGTTCGAAGAGGCGCCGGCAAGGAATGGAATGCGGCGTGCTCCTGATAACCGGCAGGGAGGACTGTCACATGCGAACGAAACACGGATTGAAGCTCGAGGTACGGCCGGATGAGGAGATCGCCCGCGATGTCCGGCAGGCGCTGAAACTCGACAACGACGTTCCGGATGAACGGATCACCGTGAAAGTGGAGAATGGCGTGGTGACACTCACCGGGCATGTCGAAGCGACTCTACAAAAGCAGACTGCCGAGGAAGACGCGCGCAAGGTGAAATGCACGCGCAACGTTTTGAACCGGATCGAGGTCGAAAGGGCGGATTTCGGGAAAGTGGCGCGGCCCGCGTAAACGATTCCCGTCACCGCTGCCCGCCGGGCGGTTTTATCGCAAACCTGCACTCACCTGCCGAGCTTCGGCCCCGGCGACGGACAAAGCAGCCTTGATGGCCGTATCCGGATTCAACGAGATGGAGTCAATCCCCAACATCGAGCAACTCCTTCGCAAGGATCACGTTGGACCGAATTTCGCACCTGGCGTCAATCTGTAAGCTGT
>JAJYLS010000169.1 GCA_021787555.1 Acidobacteriota bacterium | reverse complement strand
CGTGCGGAAGATGTCCTCCGCGCTTTGCACCAGAAAGAAGAGGTCCTGATCTCAGCATGAACACCGCTGCAATCGCAGCGCTTGATCGCGCCCGCCTCGCCGCCGCCGCGCAAGCGTACGAACCCGACATGGTCCAATTCCTCCGCGACCTCATCGCCATCCCGGCCGAAAGTTGCCAGGAAGGCCCGGTGATCGCGCGCATCCGCGCGGAAATGGAGAAGGTCGGCTTCGACGAAGTCCGCGTCGATCCCATGGGCAACATCCTCGGCCGCATCGGCTCCGGCCGAAAAGTCATCATGATGGATTCCCACACCGATACCGTGGGCGTCGGCGATCCCAAAGAATGGGCCTTCGATCCGTACCGCGGAAAGATCGAAGGCGGCTACATCTACGGCCGCGGCGCCTGCGACCAGCGTGGCGGCATGGCCAGCCTGGTCTACGCCGGCAAGCTGATCCAAGACCTGAATCTCGCCGGCGACTACACGCTCTACGTCGTCGGCTCCGTCCAGGAAGAGGACTGCGACGGTCTTCCCTGGCTCTACATCCTCAAGGAAGACGGCATCCGCCCCGATTGCGTCGTCATCACCGAGCCGACCAGGCTCGGCATCTACCGCGGCCATCGCGGCCGCATGGAAATTGAAGTTCATCTCCGAGGCCGATCCTGTCACGCCAGCGCGCCCGAGCGCGGCGACAACCCGGTCTACAAGATGGCGCGCCTGGTCGAAGAAGTCGAGAAGCTGAACGAGCGCCTGCGCCCCGATCCCTTCCTCGGCAAAGGCACCATCGCGGTAACCGAGATTCGCTCCCTTTCCCCGTCGCTCTGCGCCGTCCCCGGCGCCTGCTCCATCCACCTCGATCGCCGCCTCACCGCCGGCGAAACCAGGGAGAGCGCCGTCGCCGAAGTGCAGACCCTGCCCGGCGCCGAAAACGCCGAAATCGAAATCCTCCGCTACGATACTCCCAGCTACACCGGCTTGCGCTACCCCATGGAGAAGTATTACCCGACCTGGGTTCTCGAAGAATCGCATCCCCTGGCACAAGCGGCCCTCCGCACATACAAAACCCTCTGGGACCGCCCGCCCGTCGTGGACAAGTGGACCTTCAGCACCAACGGCGTGGCCACCATGGGCCTCATGGGCGTCCCCACCATCGGCTTCGGACCGGGCGAAGAGGAAGTAGCCCACAGCGCCGCCGAGCGCATGCCCATCCGCCACCTGGTGGAAGCGGCGCAGTTTTACGCCGCGTTTCCGCTGTTTTTCACGCAGAGCCGCGACCGTGAGGGAGCGGTGGACTCACCGCGTGGCTGAACTCGTCCCCATCCCGCTGCCGTTGCTCCTCCGCCGCGCGTTCCTCGAATACGAGCGCGAAGGAAAAATCTTCGACCTCCCCAAAAGCAAGTTCTTCCGCGGCTTCCCGGATCTCGATCTCTCGGTCCGATTCCACGGCCATCGCGCCGCCACCCCGCTCGGCCCGGCGGCCGGCCCGCACGGCCAACTCGCGCAAAACATCGTCCTTTCCTGGCTCGGCGGCGCGCGCATCATCGAGCTCAAAACCATCCAGGTCCTCGACGAGCTGAAAATTCCCCGCCCTTGCATCGACGCCGCCAACGTCGGCTACAACGTCGAGTGGTCCCAGGAGCTGAAGCTGGAGCAGTCGCTCGGCGAATACGTCGGCGCGGCCATGTTCCTCGAAATCCTCAAAGCCTCCAAACTGCTCGGCGACGGCATCCCGGACGAAACCGTTTTCGACATGAGTGCCGGCTACGATCTCGCCGGCATCCGCTCGCCGCGCGTGCGCTCCTGGATCGCCTCCATGAAAGATGCCGCGCCGGTCATCGACGAACTCCGCGCCAGCCTCACCGGCGACCTGGCGCCCTACCGCGATCTGCCCTTCCCCACGCGCGTCAGCGACACCATCAGCCTCTCCACCTTCCACGGCTGCCCCGCCGGCGAAATCGAAGCCATTGCCGAATTCCTCCTCGCCGAGATGGACTGCCACGTCTGCATCAAGCTGAACCCCACGCTGCTCGGGCGCGCCGAAGTCGCGCACCTGCTGCACCAGGTCCTCGGCTATCGCGAGATCCAGCTCCATCCGCCCGCCTTCGAAAACGACCTGCAATGGGACCAGGCCATCGATCTGATTCCACGCCTCCGCCGCCGTGCCGCCGCTCTCGGCAAAAGCCTCTCGGTGAAGTTCTCCAACACCCTGGTAGTGAAGAACCATAAAGGCGTTTTCCGCGACGACCTGATGTACATGTCCGGCCCGCCGCTGCACGTCCTCGCCATGACCCTGGTACGAAAATTCCGCGAAGCCGTGCCCGAGCCTATCCCCATCTCTTTTTCCGGCGGCATCGATGCGCACAACTTCGCCGGCGCCGTCGCCCTGGACCTCGTCCCCGTCACCACCTGCACCGACCTCCTCCGCCCCGGCGGCTACGGCCGCCTGTTCCGCTACCTGGAGAACCTCGCCGCCAAAATGCGCGAGCTAGGCGTGTCCGCAATACCCGATTTCGTGCGCCGCCACCGCGCCGCCGCCGAATCCGCCGAATCCGCGCCAAATCCGCGCTACCGCTGGGAGCGCAATCGCGGCGTGCCGCGCAAGATCGCCTCGCACCTCTGGCTCTACGACTGCATCGCCTGCGACAAGTGCGTCCCGGTCTGCCCCAACGATGCCAACTTCGTCTACCAGACATCCGCTACCGTGATCGGATACGACAATTTCGAACTGCGCCCCGTCGGCGCCTACCGCCGCGTCCCCGGCGGCGTTCTGCGCATCGACAAGGCGCGCCAGTTCGCCAACTACGCCGATGCCTGCAACGAGTGCGGCAACTGCGATGTCTTTTGTCCCGAGGATGGCGGCCCGCAGCAGCACAAGCCGCGCTTCTTTGGCAGCCTCGAATCCTATCGCAAGCATGCCGGCGCCAACGGCTTTTTCATCGATGGCGATACGATTCACGGCACCATCGCGGGCGCGGCGTTCACCCTCGCCCTCGATCCCGCCGCCGGCCGCGCTCGCTTCGATTCGCCCGCCGCGGTGGTCACCATCGACATTGCCGAAGAGCGGCCCATCTCCTGGCAGCCGAAACCGCCGGCCGCCGACCCGCTCCTGCTCGATATGTTGCCCTATCTCAAGTTGAAGCTGTTGCTCGAAGCCGTCCGCGATCCGCGCCACGTGAACTTTGTCAATGTGGGAGGCCGTTCATGACGTCAACCGCCGCCATCAAAAAAGCGCTCTTCCAGGGCCGCGACTGGATCACCACCCAGGAATGGACCGAGCCCGAGCTCGACACGCTCCTCGAAGTCGCCGCCGACCTCAAGCGCAAATTCAAGGCCCGCGTTCCGCACCGCTACCTGCCCGACCAAACCATCTTCCTCATGTTCTTCGACAAGTCCACGCGCACACGCAACTCCTTCGAAGCCGGCATGACGCAGCTTGGCGGCCACGCCCATTTCCTCACCGCCGATGTGATGCAGGTCTCGCACGGCGAGAGCGCCAAGGATACCGGCATCATTCTCTCCAGTTACGGCCACGGCATTGCCATCCGCCACGACCTCATCCCCGGCCAGGGCAACGCCTACATGCGCGAGGTGGCCAAATGGGCCGACAAGCCCGTCATCAACATGCAATGCGACGTCGATCATCCCTGCCAGACGCTCGCCGACCTTATGACCATCCGCGAGCACCGCGGCCGCAACACGCGCGGCCTCAAGATCGCCGTCTCCTGGGCCTACGCGCCCAGCTATGCCAAGCCGCTCTCGGTTCCGCAAGGCCTCATCATGCTCCTGCCGCGCTTCGGCATCGAGGTCACCCTCGCCCATCCGCCCGAGTACGGCCTCATGCCCGAAACCATCGAGGCCGCCCGGGAGAACGCTCGCCGCGGCGGCGGCGCTTTCCACGTCGCCGCCAGCATGGAGGAAGCCTTCCGCGATGCCGACGTGGTCATCCCCAAGAGCTGGGGCTGCCTCGATACCATGGGCAGCCAGCCCGAAGAGTCTCTGCGCATCGCCAAACAATACACCCATTGGATCTGCGATGCCCGCCTCATGGCGCTGGCCAAACCCGGCTGCCTCTACATGCACCCGCTGCCCGCCGACCGCGGCCACGAAGTCACCGACGAGGTCATCGACGGCCCCCACTCCGTCGTCTACGCCGAAGCGGAGAACCGCCTGCACACCGCCAAGGCGATCATGGCGTTGACCATGGCCGACCGCGAGATCGAATACGAGGCCTGAATCGGAGGCGCATATGCCCGAGATCCTGGTCCTCGCGCTCGGCGGAAACGCCATCACTCGCCCCGGCGAACCGGGCACGATTCCGCAGCAGTTCGCCCACACCGCCGAAACGCTCGACCACCTCAAGGCGCTGTTTCACAGCGATTGCGGCCTGGTCATCACCCACGGCAACGGCCCCCAGATCGGCAACATCCTCATCCGCGTGGAAGAAGGCGAGCGCCGCGTCCCGCGCCTCCCACTCGATACCTGCGTCTCCGATTCGCAGGGTGGCATGGGCTACATGATCCAGCGCCTCGCCTGCGAGATGTTCCGCCGCGAAGGCATCCGCCGCGGCGCCGCCACCATCGTCACGCAGGTCCTCGTCGACGCCGCCGCCCCCGACTTCACCCATCCCAGCAAGCCCATCGGCGAGTTCTACGCCCGCGAAGAGGCCGCGCGCAAGCAGCAGGAGCGCCCCCATTGGCGCATGCGCGAAGTCGCGCCCGGCCAGTTTCGCCGCGTCGTCGCCTCGCCCCGTCCCATCGCGATTCTCGAGCAGCAGGCCATCGAAACGCTGGTCGATGCCGGCGTGGTGGTAATCGCCTGCGGCGGCGGCGGAATCCCCGTTGCCTGGCAGGACGGCCGTCTCGTTGGCGTCGAGGGCGTCATCGATAAGGACCTTGCCTCGGGCCTCCTGGCTTCCCACATCCACGCGCACAAGCTGATCGTCGTGACCTCCGTCGATCGGGCCGCCCTCCATTTCGGCCAACCCGGCCAACAATGGCTCGGCACCGTCACCACCGCCGAAGCGCGCGCGCACCTCGCCGCCGGCGAATTTCCTCCCGGCTCCATGGGGCCGAAGATCGAAGCCGGCATCGCTTTCGTCGAATCCGGTGGCGAGGAGTGCATCATCACGTCTACCCGGCACGTGGCCGCCGCCGTCGAAGGCCGCGCCGGAACTCACATCGTGAGGCATCGCCCATGATCCTCACCAACGCCCGCGTCCTCACCTTCGACCGCGCCAATCGCGTGCTCGCGAACGCCTGCGTCGAAATCGGCGCCGACGGCACCATCGGCGCCATCAACCCCGAAGCGCCGCCCGACCCCGCCGAAACCGTCGATGCCGCCGGCCGCCTCCTCATGCCGGCACTCATCAACTGCCACACCCACCTCTACAGCACCCTCGCCCGCGGCCTCGCGCTCCCCGGCCGGCCGCCGAAAACTTTCCCCCAAATTCTCCGCAAGCTCTGGTGGCGCGTCGATTCCGCCTTGAACGAAGAGGACGTCTACTATAGCGCGCTCGCCGGTCTGATCGATTCCGCCAAATCCGGCGTCGGTACTTTGCTCGACCATCATTCCAGCCCCAACGCCTGCGGCGGAATCCTCGACCGCATCGAGCAGGCCTTCCGCGAAGTCGGCCTCCGCGGCGCGCTGTGCTATGAAACCACCGGCCGCAACGGCGCCCGCAAGGCCATGGACGGTATTCGCGAAAACGTCCGCTTCATCGAACGCTGCCGCCGCGGCGATGGCCTGATCGGCGCCAGCTTCGGCCTGCACGCCGCATTCACCTTGAGCGATTCGCTCCTCCGCCGCGCCGCCGAGGCCAACCGATCGCTCCACTCCTGTTTCCACATCCACCTCGCGGAGCATGCCTGCGACCGCGGCGCCGTCTCGCGCCTCGCCGCGGCCGGCATACTCGACGAGCGCACCCTCGCCGCCCATTGCCTGCACCTCGGCAAACGCGATATCGCCCGCCTCACGCGCTACGGTGTCAACGCCATCCACAATCCCCAGTCCAACTGCAACAACGCCGTCGGCACGGCCGGCCTGCCTGCGCTAATGCGCGCGGGCGTCGCCGTCGGGCTCGGCTCCGACGGTTACTCGCCCCGCATGTGGGATGAATTCAAAACCGCCGCCCACCTCCAGAAACTGCGCGCGCGCGACCCGCGTGTAGGGCTCGCCGAAGCCTATGCCGCGGCGTTCCTGAACAACCGCGCCATCGTCGAAAAAATCTGGGGCGTAAGAATCGGCCGCATCGAAACCGGCGCCCAGGCCGACCTCATCCTGGTCGATTACTTTCCGCCCACTCCGCTCAGCCCCGACAACCTCGCCGCCCACCTGCTCTACGGCATTTCCAACGCGCCCGTCGATTCGCTCATCGTGAATGGCCGCTTCGTCGTGCACAATCGGCAATGCGTCACCGTGGATGAGCGCGCCGTGGCCGAAAAGGCCGCTCAGCAAACCCGGTCCCTTTGGAGGAGAATCGAAACGTCATGCCCACCATGATTCCCGGCCCCACCTATGCCGAGATGCTCGATCCCCGCGCGCTTCCGCCGGTGCTCGCCCAGCAAGCCGCCGCGGCACGCGCCAACGAACTCGACACCGCCAATCTCTTCAACATCACCTGGCGCGCGCCCGGCGGCGAAATCCGCTGCGAAGCGCTCCCCAAGGAGTTCACCGGAGTTCGCGCGAATATCCTCGTCCTCATCGGCAAGCCCTTCCCCTCCGGCAGCCATAAGGTCGGCCCCGCCTATTGCACTCTGCTCGAAGGCGAACTCGCCGGCGAAATCGCTCCCGGTGTCAACACCATCATCGGCCCCTCCACTGGCAACTTCGGTATCGGCACCGCCTACATCGCCCACCTGAAGGGCTATTCCGCCATCGTCATCATGCCCGACCAGATGAGCGCCGAGCGCTACCAGCGCATTCGCCAGTACGGCGGCGATCTCGATCTCACACCTGGCTGCGAAAGCGATGTCATCCTCGTCCTCGAGCGCACCGAGCACTACAAAAAGGACCCACGCAACAAGGTCCTCGCGCAGTTTGAACTCCTGCCCAACTACCGCTTCCACCGCTACGTCACAGGCCGGTCCGCCCTCGAAGCCGCCCGCAACCACGGCAACGGCCGCGTGGCCGCCTTCGTCGCCGCGCCCGGTTCGGCCGGCACCCTCGCCGCCGGCGACGAGATTAAGGCCCACTTCCCGGAAGCCATCGTCTGCGCGCTCGAGCCCAGGGAATGCTCCACGCTCTTCAACAACGGCCGCGGCACCCATCGCATCGAAGGCATCGGCGACAAGATGGTCACCCTCATCCACAACGTCCTGACCACCGATTACGTCATGCTCATCCACGACGACGATTGCGTCATCGGCCTCGATCTCCTCGAGTGCCGCCAGCCCATCCTCGAGCGCACCCTCGGCATGCCCGAAGGCGCGCTCCGCCGCCTCCGCGGCTTGTTCGGCATCTCGACCGTCTGCAACATCCTCGGCTCCATCCGCATGGCCCGCCATCTCGATCTCGGCCCCGGCGACAACATCGTCACCATCGCCACCGATGGCTTCGACCGCTATCCCTCCGTTCTCACCAATCTCGCCAAGCGCATGGGACCGCTCCCCGCCGAACAAACCTCCGCTTGGTTCGAGAAGATCTTCCGCGCCGCCGAACCCTCCGGCATCCTCGATGTCCGCCCCAAGGAACAAAAGGACCGGCTGTTCCGCTATAAAGAGGAAGTCTGGACGACCTTCGGTTATTCGCGGCCGTATCTCGACCGCATGAAGTCCCAATCCTTCTGGGACGCCGAGTTCGACAGGATACACTGCATCGATGAGGCGCTGCTCCGCACGCCCCGGGGCCGCAACCCGGGCCCGCTCCGCACCGTCTAAATCTTTAGAATGTCTTTTTTTCGGTCCCCCCTCCCCTGGGCCCTTTTGGCCCTTGGTCTTCCGGCGTTCGCCGGCACCGTCCCTGGAATCAGGAACTTCGACCAGGTTGACGCTCACGTCTACCGCGGCGGCCAGCCCACCACTCAAGGTTTTCAATACCTCTCCAAGCTGGGCGTCAAGACTGTCGTCGATCTCCGCGAACCTGGCTCGCGCTCCAGGGCCGAACAACGCACGGTGACCGCGGACGGTATGCGATACATCAACGTGCCCATGGGCGGGTTCGCCCCGCCGACCAACGCCGAAATCGACAAGCTCCTGTCGATCCTGGAAAGCCGCACCACCGGCCCGGTCTTCGTCCACTGCCGCCGCGGCGCGGACCGCACCGGCGCCGTGATTGCCGCCTATCGCATCGATCACGACAAGTGGACCAACGTCCGCGCCCTCTCCGACGCCGACGCCCACCACATGAGCATGTTCCAACTTCCGCGCAAGAGCTTCATCCGGAACTTCCACCCGCGCACACAGGAAGTCAAAGCCCCCGTCACTCCCGCCGTGCTCGCGCCCGCCCCGTCAGCCGTGCAGAACTGAGTCGGGCCGTAGGCCAACTGCGCGGAACTGATCTGCGCTAACCTGCTAGATCATGCCCGTTCGCATCGTCCAGGTGGACGCCTTCACCGACCGCGCCTTCGCCGGCAACCCCGCCGCCGTCTGCATCCTCCAGCAGTCCCGCCCCGATGAATGGATGCGCAATGTCGCGCGCGAGATGAATCTCTCCGAAACCGCTTTCCTCGTCCCGTGCGATGCCGGCTACAATCTGCGCTGGTTCACCCCCGCCGTCGAAGTCGATCTGTGCGGCCACGCCACGCTCGCCAGCGCGCACGTGCTTTGGGAAGACGGTCATCTGCCGCCCGGCCGCCAGGTGCGCTTCCACACGCGTAGCGGCCTGCTCACCGCCGATCGCGCGGGCGTTTGGATCGAAATGGATTTTCCCGCCAAAATCGCCGCGCCCGCCGCAGCGCCGCCCGAATTGCTCGCGGCGCTGGGCGCCGGGGCGAAGGTCGTCTGCCGCAACGCCTTTGACTACCTGATCGAACTCGATTCCGAAGCCACCGTTCGCAATCTCGCGCCGGACTCCACCGCTCTAAAAAAACTCCCGATCCGCGGCATCATCGTGACCGCGCCCGGCGCCGGTGCCCAATTCGATTTCGTCTCCCGCTTTTTCGCTCCGGGTGTCGGCGTCGACGAAGATCCGGTCACCGGCTCCGCTCACGTCGCCCTTGGCCCGTACTGGGGAGCCAAACTCGGCAAAACCGAAATGACCGCGTATCAGGCCTCCGCGCGCGGCGGCGTGGTGCGCGTCCGCCTCAACGGCGACCGCGTCATCCTCGGCGGCCAGGCCGTCACTGTCATGACCGCGGAACTCTTGGCCTAGCGGAAAAGCGGGGACTGGCTCCGAAATTCCGCGTCGCTAATCCTCATAAAAAAGGACATGCCTTCTCGCGGAATTTCGTTGCCTATCCCCGGTTTTCCAGCGCACTCACTTTTACCACAGGCTGCTGGCCTACTCCGCCCGCAGCGCTTCCATCGGATCGACCGCCGCCGCCCGGCGCGCCGGAATAATCGCCGCCGCGGCGGCCGCCGCCATGAACAGTCCGGCCACCAGATCGCCTGCCGCATGCTCCCGGCGAGCGCCTCCGCCGATTGCTCCCCCCGCGCCACAAAGAAAGTGACATAAGGCGGCAGGTCCGGATAGGGCAGATAGGCCATCTTCGCCGGCGCCGTTTTCAGCGACGTGTTCTGCGAGTCCGCCACCACGCCAATCACCGTGTGCGGATGCCAGTTCGCCATTACCTGACCGCCGATAAGGCCATCCTTGCCCCACAGCGCCTTGGCCTCTCCTTCCGAGATGATGATGCTGTCCCGATTACGGTCGCGCTCCTCGAAGAACCGCCCCGCAATCAATTTCTGCCCCGTTGCTTCGAAATATCCGGGGCCGGTCCGCGCGGTTCGTGCGGCTCTGGCTCTTGCCGTAGGCTTGCGGCGCCAGGCGGACCTCCGCCACGGCCACATGGCTCGTCGCAAATCCTTTGTTCTGGTGCAGCAAATACAGCAGGCCCTTCGCGAACAGTCCCGTGATCAGCAGCAGCGCCGTGCATCCGCAGACCTGCAATCCGATAAGCCACGTGCGCAGCCGATGGCTCTGCCGGCTGCCGGGCGAGCGCGTGCTGTTCTGCTGGAGCGCCGCTTGCGGATCGCTCGCCATCAGCCGCAGCGCCGGCAACACGCCGAAGATCATGCTCGATGCCAGCGCCAGCAACCCGGAGAAGCACAGCACCGTCACGTTCAGATGAATCTCGCCCATGCGCGGCAAATCCACCGGCGAATAGCGCCGGAACAGGCTCAATCCGGCGGCTGCCAGCAGCACACCGCCCGCCGCGCCCGCCGCCGCCATCAGCAGCCACAAGCCAGTCTTCGATTCCCCCACCACCGCTTCCTGCATCGGTTGCACGGAACCCTTCAGCCCGCCGCGCATGAATTCCCGCGCGTCGGCAGCCATCTCCTGTAGGACCTGGGGCTAGACATCCGACCGCCGAATTGGTGAGGGCGATCTGAACTATAATAATCGCCATCAAGGCGCAATATGAAACCTGAAACTACCCGTCGCAATTTTCTTTCCGGCGCGACCGGCGCGGCCGCCGTCAGCGCGTTCACCATCGTGGCCCCGCAACTGGTGCGCGGCGCGCAAGCCAACTCACAGATCGCCGTGGGCCTGATCGGCTGCGGCAATCGCGGATCCTACGATGCCTCCATCGTCCAGGCCGATCCGCGCGCGCGCGTGATGGCGTTGTGCGATAAGTTCCCCGATCAGTTCGACCACTCCGAAACCGTCATCAAATCCCGGAACACGCGCAAGTACACCGACTTCGAGAAACTGCTGGCCGCGCCCGATATCGACGCCGTCTTCATCACCACGCCGCCCTTCGAGCATCCGCGCATGCTGGAAGCCGCCATTCAGGCCAGAAAGAATATCTACTGCGAAAAGCCCATCGGGGTGGACGTGCCCGGCGTGGAGCGCGCCATCGCCGCCGGCAGGAAGGCCGACAAAAGCAAAGATATCGCAGTGGGGTTCCAGCAGCGCTACGGCCCGGAATACCTGGAAGCCTACAAGCGCATTCAGGAGGGGCAGATCGGCGAAGTCGTAAATGCGCGCGCCTTCTGGATCGCCAACGATCCCTTCCAGCGCAAGCCGTATTCCGATCCAGCCGTGGAGAAGCTCCGCAACTGGTTCTGTTACCACGAGCTTTCAGGCGATATCATCACCGAGCAGGACTGCCACAACCTCGACGTCCTGCACTGGTTCCTCAACGGGCTGCCGGTCTCGGCGGTCGGCCGCGGGAACAAAAAAGTGCGGAAGAATTTTGACATCCTGGACAACCTCACGGTGATCTACCGCTTCCCCAACGATATGTTCGTTAACTTCGAGGCCAACCAGCTCACCCCGCGCGGCTTCCGCAAAGTCGGCGAGGAATTCACCGGGACGAAGGGAACCATCGCCACCTCGCGCGAGCGCATGACGCACTATAAAGGTCCGGG
This sequence comes from Acidobacteriota bacterium, assembly GCA_021787555.1. GTDB lineage: Bacteria > Acidobacteriota > Terriglobia > Bryobacterales > Bryobacteraceae > JAJYLS01. The sequence goes on along the minus strand of JAJYLS010000169.1, from coordinate 1,543 downwards.
ACAGGTAGACGACATGCCCACCAAGCACGACATCACCATCGATTCGATCTCCGCATTCCTCACGCGCATCCTCAACCGCACGCCGGATAACGTGGTCGAGCGCTCCGCGCTGAGCACCTGCATCGCGCTGCTGGGCCGCACGGCCATCTACACCAGCCGCGAAGCCACCTGGAAGGGAGACATCGGAATCAACTCCTGACTCCTGGCTCCTGGCTCCTGGCTCCTGGCTCCTGGCTCCTAAAAATAGAATTTCAGCGCGAACTGAATCTCGCGTGGATCGTCGGGATTGTCGCGCGTCGCGGTGATCTTCCCGAAGTTCTTCGTGTCAATGAAATTCTTCGCCGAGGGCGCGGCGAACTGCGGCGTATTAAACAGGTTGAAAACCTCGCAGCGGAATTCCAGGATCTTCGACTCGGTGAACTTGAACTGCTTGAAGAGCGACGCGTCCACGCGGTGGAAGCCGGGACCGACCAATTGTCCGGGAGGTCCGCCCAGCGGCGCGTAATTCGTCTGCCCCACCGCGGTGGCCGCCGGCGGATTGACGAAGGCCGCGGCGTTCATCCACTGGTTCACGTTATGCGCGCCGGCGTACAGGCTCGCTCCGGGCACCATCCAGGCATTGCAGCCCAGGCCCGTGGTGGTGCCTGTGGGGCAGCCGATAGTGAACGGCTGACCATCTTCCTCCGTAAGGTCCCAATTGACCACCCAGCCGCCCAGCACCGCATCCACCGCTTTGCCATGGCTTAGGAAATGCTGCCCCTTGCCAAACGGAAGCACGTACTGCCCGCTGGCATGGAACAGGTTCCGCACGTCGAAACTGCACGGCGCGTAATCGCCCTGGACGCCCCATCCCGCCAGGTAAGGTGCGCTGGTCCCACCGACGTCGTCCACCAGGTAATCCCGCGCGGTGCCCAGGCAGTGCGACCACGTGTAATTCACCAGCATCGAGAACCCGGAAGTGAAGCGCCGCTCCAGGTTGAGTTGCAGGCCATTGTAGTTGCTGTTCCCATTCGGAATGTTGTAAGTTCCGCCGCTGGCGAAATCGGGGTAGCTGATGTAATTGAACTGGTTCTGCGCCGGCGGCACAATTTCGGTAATCGGATTGGCACTGTATGCCTCGCCCAGGTGGCGCGAAAGGGAGCCGACGTATGCCCCCGAGGCCGTCATGCTGTGCGTCAACTCGTACTGCACGGTCACGTTGTAGCTCTGCGTCTGCCCATCCTGCCAGTTGGGATCCGCGCCGATCAGCGAAAAACCGCGCGATTTCACCGCGGCATTCGTGGGCGACTGCGGCACGTTGACTAGGCCGTTGTTCAGGCTTCCGATGGAATTGTTGCCGGTGATCGGCGCTTCCGGGCTGGGCGCTGTAAAGTTGGACTGAACCACGAACGGGAAGTTGTTGGCTCCGTAGCCGCTCAGGCCGAAATCCTCCTGGCCGCCATAGAAGATGGCGTAGCCGCCGCGGACGACGAGGCGCGCGGTGGGATGCCAGGCAAAACCGACGCGCGGGCCGAAATCCTTGTTGGGCGAGTTACCCCAGACG
>JAJYLS010000168.1 GCA_021787555.1 Acidobacteriota bacterium | reverse complement strand
TGGGCTCATCATATATTTTGCCTACGGCTACCGCCACAGCAGCCTGCACCGGCGGTAGCCAACCGCTTCACATAATGAACTTCAGTGCTAACTGGATTTCCCGAGGGGCGCCCGCGCTGGTGATCTGGCCGACCCCCAGCGCGACTATGTTGGCATTGGGCTGCCCGAACGCCGGGGTGTTGGTCAGGTTGAAGCTCTCCAGACGGAACTGGAGGCGCTTTTTCTCGGTGATATTGAAGAACTTCGAGAGCGACAGGTCCAGGTCCCGCAGCCCCGGGCCGAACAGAAAATTGCGGCCCGAGTTGCCGTAGCTGTACTGCGGCTGCACCGCAAACGCCGCCGTATCGAACCAGTGGTAGATGCTCTGCTGGCCCGAGGGCAGCGCGCCGTTGCCCAGGCGGTTCGGCCGGTCGGCGCCGCCCGCGTTCGTGATGCCGCCGGACGTCACCACAGTGAACGGAATCCCCGAGCGCAGGGTGATCAGCGGCGCCACCTGCCATCCGCCCAGAATGGCATTCACCAGGCCCCCGCGATTCAGGAACGGCTTGCCCTTGCCGAACGGCAGCTCATATTCCGCGCTGAACGCCCATTGCCGCTGGATATCGGTATACGAGTTGGCGCGGTTCAGTCCCACGTCCCACGGGTTCACGGCGCCCTCGTTGCCGGTTCCGTTGCCGGTTTCGATGTAATCGTCGATACTGTGCGACCAGGTGAAGGCCGACAGAAAGCTGAGGCCGTTGCTGAAGCGCTTCTCCATTTTCCAGAGCAGCGCGTTGTAATTGGAATTCCCCATGGGCATCTGCCGCGTGATGCCGGTGTAGTAGGGGAAGATCCGGCGCGAAGCCACCGGCGTGGAAGCGGGGCCGTAGGGCAGGTTGTAATTCATCGGGATGATCATGTCGTGCGCCTCGTTGCCGGAAAAGCCGGCGGTCATCAGGATGTTGTAGGGCAACTCGCGCTGGAGATCCGCAAAATACTGGTCGGAATACTGGTCGGGCATGTAGGGCGACTGAATGTTAATGCCGACTTTCGCCGGGCCGGGCACCGAAGTCGCCGGCAACTGCACCGCCGGGAAACCGCCCGAAAGCGTCATAATCGGGTTGATGCGGTCGAGCGTGGCCATGCTGTATTCCACGAAATCGGGCGCTTGGTTGATCCAGCGCGCCGCCTGCTGGCTGAAGGAATCGTCTTCCGCATAGATGATCCCGAAGCCGGAGCGGAACACCGTCTTGTTCGTCAGGCGGTACGCCATGCCCAGGCGCGGTTGGAAATTGCGGTAGTTCTGATCGCAGCCGCAATCGCTCCCGTTCTGCGGGCGGATCTCGGTCAAACGGGCGCTCGGGCCCGTCTGGCCGTAATCCAGCAGGAAGTTGGAACGTGGCCATCCGGAAAGGTCGGCGCCATGAACAGGTCCCAGCGCACCCCCAGGTTCAGCGTCAGGCGCGAGGAGACTTTCCAATCGTCCTGAATGTACGCGGCAAACTCGTTGGTATACAGGTTCTCGCCATTCTCATTGCCGATATTGCCCCCGCCGACCATTCCCAGCATGAATTCGGCCAGGCCGTCGCCGGTCGCGGCGCGGTGCTGCGGATCCGCCGTGAATTCGCGCGGGAAGCTCATCTGCCCGCGCGCATACCGGGCCGCTACACGGTAGACGTTGATGTGCTTCGCCTCGACCCCGATCTTCAATTCGTGCTTGCCGGCCGACCGGTTCAGGATGTCGTCAAACTGCGTGGTGTACAGATTGTTGGTGTTCGGCCAGAAGGCGCGCGCCCCAAGCTGCGCATACCCCGCCGGAGAGAATAGCGTCAGGCCGTGGTTGTTCGAGGAGGGGTAGGTTGTCTGCGGAATGCCCTTGATCCCGTACTCGGCGAACTCCGGCTGGGTGTAGGGAATATCGAACACGGTGGGCATGCGCGATTGCCCGACGCGCAATTCGTTGGTCATCACCGGGCTGAAAGTGTGTACGTAGCTCCCCACCAAGCTGTTGCTGTGGATGTCGGTGGTGGTAGCCAGTCCGCCGTCCGCCGGCATCGGCAGCGGGCCGTTCTCATACGCGTTCTTGTCCCGCCGGCTGAAGCGCACCGAAAGCCGGTTGGAATCGTTGAAGTTTTCGTCGCCTTTGAAATCGTAACTGTTCCAATCGTCGCGGTTGGCCGCGGAGAAATAGTAATTGTTGACGATGCCATTGGTCGTGGGATTGGGATACAGCCCCAGCAGCTTGGGGAACAGCGGATCCCAGCGCGCCCGCGGGATGATGTCGCCGGGGAACGGCTGGCGCGTAAAGTTAGCGGGGGTGCCGACGGTGGTCGCCGGGTCGAAAATGGGGCGGATCTGCGAAAAATCGCCGGTGCGCTCCAACGCCGTGGGCACCGTCGAAATGGCGCTCGTGCCGGTGCGGATGCGCGTGCCGTCGAAGCTGCCGAAGATGAACAGCTTGTTCTTGCGGATCGGGCCGCCCAAGGTGCCGCCGAATTGGTTCTGGCGAAACTCCGGCTTGGGCGCGCCGCTGAGATTCGAGAAAAAGTTCGAGCCGTCGAGCTTGTCATTCCGCAAGAACTCGTAGGCGTCGCCGTGCAGCTCGTTGGTCCCGGATTTGATGCTCACCTGCACCGTGCCACCCATCCGCCCGCCGTATTCCGCGGAAAGATCGTTGGTTACAACCTTGAACTCTCCAATGGCATCGATCGAGGGCTTGACCGCCTGCGCTTCGTAGCCCACCGGCCCGCCGGAATAGATGGTGTTGTTGTCCAGCCCGTCCACCTGGACGTTCATCTGGTAGGAATGCATGCCGCCGGTGACGAAGCCGCCCTCACCCGCCGTGCGCCCGCCGGGGTCGGGCCCGGTGCCGGCGGTCAGGGTGGCGAGCGTCAGATAGTTGCGCCCGTTCAGCGGCATCTCGACGATGCTCTTGTTGGAAATGACCTGGCCCGTAGTGGTGGTGTCGGTGTCCAGCAGCGCGGCCGCCGCGCTCACCTCGACCGTCTCCTTGACGCCCCCGGGTTTCAACGTGAAATCCAGACGCACCACCTGCTCGACATCAAGCTTGATTTCCGGGAACGATTGCGTGTTGAAGCCGGTCATCGCGGCTTGGATGCTGTACCGGCCGACCGGCAGAAAGGTGAACGTATAATTCCCGGTTGCGTTGGTATGCGTCTCGCTGCGCACCCCGGTATCCATATTGGTCAGCGAAACGACAGCGCCGGCGATGACCGCGTGGCTGGAATCGGTAACCACTCCGTTGATGGTTCCGGTTTGCGCAAAGCCGGTCAGCACACCGGCCAGCAGCAGCAGAGTGATCCCTAAGATCCTCATCGTGAATGTCTCCTCGTGACGAACTTTGGCGGCCCCAACCCCGAAGGACGCCTGCATCGTGGGAGCTATATTATCACCGGCTTAGGGACGTGGCAATACGCGATTCCTCGCATATTGAGCCAGGTCTTCGTACTGGTCGGTGGCGATGAAGTTGACGCCCGCGTCGAGCGCGGCCTTCCAGCGCAGTTCCACGGCGGCGCGCGAGCCGAAATTGTACTGGCCATCCCAGCCGCGATCTTCCGCGGGCGTGAAGCCGTCCAGGGTGTAAAAGCGGATCCAGTAGCCCAGCCGGTGGGCGTGGTCCACCAGGGCGCGCAGGCGGCGGTCGTCCGCGGGTGTCCAGTCGCCCGCCTGCCGCTGCCCGCCTTCCTCGACCACGTGCCAGGAGTTGTTCCACCAGCGCCGGTAATCGGTCGCCGGAGAGGCGAGCAACTCCTCCGGCGGAAGGGTCGCGAGCAGGTGTTCGTGCCGGGCGCGCGGCTTTGCGGGGACCGCCTTTGTGTGCGCCGAGCCGAACAGGCGCAGCCGCGCGCCCACCGGCAGGCGCTTGTAGAACACTTGTTCCTGGGCGTCGCTGTCCTCGGTGATCGCCAGCAGCGGCTTGGGATCGAACGGCGCCAGCTTGTGCGGATCGGCGGTCTTCACCGCGGTGGTGATCCAGTCCTGGTATTCCCCGAGCAGGTTCCAAACGGCTTCGAGCAGCGGCCGCGCGTTGCTCTTGAAATCGAAATGCAGCACGATCAGCGGCCAGCGCGCGCGGTCGTTCTCCGCCAGCGCCTTTTCGACGATGCGCCGTACGCGCTCGAAGAAATAGTCGCGCAGCGTGGGCTCGGCGCCGTGGTGCACCACCACGCGGCCCTTGCCGGTCTTGGGATCGACATACCACGCAACGTCCTGCTCGATCGCCACCGGGAAACCGGCGCTCAGGGCGCGGTCGATGCGGTCCGCCCAGCGGCCCTCGTAGGGATAGCAGTTATGCGCATCGACCACCGGACGGTTGTGGTTCAGGAAATCCAGCGAGCCCGTCTGCGCGCACACAGGCAGCGCGGCCACGACGGCCGCCAGCACCAGTCTCATGCCCCCCTATTTTGTCCAATCCGGCAGCCGGCCGGGGGTGGGCGGAGCGCCGGCGGCGTCGAGCTGTTTATCGAGCGCCTTGATGTCGGTCTCCAGCAGCTTGCGGAGTTTCGGGATGATGGTGGCGAGTTCATCCGAGCCGATCTGGTATTGCTCGAGCGCGGTCTTCGTCGGCCGCCCCGTGGTGGAGCGCAACGGGGACGCCGCGGCCTGGATGTGATCGGCGATCGAGGCGGGAACGCCTTCCTGGTGCTGGCGCATCACGCGGTCGCCCGAAAGCGCGCGGTCGATGTCGTCGAGGTTGCGCTCCAGCGCCAGCGTTTGCTCGTACACCTTTGCCGGCAGCGACGGCGTGGCATCCACGGCGCGGCGGATGGCGTCGAGACGCGTGCGGGCTTCAGCAGCCGATTCCTCGGTAGCGGTGAGGGCCTTCTGGAGCCGCGCCACCTTCTCCGCGAATTCGGCCAGGGCGACGCGGTCGGTCGCGCTCGACGGCCCTTCGGACGCGACCTCGAAAGTCTGCGAACCGGCCAGCGGCGTGATCGCGCCATCGACGCGCTTGGCCAGCGTGACCGTGTATTTGCCGGGCACCGCCAGCGGGCCGGCGCCACCGCCGCCACGCCCACCCCGCCCACCGCGCCCGCCGCCTTCACGGCCAACAGTTGGAGGAGCGGGCGGAAGCGTCGAGCCTTGCTCGCGCAGGTCCCAGGCAATGCGATGGATGCCTTCGGTCGCCGGCGCCTCGATGCGGCGGATGGGCTTGCCCGCGGCATTCGAAACGGTCACCAGGATCGCCGGCGGCTGCTCCTCCGCTTCGGCGCGCAGTTCGTCCAGCGTGGGATAGGGCGGCGTCTCACCGCGCTGGATGGCCGCGCGCTCGCGCCGCTGCCGCTCCTCGCGCTTCGTCCGGTAGCCGTCTTTCAGGTAATAGGTGATCGCCGCGCCGAACGGCGGATTCGGCGCCAGCCAGAAACCCGCGCCCTCGTTGTTCTCTCCGCCGAAGTGCGACGCCGGAATATAAGAAAGCGCGGGCTTCATCGGGAAGAGCGCCGATTCCTTCGAGAGCATTTCCGGCGTGGCGGTGCGCAGCGGCGAGTAATCGTCGAGGATATAAATGCCGCGGCCGAACGTGCCGATGACGAGGTCGTCCATCTGCTTCTGGATGGCCAGGTCGCGCACCATGATGGTGGGCAATCCGCCCGTGAACTTGATCCACTTCTCGCCGCCGAGCTTGGTGAAGTAGAGGCCGAACTCGGTGCCGGCGAAGAGCAGATTCTTGTCGATGGGATCTTCGGCGATGGCGTAGACGCCGCCGGGATCGGGCAGGTTGCCGGAGATCGAAGTCCAAGTGCGGCCCTTGTCCGTGCTTTTGATCAGGTAAGGCTTGAAATCGCCGTTCTGGTGGTTCTCGTAGGCCGCATACACCGTGCCGGCATCGTGCTGCGAGGCCAGGACGCGCTGCACGTAAGCGTCTTCCGGCACGCCGCCGGGCTTCTCGACTTTGCGCCAGGTCTTGCCGCCGTCCTCGGTTATCTGTACCAGCCCGTCATCGGTGCCGGCATAGATCAGGCCTTCCTGCTTGGGCGATTCGGAGATGGCCGAGATGTTGTCGTAGAGCGCCGTGGAGACATTCTTCGCGATGGCATCGATGGGCCAGATTTTGCCCATCAGCGGCAGTTTGTTGCGGTCGAGATGGCGCGTGAGATCGGGGCTGACGGCGCGCCAGGTGTCGCCGCGGTCGTCGCTGCGGTAAAGCCGCTGCGCGCCGAAGTAGAGGCGCGTGTTGGAATGCGGGCTGATAATGAGCGGCGTGTCCCAGTTCCAGCGCATCGGCGGATCGCCCGCCGCCGGCTGCGGCTGGATGTTGACGCGCTCGCCGATGCGCCGGTCGTAGCGCACCATGCCGCCGTTCTGCATGTTGGCGTAGATGGTGTTGGGGTCCTTGGGATCGACGCGCGAGTAGAAGCCGTCGCCGCCCATCGTGACGAAGCATTGGGTGTAAAGAATGCCCGCCGCGCTGCGGGTCTTCGCCGGGCACCCGAAGCTGTTGTTGTCCTGCGTGCCGCCGTAGACGGAATAAAACGGGGCGTCCTCGCTGGCGGTCACGTCGTATATCTGGATGGTGGGCAGGTTGGCTTTGAAGACCCAGGTTTCCGCACGGTCGAAGCTTTCATAGACGCCGCCGTCGCAGCCCACCAGGTAATGATTGTTGTTCTTCGGATCGATCCAGATATCGTGATTGTCCACGTGCTTGTCGCGCGTGGGCAGGGGGGCGAGAGTGCGGCCGCCATCGTCCGAGACCATGATGTTCAGGCCCATGATGTAGACGCGGTCGGGATTGGCGGGATCGACCACCACCTTGGAATAATATTGCGCCTGCTCGTCGTAACTGTTGCGCTTCTCCCAGGTGACGCCGTCATCCGTCGAACGGTAGAGCCCGCCGTGGCCTTCGTTGGCTTCCACCTGCGCGTAGATGATGCTGGGATTGGACGGCGCGTAGTTCAGCCCGATGCGGCCGAGCTCGCCGGAGGGAAAGCCGCTGCCGGCTTTCGTCCATGTTTTGCCGCCGTCGATGGACCGCCACAGGCCGCTCTCCGGCCCGCCGTGCACCATGCCGAAATAGCGGCGCTCGCGCTGGTGCGTGGCCGCCAGCAGGATATCGGGATGGCGCGGGTCGAGGAGCACATCGGAACAGCCCGTGTATTCGCCGACCTTGATGAGGCTGGTCCAGGTCTTGCCGCCGTCGGTGGTTTTGAAGAGACCGCGGTCGCCGCCGCCCTTCCACAGCGGCCCCGGCGCGGCCACGTAGACCACGTTCGAATCGCGCGGATCCACCACGATGCGGGCGATGTGCTCGGAATGGCGCAGGCCCATATTGTGCCAGGTGCGCCCGCCGTCCTCACTCTTGTGGACGCCGTCTCCATAGGAGACGCTGCGCTGGTCGTTATTCTCGCCGGTGCCCACCCAGACGATGGAAGGGTTTTTCCGGTCGATGGTGATGGTACCGATGGAGTAGGAGCCCTCGCGGTCGAAGATGGGCGTCCACGTGGTGCCGTCGTTGCGCGTCTCCCAGACGCCGCCGGAAGCCACGGCGATCAGGAAATGGTTGGAATCGCCGGGGAAAACGGCGAACTGCGAGACGCGTCCGGATATGAACACGGGACCGATGCCGCGCACGTGCAGTCCCGCGAAGGTGCGCGAATTGATGGGATCTTCGGACGCACCCCGGCGCCCGCTGCGGCCCTGCGGCGTATCCTGCGCGGCAGCGGCCATAAAAAAGCACAAAAAGACCGGGATCAGCTTCATGGAAGTGCCAGTATAGCGCGCAGCGACGGGCGGGCCGGGTTGTCATATAATCAAGTCCCGGAGCAGCGCAGAACGATTGGGATTCGGAGGCCATTTGCACCGCTCCGGAAATCCTGGAGGGGACAATGTCAAAAACGAAGAGGCGGGCATGCTGTGCCCGCAATGCGGCCGTTATCTGCGGCTGTTTTTTCCTGAGTTTGAGTCACCTGGCGGTGGCCAAGACTTTGTGTGTTAACCCGAAGGGCAGCTCCGGCTGCTACACGACCATCGGCGCGGCTGTGGCCGCGGCTTCGGCAGGCGACACGGTCAACGTCGGCCCGGGCCAGTATGCCGAGAGCGTGACGATCGCGAAACCGATCGCGTTGGTGGGCTCCGGACCGGAGTCCACCATCATCAACGCGCATGGGCTGGCGACCGGAATCTATGTGGACGGCCTGGATAACGGCGGGTTGGCCAACGTGCTGGTGACCGGCTTTACGGTAACCAACGCGAATTTCGAGGGGATCCTCGTCACCAACACCAGCAGCAGCGTGATTGCGAATAACCACGTGGCCAACAATGACCAGAGCCTGGATTACGCGTCCGCCAAGTGTCCCGGGCTTCCCGACTTCGAGACGAACGAGGGCGAGGATTGCGGCGAAGGGGTCCACCTGGCGGGCACGTTCAACGTGACGGTGGCCAACAACGTGATCGAACTGAACTCGGGCGGAATCCTCCTCAGCGACGAAACCGGGGAAACCTACGAAAACCTGATCACCGGGAACACGGTGCGGGACAACGCTCTCGACTGCGGGATCACGCTGGCCTCGCATGCGCCCGCGCCGCAGACCAAGGCGAAGGCGCCTTTCGGAGTGGTCAGCAACAACATCGTGGCGAACAGGGTCAGCCGCAATGGACTCGTTGGAATGGGAGCCGGCGTGGGGATCTTCGCGCCGGGTCCGGGAAACCTGGCGTTCAGCAATAAAGTGATCGGAAACACCATCCTGAACAACGGACTGCCGGGCGTCGCGGTGCACAATCACGCCGCGCCTCCGGGAGCACCGGCGCCGAATTACAACGATATCGTCATCCTGGGCAACTACATTGCCGGGAATGGTGCGGATACCCAGGACGCCGCCACGCCGGCCTCGGCCGGCATCAACGTCTACGGTCCAGCGCCGGCTTATGCCACGGAGATCCTGGAGAACACGATTCAGAACGAAGCCATCGGTGTGGCGATGAACAATCCCGGTGGAATGGACGTGCACCTCAACAACCTGCTCACCGGGGTTGGAGTGAACAATCTCGGGAAGGGCTCCGTCAACGCGACCTTGAATTTCTTCGGCTGTAACGGCGGCGCGGAAGATCAGAGCCAATGCGGGACCAAGGGTCCGGCGATCGTTTCCTCGCCCTCATCACCCGGGCCGGTGCCGACCGCTCCGCAGGGGCCGAGGCCCCGCGGGGGGATGTGAGCCGTTACGGAGGTGCGGGACGCCATGCCCGCCGCAAGCGGGCATGGCGTCCTGAAAGACCGCGGTACCTGTGGTATTCTGAAAGCTAGCAAAGATGGCCAACACTTATTCCGCGCTCAAGCGGGGGCGCCAACTCGAACGGCGCACAGAATACAACCGAAAGAACAAGACCAGGCTGCGTCACCAGATCCGCGCCATGCGGCGGGCGATCACGAGCAAAGACGCCAAAGCCGCGGCGGACCTGCTGCCGGAGACCTTTTCGATCATCGACCGCTCGGCCAGAAGCGGCCTCATCAAGAAGAACACGGCCGCGCGGTACAAGTCGAAACTGCATCTGCGGGTGAAGGCGCTGACCGGCCCCGTCACGGCCTAAGCGGTCAAGCTCAGCACAAACTGCTCCATGACGATGCGGTCGTCGGGCCGCGCGTCGCGGAGTCCCCGGTCGGCTTCGAAGATCAATTTGAGCCCGCGCTCGAGTTGTGCCTTGCCGAACTTCGAGAGGGTCTGATAGATCTGGTCGGCGCGCGATCCCCACATCGGCACTCCCATGCGGCTGAAGTGCGCCTGGATTTGCTGGGAGCTCTTGAGGCCGGCTTCGCGCGCGGCCAGTGCCATGCGGAATTGCGTCCCCAGGAACGCCAGGGCCAGCGGCAGATATTCACCTTCGCGCGTGAGGGTGTCGAGGATTTCGAGCGAGCGGGCGCGGTCGCGGCGGCCCAGCGCATTCACCAGCGCGAAAATCGTGGTGGCGCGGGCATCGGGGACCAGGGCCGCGATCTGATCGGCGGTGACGGCGGCTTTGCCGGCGAATAGCGCGAGCTTGTCGATTTCCACCGCGATGCGCGCGATATCGGCGCCGAGCGCTTCGACCAGCAGGTCGAGCGCGTCCGGGGCGAGGCGGAAACCCGCCTTGCGCGCCAGCGCTTCGGCTTCGTTGCGCGCCTCGTGCGGCGCGAATTTCCGCAACTCGACCACATCGCGCACGGCGGCATAGAATTTGCGGACGCGGTCCTGCTTGCGCTTGTCGTCGCCTTCGAAATCGAAGCGGCTGGCCTCGAAGATCACGACCACGCCGGGCGTGGGGTCCTTGACGAAGGCATTGAGCAGCGAGCCGTCGCCGTCATCGCCGCCGGCCTCCTCTTCTGCTTCCGCGGCGGCACGGCCGCGGGGCTGCACGGCTTCGGCATTGGCCACCCAGATGAGGCGCTCGGAAGCGAACAGCGAGAGCGCGCGGGCATCGTCCAGCACCTCGGCCAGCGAAACTTCCGCCAGGTCGTGACGCGCCACGGCCTCTTCCGGAAAGACGGCGAGGAGCGCCTCCTTGATGCGCCGGCGCTCGTAAGCCTCGATGCCGAGCAGCAGGACCACCGGCGGGAGGTCGCGCCTGGAGATGCGCGAGAGGAACTGGGCGGCGGTCACGGTCAGAAATTCTCCAGGATGCCGCTGACCACGCTCTGCGCCACATCGCGGGCGACGCGCTCGATGGCGGTGCCGCTCTCGTCGAAATAGACCTGCGGGTTCACCGAGACCTCGTAGCGCTCGCGGAACTCCGCGCCGGAAACCGAATAGAGCGTCTTTCCGGTGAGGCGTTCGGTGAGGGTGACGTTCAGCGTCACCACGAGCTGAGCGGCGGTGGCGCGGCCGGAGATGGGATCGACGATGGTGCCGTAGGAAGTGTAATTCACCAGCGAGCCCTCGAGAACGGCGTCCGCCTGGCTGGGGTCGGCAATGATGGTGTAGTGCGTGCGGGAGATGAGCTCACGCGCGATGTCCGTGGGCAGCAGGCGCGCCAGCTTGGGATAGTTGGAGTTGTTGGTGAAGGCCGGCACGGCGATGGTCTTGATGCTTTTGGGTATGAGGGCGCCCTGGCCGCCGACGTGATAGCCGCAGGCGGTGAGGAAGGCAGCGGAAATAAGAAGGACGGGTTTCAAAGGAGCTCCTTGGCCACCATGACCGCGTTCTCCGCCGGCAGGCGGACGTTGTCGGCCACCAGCCAGAACCAGCAGGCGTCCGGGGCATTGCGGTCGGGGGCGATGGCGCCGACCGCGATGCCGCCCTGGCCCGCATGGCCCACGTTGGTGGGCGGCTCGAACTCGCCGCCGCGCACTTCGATAGGCTCCGTGGCGAGGCCGCTCTCCAGCGCTTCCAGGTCGGGCTCGTTTTCGAATTCCACCCAGGCGGAAATGCTGTAGCCGTGAAAGACCGGCGCCTGGATCAGGCGCAGCGAGGGCATGGGTACGCCTTCGCCATCGCCGTCGAGCGCCAGCAGGGTGGCGAGGTGGCGCTCGATGCGCTGCTCGGATTCCTCGAGCGGCACCGGCGCTTCGGCGCCGTAGCGTGCCAGCAGGTTGAAGCTGAGCTGGGTATCGAAAACCTTCTGCGGGAGCCCCTTGAACGAGAGCAGGGCGATGGTTTGCTGCTGCAACTCTTCGAGGCCCGGGGCGCCGCGCTCGCTGGCGGGCGCGAAGATCTGCACCACGGCGCGGCGGATGGGATCGTTGCGATGCACGCGCCGCAGGAAGAGCGCGAGGGCGATGGCCGCGGGATGCGCGATTACGTGGATGACGGCATCGGCGCCGGGTTCGGCGTCCTCGGGTTCAATCATCGGGGCACGCAGCCGGGCGCCGGGAAGGTCTTCGGCGGCATAGGTGAGGTCGACGATCGGAATGGCGGATTCCTCTTTGGCCATTTCCAGAACGCGGCGGCTGGATTCGGGCGAGCCGGCCAGGAGAATCGCACGGGCACCGGCGAGGCTCTCGGCCCGGAGGCCGCCGACGATGGCCGGCTCGTCGCCGACGCGTGTCAGCCGGCCCATTTCTTCCTCTTCCTCGGCGATGAGCCGCAGAGGCAGACCGGCGCCGGCGGCGATGTCGCGGATTTCGCGGCCCAGCAGCGAATCGCCGCCGACTAAAGCGAGTGTGGATGGTTCAGCCAATCTGGTGCTCCGGAGCGTGCGGGGGAACGGAATGCCGCAGCCGCCGCCTGACGATACCACCGACGCGGATCACGATTCCGCTGCCGACGTAGGCGGCCGCCATCGCCAGGAGTACCTCCTGGGAATAATTGCGGATGAGAAAAATGAACCCGCCCAGCAGGACGATCAGCAGCGGCGTGTAGGGCTTGCTGAGATTGAGGCCTTTGAAACTGTAGTAGCGCCAGGTGCTCACCATGAGGAAGCCGAGGAGCGCCAGCAGCGCCAGCCAGGCGACGGATAGCGGCCACCAGGCGATGGGCTGCGCATCGCAGGCGTAGACCACCGCCGCCACCATGCCCGCGGCCGCGGGAATGGGCAGCCCGACGAAATACTTGCGGTCGGGGCGGCCGGGGTTTTTGGGAATCGGATTCTTCTGGATATTGAAACGCGCCAGGCGCGCCGCGCCACAGAGGAGGAAGAGAAAGGCGATCAGGTACCCGGCATTGAAAAGCTGGCCGCGGACGTGCGCGCCGATGGAGGTATCGACGAACTGCACGCCCCAGGCGAAGGCCAGCACGGCGGGCGCGATACCGAAGCTGATGACGTCGGCGAGGGAATCCATTTCGCGCCCGAAGTCGGAGGTCGTGTTGGTCAAGCGGGCGATGCGGCCGTCGAGGCCGTCTAGGAAGACCGCCGCGCCGATGGCGATGGCGGCGGAGGAAAAATTATCGGCGGCTCCCGGCCCGCCGGAGCCGGCCAGTATGGCGCCGCGGAAGGAGCGCAGGATGGAGATGTAGCCGAGGTAGACATTGCCGGCGGTGAAGAGCGTTGGCAGGGCATAGGCCGCGCGGCGCGGGCGGCGCTCCGGCGACTTGGGATCGGCGAGTCGGTCGCGCAGTGCCATCATCGCGCTCCCGCCGCGCGCAGGCGCGCCAGGATGCTCGATCCGCCGGCCA
>JAJYLS010000167.1 GCA_021787555.1 Acidobacteriota bacterium | reverse complement strand
GGTGTCGGTTCCGAAGGCCACGTGCACCGTAACCGGCGTGCGATTCCGGTAGGCCTGAAGCAGCAAGCTGTGGGGAGCGTGTTCCTTCACCGGGTTCATATCCAGCCAGCGCCCCAGGGCCTCGCCCATCCCCAGCAGATCGGGCGCGCCGGCGACGACGGCGCCGTTCATCTCGCGGCCGGTCTCGTCGGCCACGCCGAAGCGGCCGTCCGGAAGCACGGCTTCGACATCCTCGCTGGTGCGGCCGGAGAGGGCGATTTCGAAATCGTGGATGGCGGCGGCGCCGTTCATGGCGAACAGCGTCACGTAGCCGCGCCGCATCAGGTCAAGCAGCACGGGCGCGAGGCCGCACTTAACCACGTGCCCACCGATGCCCCAGACGATCGCGCGGCCGCGCGCGCGCGCGATGGCCAGCGCTTCAACCACGGCGCGGAAACCGTCCGCCGCCAGGACGCGCGGCAGCGAATCCAGCCAGGCGATCAAGCCCGAGCCCGCCTGATAGGGCTTCGCGAAATGCGCGGTTGTGACCTTGCCGCCCCGCTCGCTCAACCGGACCGTGCGCAGGTCCGTGAAATCGAGGGGGCGCTTGGAGTATTTGCTCATGCGCCAAAAT
The DNA here is from genome assembly GCA_021787555.1 of Acidobacteriota bacterium. Classification (GTDB taxonomy): domain Bacteria; phylum Acidobacteriota; class Terriglobia; order Bryobacterales; family Bryobacteraceae; genus JAJYLS01. The sequence continues at coordinate 12,422 of JAJYLS010000167.1, read as the reverse complement.
TACAGTATTTCAGAATTTCGCGTCCCGGAAGGGCCGGCTACCGCCGGTAGCGAGGGATTCAGCCGATGCCGGCGTGGCGCTTGAAGATCTGCGGCAGGTTCTGCGAAAAGGCCGACCGCGCCATGACCATATCGCACCCGGCCTCGTGGGCCTTCTGCTTGAGCTCCCCTTGCACGTGCGAGAGGAACCCGATCAGGCTGATGGGCCGGGTTTCGGCGCTGCCCTTCAGGCGCGTGATGAGGTCGAGCGGCCCGGCGGCTTCATAGTTGAGGTCGAAAATGATCAGCGACGGCCGCGTTTTGGCTTTCTCGAGGACGTCGTTCGGGTCCTTGATGAATTCCAGCGCCAGCCCCGCGCGTTTGGCCGCGTCGGACAGCTTGACCGTAAAGAAGAGATCGTTCAGCACCGCGAGCACTCGCTTCGGTTCCGTCATAGAAATGTAGCTGTTAGTAACTGCCTTTTGAAAGTAAGAGGAGGGACGTTCTTATTTTAGCACGCGAGGTGGCTGCGCGGTGCGCACCCGTGCCCCCGTGCCCCACTTGCCGGCCGGGGCTTCAGACGGTTATGCTCGCGTGTTGGGGGCGCGCGCGACGCGGCCGGAGTAACACGAAAGGACACCGATCATGGATCGCAGATCGTTTTTGCTTCAGACAACGGCGGCGGGGGCGGCTATGGCCGCCGAACCGGCCGCACAGGAGGACGGGCAGGATCCGGCGCCGAGTGCGCGGCCCAACGTGATCTGGCTAATGGCCGACCAGTGGCGCGGGCAGGCGCTCAGTTGTAATGGCGATCCGAATGCCCGCACGCCGACCATCGATGCGCTGGCCACGCAGGGCGTGCATTTCACCCGCATGGTGTCGGGGTTTCCGCTGTGCTGCCCGTTTCGCGGATCGCTGCTGGCCAGCCGCTATCCGCACCACTGCGTGCCCGGGAATACCTACGGCCTCCCGATGGAGCAACTGACGGTCGCGACACCGTTCAAAGAGGCGGGCTATCAAACGGCCTGGATCGGCAAATGGCACCTGGATGGCTTCGACGTGCACAAGGGGCGGCCGGCCATGCACATCGTGCCGCCGGAGCGCCGGCGCGGCTTCGACTACTGGGCGGCGTACGAGAACAACAACAGCCAGTACGACTGCTGGGTGCACGGCGGCACGGGGCGGAATGCCTTTCATTACCGCCTGCCGGGATATGAGACCGACGAGCTGGCGAACCTTCTGATCCGCTATATCGAGGACCGTGCCGCCGAAGCCAAGAACGGGCACATGAAGCCATTCTTCGCGGCGCTTTCGGTGCAGCCGCCGCACGACCCGTTCTTGGCGCCGCCGGAATTCATGGCTAAGTACAATGGCGAGAAGCTGGAACTGCGGCCGAACGTTCCGCAGGTGGCAGCCGTCCAGGAGACCGCACGCCGCGAACTGGCCGCGTACTATGCCATGATCGAAAACTGGGACTGGAACATCGGCCGCGTTCGCGCCGCGCTGAACAAAGCGGGCCTGGCGTTCAACACACACCTGGTGATATTCAGCGATCACGGCGATATGCACGGCTCGCACGGCCAGTACCGGAAGCGGCTGGCGTTCGAGGAATCCATGCGGGTGCCGCTGATCGTCTCCGGCGAGGAGCCGCTGGGCGCGGACGGCCGGGGCGACGGCCGGAAGCCCGCGCTGTTGAACCACGTGGACATTGCGCCCACCACGCTGGGCCTGTGCGGGATCAAGAAGCCCTCGTGGATGGAAGGGACGGACTACTCGCAATTGCGCCTCGCGAGGAGAAACTCCGTGAGCGAGCCGGATTCGGCTTACCTGGAAGTGGTCGATCCGCGCGGCGGCAACGGCAATCTCAACAAGCCTTACCGCGGGGTGGTCACCAAGGACGGCTGGAAATACACCTGCTTCGAGGGGACCTCCTGGCAGTTGTTCAACCTGAACGAGGACCCCTACGAACTGGTGAACCTGGCACACGAGACCCATCTGCGCGCGGAGCGCAAGCGGCTGACCGCGCGCCTACGGCAGTGGGTGGCGGACACCGGAGATAAATTCAACGTGCCGGAGGACTGAGTACCTCGTTTCGCAAATACGGCTACGTATTGAAAGACCGCTCCCTGACGGTCGCGGCTCCCCTGAAAATACAGCCGCTGCCGCCGAGTCGGCCGATCTTATTCTGCCGCTGGTAGATGTGCTGCTTCTTGCGGCGCTAGATCGACTTTGAAGCCGAGCCGAACGAGCCTTTTCACAAGGCGGTCGATGTCGGTTCGTCCCTTTTTAGACTCCACGGTGGCATCGCCCTTGGCATTTGGCCGCAGGACCGTGCCGCGGAAATCGATTTTGGTGGGGCCGGTGCGATACTGGTAATCGACCGCTTTCACGGTGCGCGGTGAGTGAAAGCACGCTCCGTACCAATGGGCCGCCCGGCACGCATCGCCGTGTTATAGTCCGTAAGCGGAATGATTGTCAGGTCGATGGTGTTGATGTGTTTGGCCGCGCTCACCGCGGGGGCGCAGAAGACCGGGGAATGGCGGCCATTGTTCAATGGCAAGTCCCTGGAGGGCTGGCGCGAAACGCCGTTCACCGGGCACGCCGCGGTGCGCGTGGAAAACGGCGCGATTCTGCTGACGGCCGGATCGCCCATGACCGGCGTCACCTACACCGGCGCTTTTCCGAGGTCGGGCTATGAGATCCGCTTCGAGGCGGCGCGGCTGCTGGGAGGCGACTTTTTCGCCAGCTTGACGTTCCCGGTTGCCGACTCGTTCTGCACCTGGGTTCTGGGCGGCTGGGGCGGGGACATTGTAGGGCTCTCGAGTATCGATAACTGGGACGCGTCGGACAACGAGACGCGCACAAATTTCACTTTCGAAAAAGGGCGATGGTACGCGATGCGGCTGCGGGTCACGGACGAAGAAATCACGGCGTGGATCGACAACCGGCAGATCGTGAACGCCGCGATTGCGGGCCGCGAGGTGAGCCTGCGGCCCGGCGAGATCAGGCTCTCCGCGCCGCTGGGGTTCGCTTCGTATTACACCACCGGTGCGGTGAGGAAGATCGAGTATAGGCTGCTAGCGGCGCAGTAGCGCTACCCGTTCAGCGTCCAGCCGCTGCGGTAGGTGCGCTTGAGATAGTCGTTGGCTTCAGGCGCGTTGGTGACGCGGCCGGCGACGGGATCGTATTCCAGGCGCTTGCCCGCGCGGTGCGCCACAAGACCGAGCAGCATCTGCTCCATCATGCTGCCGGCGTAATTGAAATCGCAGTGCGTCTTGGTGCTGGTGCCGTGCACCACGCCGTTGCTCTTGCCCATGCAGGCGTCGATCCATTCCTCTTGGAACAGGCTGCCGCGCAGGTCGGGAGGACCGCTGGGACGCAGGCCGGGGTTCGGCATGCCGAGGTCCGCAGGGACGCCGTCGATGAACTGCACCGTGGGGAAGCCGTTGGCATCGATCTCGTATGCGTTGGGAGCGGCCTTCATACCCGGCGGCACATTCGACCGCCTCTGCTGCCGCCGGCCGCCGCCGCCCGGGCGCGGATGGTGCACCGCCGCGGCCTGCGTCGGCTGTCCCGTACCTTCGATCAGCGGGAGCAACTGGTCGCGCGTGCGGCGCTTGTAATACGTCATGTCGCCGTCATCGTTGTTCGGGAGAATGATGCGGCTGGTGAAATCGGCGATGATGCTGCCCTTGGTGCCCACGAAAATGGCGCCGTTGGCGATGTGCTCCACGTCGATGTAGCTGCGCGGCGTTTCCGGCTTGAGACCGCCCTGATACCAGACCAGCTTGATGGGTCCGCGCCAACTGTTTGCCGGGTGGTCGAAACTCACCTTCAATTTCACCGGGCAGATATTGGGATCGTACTTATCGCTGACCTCCTGGTCCACTTCGATGGCGATGGGGGCGCCGGCGTCGACCGAATTCCAGAGCAGGTCCATGGTGTGGGCACCCATGTCGCCCATCTGGCCGACGCCGAAGTCGCGGTACATGTTCCAAAAGAGGCAATTCATGCCAGCGGACCCGCCGAAATATTGCGGGCTGTAAGGATGGTAGTGCGTGGGCCCGATCCATTGCTCGTAGTGCAGGAACGACGGCGGCATACCTTCGCCGGCGGGATATCCCGGCCGGGGAAGCTGGCGGCTGTCCCAGCCGTGCACGACTTTCAGCTCGCCGATGGCGTCGTCGAGAATCAGCTCGCGCACGCGCTCGAAATTCGGATAGGCGTGGCGCTGCGTGCCGTGCTGCGTGGCCAGCTTCGGGCGGTTCTTGAGATAGGTGGCGCGGACGGTGCGCGCTTCCTCCACGGTGATGCCCAGCGGCTTTTCGCAGTAGACATGCTTGCCGCGGTTCAGTGCCCAATTGGCGACGAAGGCGTGCTGGTGATCCGCGGTGCAGATCATCACGGCTTCGATATCTTTCTGGTCGAGGCACCGGCGCCAGTCCCAATAGGTCTTGGCATTGGGAAAAAGTTCGAGGGCCTCCTTGGTGCGGTGGTCGTTGACATCGCACAGGGCCACCACGTTCTGCGTGCGGAGAATGTTGTAATGTGCCGTGCCCCGCCCCCATACGCCGATGAGAGCAATGTTCAGCTTGTTGCTGGGGGCATTCTGCCCGCGGAGCATGCCGCTCCGGAGGATGGTCAACCCGGCGCCGGCGGCCGCGGATTTGAGCAAGTCACGTCTGAGCATAGCGATTATGATAACGGACCGCGGGGTCGCAAAGGTAACGGCCCGCCGTTCGCCGGTTTGTGGAAAATCGGCCGGAGGCTTATGGCGGATTACTTCCCGGCGACGTCCTTGCGGCGTGCTCACCTCCGCCGGTAGATCACGCAGTTGCCAGAGCGGGCGGCCAGGCGGTAATCCGCCAGCCAGGCGCGCAAGTCGGGATATTGCGTAATCGCGAGCCGCGGATTGTAAGGTCCCAGCCCATCCACGATGAATGTGGGATCCGAATGCACCAGTTGCGCGCGCCGGCGTGCCGGGGCACCGGTTTCGACGGGCTCGGACTGCGTCAGGTGCCGGTCCGCGGGCACGCCGGTCAGCGGCTGGGAATCCAGATAGATCGTGGCCGCGGGGAGCCGCGTGTAGACGTAAATTTCGGGCCGGTAGCCCCAAACAAAAAGGGTATCGCCTGGTTTGGCCATTTCGCGGATGGTGGCGGCGGCGGCGCGGCTTTCGCGGTCCATGGCGGTGTCGCGCCACGCCGGATTGGCCAGCGCCGCAACGTAGGACGGGCCGAAGCGCGTCAGCGGAATCAGCAGCAGCAGGGCGATGTAATCGCGCCTGCGGCCGAGCGTCGTGAAGCCGCGGGCGGCCATCGGCACCACCGGCGCCAGCAGCAGAAAGTAATACCGCGGGAAGAAACGCAGGCCGGCGGCCACACCCGCCAGCGCGATGAGCACCCAACCGATCCAGCGCACGCGTTCAAGCTTGGCCTCGCGCCACAGGAACCACACCGCCGCGACCACCAGCGCCGCGTGGAACCAGATCCAGCCGCCGGTGCGGGCCAGACCGCTGCGCAACGGCGATTCCAAGAAAGTGCCTTCGGCGTAGAGGCGTCCCCAAAGCCAGACTTCCCGCCAGTAGGGCATCAAAGCGCCGAAGCCCCAGAGCACCGCAGCGGCAACGGCGCCCACCGCGGCGAACCCACAGGTTATCCACACGATGTCCACGGGACTCCAGAGGACGCAAACCAGGGCGACAAAGACCCCCTTGGGGCTGATCCAGAAAGCCACGCCAGCCAGCACGCCGCTCCAGAACGGCCGTTTCTTCCAGGCCATCCAGACCGCGGCCATGTGCGGCGCCAGCATCAGGAGATCGGAAGCGACCGGAATCGCCGCAGACGGATAATCGAAAATCAGTAACAGCGCGAGCAAGCCCGCAGCCCAAAAACCTTCGCGACGCGTCCACAAATCGCGGGCGAATGCATAAGCGATCCAGCAGGCCAGCAGGGCGTAAAGCGCGCCGGTGAGGCGCAGCGGCCATCCGGCGCGCGCGCCTTCGAGAAGATAGAACGCGGCCAGCAGCGGCGGTTTATCGAACCAGATCCCGATGTACAACATCTTGCCGAACAGCATTTGCTGCGCGGCGGCCAGGGGATAGCTGTCGCCTTCCCAAAGGATGGCGACATGGCACATGCGCGCCGCCAGAAGCAGGGCAAAGAGAGCCAGAAAGAAAAGGAGCGTTCGCTTCAAGCTGTTGCGGCGGATTTGCCGAGCAGGCGTTCCAGCGCGCGGCGGAAACCCGGGCCGTATTCGGGGTCGGCCAGCGCAAATTCCACGAAGCTTTCGAAATAGCTCGGAAAATTGCCGATGTCGTAGCGCCGCTCTTCGGACGAAAGCTTCACCGCCACGACGCGCCGGCCTTCGTCGCAGAGCAACTGGATCGCGTCGGTGAGTTGGATTTCGCCGCGGGCATCCGGCTTGACGCGGCGGATCATGTCGAAGATGACCGGCGAGAAAATGTAGCGGCCGGCGATGGCCAAATTGCTGGGCGCGTCTTCCGGGCGCGGTTTCTCGACCAGGTTGACCACGCGGAAGACGCCGTCGCCGGACTTTTCGGGTTGGACGATGCCGTAATGCCGCGTCTGTCCGCGCGGCACTTCCTCGACCGCAATGACACAGCTTGCATGCCTGTCGTCATAAACCTCGGCCATGTGCGCGACAGCCCGGGAGAGGGCATTCAGTCCCAGGATGGAATCGCCGAGGGCCACCAGAAAAGGGGCCTCGCCCGCGAAATTTTCGCCGCAGAGGACGGCGTCGCCGAGCCCCTTTTGCAGCCGCTGGCGGGTGTAGAAGAAGTTGGTCTTCAGGCGCTCGAAATCCACCTCTTGGAGAAGGTCCTGCTTTTTGCCTTCGGCCAGCATGCGAAAAAGCTCGGGATCGTGGTCGAAGTGGTTTTCGATGGAATTCTTGCCGCGGCCGGTAATAAAGAGAATCCGCTCGATGCCGTTAGAAACCAACTCCTCGACCACGTATTGCACGATAGGCTTGCGCGCCACCGGAAGCATTTCCTTGGGCTGCGACTTGGTGGCCGGCAAAAGGCGGGTACCATATCCCGCCACGGGTACCACTGCGCTCTTGATCACCATACGAATATAGCAGCGTGCCGGGCCCGGCGCGGTACGATATATTAAGCAAAGAAAAAGCGAAAGGCATGGAAGACATCCAGCAACAGCTTGCGGCGCTTCGGAAGCGCATCGCGCGCATCGATCGCAAATGGGAACGGCCCGACCGGCCAGCGGAGAAAAACACGCCGCGCGAGCCCTCGGCCGCGCGCTTCATCCAGGACCTGCTTTCGGGCGAGATCGTGCGCACGGCCTACGGCGAGCACTTCGAAACGGAAAAGCTGTGGGAGCGCCACCGGCGGCACGGCAGCGTGGACATCTCCGACCTGGCGGAGTTGCCCGCCGACCTTCTGGCCCCGCTGGCGGGCGGCGCGGCGGCGAGTTCCGATGCAACTAAATGGGCGTTTCTCGACACCGAAACCACGGGGCTGGCAGGCGGCACCGGCACGGTGGCTTTCCTCATCGGTGTCGGGAATATCGAGCCCGCAGGTTTCCGGCTGCGGCAGTTTTTCATGCGCGATTACGGCGAGGAAGCTTCCCTGCTGGCGCGCCTGGCGGAGCACCTGGCGCGGTTCGACGTGCTGATCACCTATAACGGCAAGGCCTACGATCAGCCGCTGCTCGAAACGCGCTTCCGCATGGCGCGGGCACGGCATCCGTTCGACCGCATGGAGCACCTGGACTTGCTCTTCGGCGCGCGGCGGCTGTGGAAGTTGCGCCTGGAAAGCTGCCGGCTCGTCGATCTGGAAAACCAGATCCTCGGCGTCGAGCGCGAGGGCGATTTGCCGGGCGAAATGATTCCGTATTGCTATTTCGATTACCTGCGGACGCGCGCGGCGTTCCGGCTGGTGCCGATTTTCCATCACAACGCCATCGACATTCTCTCGCTGGCGTGCTTGACAGCCATCGTGCCGTTTGCCTTCCGCGCTCCCGAGCAGGCGGCGGTGCGGCATGGAGCGGACCTGATCGGACTGGCGCGCTGGTTGCGGCAGGCGGGGCGCGAGGAAGAAGCGCTGCGGTTGTTCCGCCGCGCGGTCGAGATGGGCCTGCCCGATGGGCTGCTCTGGGCCACACTTTGGGAGATCGCGGCCATGGAGCGCCGGGCCGGACGGCACGACGCGGCCGCGGCGGGACTGGCCGAGTTGGCGGCATCGCGAAATCCATATCGCGTGCGGGCGCTGGAACAACTCGCCATCCATTACGAGCATCGCGAGCGCAGCTATGCGCTGGCCCTGGAGAAAACGCGTGCAGCGCTGGCTCTCGAGGACACTGTCGCCCTGCGGCGGAGGGCAGACCGGCTGAAGCGCAAAATCGGGAAGGCGGCGGACGCGCGGCTGCTGGCCGGACTGTAATAGATTCACCGCAGTGCGACGATTCTTTCAAACGTGCTACCGTGGGTCGTATCGTGCACATTCCGGACGGATTCCTTTCAACGCCCGTTTGGGCGACGCTGGATGCGGCCGCGCTGCCGTCGGTAGTTGTCATTGCGCGCCGCGCGCAACGCGGGTTTGACGAATCGCGCATCCCGCTGCTGGGTGTCATGGGGGCGTTTGTCTTCGCCGCCCAGATGATCAATTTCCCCGTGGGCGTGGGGACCACCGGACACCTGGTGGGCGGGGCACTGCTGGCGTACCTGCTGGGACCAGGGGCCGCCAGCGTGGTGATGACCTCGATCCTCATCATTCAGGCATTGGTGTTTCAGGACGGCGGATTGCTGGCGCTGGGCGCGAACGTCACCAACATGGCGATCTTCGGCGTGCTGGCCGGATATCTGCCTTACTATTTGTGGGGCGGAGGCCGCTGGCGGCGAGTTTCAATTTTCGCCGGCGGGGTGCTCTCGGTTCTGACCAGCGCCGCGCTGGCGCTCTCGGAACTGCTGATTTCCGGCGTGAAGATGCCAGCCACGGTGCTGGGGATTTCTTCGCTGCTGTTTCTGGTTTCCGCGATTTTGGAAGGCGCCATCACCTTGGCGGTGGTACAGGCGCTGGAAGGCATCCGGCCGGGGTTCGTGCGTAAGCCCAAGGCTTCGCCCGCGCTGGGAGTGGCGGCGATACTGCTGGCCACGGTGGGCGTGCTGCTGGCTTCCACCGCGCCCGATGGGATTTGGAAACTGGCAATGACGACGGGCATTGCCGGACATGCGCGATCTCTGTTTTCGACCCCGTTCTCGGGATACGAGTTATCCTTTCTGCAAACGCCCTGGCTGCGCAAGGCCAGCGCCGGGTTGGCCGGCTTGGCCCTGATCTACGGCGCCTGCCTGCTGATCGGCCGCGCCGCCGCGCGCAACAGGAGCGTGTAAGTGCAGCCGGCCCTTCTCGATCGATGGAGCCGCCAGGCGAGCATTCTCCACCGCCGCGATCCGCGCGCGAAGATCGCCGCGGCCCTGGTTTTCCTGGTGGTCGTCGCGACGGCGCAGCCCGCGCTGCTGCCGGTATCGGCGGGGTTATTCCTGTTTCTCTGCGCAGGACTGGTAGTGGCGCGCCTGCCGCTGGGCGGCGCCTTGCTGCGAGCCGGCATCGTACTTCCCTTCACCCTTACTTTTGCGGCTATCTGCTGGATGGCCGGCGATCCGTGGCGGGGAGTATCTCTGATTCTCAAGAGTTATCTCTCGGCGCTGGCGGTCCTGCTCATGGTGTCCACCACGCCCTTGCCGGGCTTACTCCGCGGATTTGAGCGGATCGGAGCCCCGCGGTTTCTGCTTATGGTTTCCCAATTCTTATACCGGTATTTATTCGTCATCACGGAGCAGGCGCAGCATATGAGCAAAGCCGCCGCCTGCCGCGGAGGAATGCGGTTTCGCGCCGCGGCCGGCGCGCTGGCGGTCTTGTTCGCGCGTTCTTACAGCCAGGCGGAGGACATTCACCGCGCCATGTTGTCGCGCGGATTTGAAGGCCGCTTTCATGGGCCCGAGGACACGCGGTTCCGCGCCGCGGATGCGCTTTTTGCGGCCGCGGCCTGTTGCGCTCCGCTGCTGCTGCGCCTTGTGATTGAGAGGGTGGCGGCATGAAGGCGGTCCTCGAAGTTCGCAACCTGCATTTCCGCTATGCCGACGGCACGCCGGCGCTCAACGGCATCGATTTCACGCTGGCGGAAGGTGAGACCGTGGCTCTGCTGGGCGCCAACGGAAGCGGGAAGACCACATTTCTGATGCACCTCAACGGCTTGCTGACGGGCGAGGGCAGCATCCAGGTGTGCGGCATGGCGATGGAGAAGCCGAACCTGCGCGCCATCCGGGCAAAGATCGGGATGGTATTTCAGGATTCGGAGAGCCAGCTTTTCATGCCCACGGTTTTGGACGATGTCATGTTCGGGCCGCTCAACCAGGGGCGCAGCGCGGCCGAAGCCGCCAAGCGCGGACGCGCCGCGCTGGAGACCGTGGGGATGGCGCACGCCGCCGGGCGTGCTCCATATCATCTGAGCGCCGGCGAGAAGAAGCGCGTGGCCATCGCGGGGATTCTGGCGATGGACCCGGAGATCCTGGTGTTGGACGAGCCGACCACCTTCTTAGATCCGCCGGGCCAGCGGGCACTGGCCGATCTGCTGGTGCGGCTGCCGCAAGCCAAGATTCTCGTGACACACGACGCCCGCTTCGCCCAGGCGCTCTCTCACCGCGCCGTGTTTTTCCAAAGTGGAAAGATCGTGGCGGAGGGATCCGTCGAAGAACTCGCGCGGCGATTCGCGTGGGACCTCGAAATGGAAGGCGCGAGGTAGGACCCGAGTTACTCGCCGCGTCCCGCCGATTTCACGGCCGGTGCTTTGGCGGCTGCCGCGCGTTTGCGGTGCTCGGCCCAACGTTTGCGCTGCGCCGCCGCGATGCGTGCGCGCGCCGCGGCGCTGAGCACCCGCTTCGTCTGGCGGGCACTCGCCCCAGCCCGCGCGGGAGACCCGCTGTTTTTTCCTCTCAGTTGGCCTTGCAGTTCGCGGATCTTCTCTTCTATTCTCTGCTTCTCAATTTGATAGCCAACCAGAGCCATCTGTAAGGTCGCAAAATCCTGAGTATTTCTGATTCGTGCCATGCGTTCACCTGCGCTCACTATAACATAAGTGTGTCAAGATAAATAGAGTCAATTAGTGGAAAAGCCATGCGAGTGGTCCTACAGAGAGTAAGCGAAGCGCATGTAACGGTGAATGAAAGTACCGTCGGGGCTATACGTAAGGGCTTATTGCTGCTGCTTGGTATGGGCAAATCCGACAGTGTCGCGGATGCCGACTATCTCCTCGAAAAGACACTCGGACTGCGGGTCTTCCCGGACACGGCGGGTAAGATGAACCTGAATGTGCAAGAGGCCGGAGGTGCGCTGCTGATCGTTTCCCAATTCACGCTGTATGGCGATTGCCGGCGCGGGCGCCGTCCCAGCTTCGACGAAGCCGCGCCGCCGGAGCAGGCGCAGGCCCTCTATAATTACTTTGTGGAGTCAGCCAGGCGGGGTCCGGTTCCTGTCGAGACGGGCGTGTTTCAGACCACGATGGAGGTTCACCTGGTAAATGACGGGCCGGTGACCATCTGGCTGGATTCCGCCAATAGACGATGATCGAAACCTACGGTTATGCCCGTGCCGGCTTGCTGGGAAATCCAAGCGACGGCTACTTCGGCAAGACGCTCTCGTTTGCCATGGCGAATTACCGCGCCCGCGTGCTTGTGTATCCTAGCGGGCGGCTGGAGATCCGACCCTCCAAGGCCGATCTGCCGGTGTTCGAGAGTCTCGACGACCTCTACCGCACGACTCGCTGGCGCGGCTATTACGGCGGCATCCGGATTATCCAGGCATTAATTGTCCGGCTGTTGGACTACTGCCGCGCCCAGGGGATCGAACTGGAAGACCGCAACTTTACCCTGGAGTACGAATCGAATGTTCCCCAGCGGCTGGGCCTCGGGGGATCGAGCGCGATTATTACGGCTTCCCTGCGCGCCTTATGCCAGTATTACGGCCTGGACATTCCGCTGCATGTGCAAGCCAACCTGGTACTGGAAACCGAAACTAGGGAACTGAACGTTCCGGCAGGGCTTCAGGACCGCGTGGTGCAGGCATATCAGGGATTGGTGTATATGGATTTTTCGCGCCAGCTTATGGAATCGCGCGGGTACGGAGAATATGAGCGCATGGATCCGGGACTACTGCCGAATATGTATGTCGCCTGCCGCACATCGCTCGGCGAAGGAACCGAGGTTTTCCATAGTAATCTGCGCGAGAGGTGGCGGCGGGGCGATCCCGAAGTGGTGGCGGCAATGACTACCTGGGCAGGTTATGCCGAGGAAGGACGCGCCTGCCTGCTCAGCCGCGATTACCGGCGGCTGGGCGAGACGAGTGGATAATCGGGAAATCAGGGTGCATCGTGGTTGTGGACGAGGCGTATCAGCCTTTTTCGGACAAAAAAA
>JAJYLS010000508.1 GCA_021787555.1 Acidobacteriota bacterium | reverse complement strand
GGCGGTTTGAGAAGGCGGCGGCGATCTTCGGCGAGGTCACCGCGCGGGCGCATTTGCTGGCGACGATGGGCAAAAGCGGGCCGCGGGTGTTATTGGGTGAAATCGCCGGGCATGAGGACCGTTTTGTTCACCGGGTGCTGGCTTTCGCGGCGGCGTACGCGGGGCAGACGATCGACGATTTTCACGAGTTTCAGTCGCGGCGCGCCGAGATTGCGAAGGCATGGAAGGGCTGACCGGGGCGCGGGTTTAGCGGATTTCGAAGCCGGTGGCGGATTCCAGAGCGGCCTGCTGCGCGGTGACCGTGCGGACGCCGGCGCGCGGGGGACCTTCGGCGAGGAGGGATTCGAGTTGCTTGAGGCGTTTCGGGTCGCCCGAAGCGTAGACCTCGACACGGCCGTCGGCCAGGTTGCGGACCCATCCGTTGAGCTCGAGCGAGCGGGCGGCGCGGAACACGAACCAGCGGTAGCCGACGCCCTGCACCCGTCCTTCGACGAGGTAGCGGGATGCGGCGTGCGTCATGGGCGCCTCAGGCCGAAGTAGCGGTGTGGATCGGCGCGTCTTCCTGGCTCTCGTTGTCGCTGAGCGCCGGGACAATTATCATGCGGCGGCCCAACTTGATCTGCCCATTCCGGGCGAGCGAATTCAACGTGGTGGACGTGGTTTCACGCGTGGCGCCGATGAGGTTGGCCAATTCGCTTTGCGTGAGCGGAATTTCGAAGTCGGCTTCCTGGCCGTTGGTTCGAAGGCGTCCGGCGAGGTCGCGGAGGTAGAACAGGATGCGGCTTTCGACTTCGCGCAGGCAGAGCATTTCCACCTTGCGGCAGAGTCCCCGCTCGCGGCCGATCAGCGCGAGGCTGAACGCCTGCCAGAAGCCGGGGTGGGTGTCGGCAAATTCGAGAAACGTCGAGCGTGGGATCGGCAAGCAGACCGCGTCCTGGAGGACTTCGGCCGAGCAGCCTCGCCGGGCATCGTCCTCGATGACTTCTTCACCGAAGATCTCGCCGGCGGACACCACGTGGAAGATCACTTCCTTGCCGTCGGGAGAGCGGTGATAAAGCTTGACGAGCCCGGAAGTGAGGAAGTAAAGAGTCTCGGCCGGATCGCCTTCGGCGAACACGGGTGTGAAGCGGCGCGCGCTCACCTCGCGCACGCCAGCCTCCCGCGGCATCAGCTCATTTCGAATGATTTCAGCAAGAGAGTCGGTCATCGCATTCCACCTGAATAATTCTCATTTTCGAGAAAATTCGTCCCCCAAATAAACACTTCGACGCGATGAATCGCGTTCTTCGTTTAGTTGTCCTGAAGGTCGAATGGATGCAGCAAACAGCGCCGCAGCTTGGAATTCCCGGTCCAGTCCGGAATTTTCACCCTGCTCCAACTCCTCCTTCAACTGCTGCAGTTTCATGATATAACACTCGAGCGCGTGATGGACGGGGCCGCGATTGGTGGCCAGGATATCGCGCCAGATGGAGAATGGACTGCGCGCCAGGCGCGCGGCTTCCTGAAGAGCGGGACCGAAGAGGCGGGCGGCGGAGATGCGGTCCGCGAGTCCCGAGGCGCCGCAACTGGAGGCCAGCGCTACGGCCGCGAGTTGAGGCAGGTGGGAGGAGAAAGCGAGCGCGCGGTCGTGAGCTTCGGCATCGAGAGTGACAATTTGCGCGCCGATGCGTTCGAGCCAGACGCAGAATTCCACGACGGCGGGACGGTGGAGAAAGTCTTCTGTAACGGGCGTCAACACCCAGGTGCGCCCGTGGAACAGGTTAGCTTCGGCGGCCTCAACGCCGCGGACTTCTTTGCCGGCGAGGGGATGTCCGCCGAGAAACTGCATGGCGGGATGGCGCTGAGCCGCGGCCACGATTTCCGCTTTTGTGCTGCCGGCGTCGGTGACCAGAGTGTGCGGGCGCAGATGCGGGGCGATGGCGGCGAGCGAATCGCGGATGACGCCGACCGGTTGAGCGAGAAAGAGCAGATCGGCGCGGCGGGCCGCTTCTTCGAGGGTGCAGGCGCGGTCGACGGCGCCGAGGGCGCGGGCGCGTTCGATGGTTGCCGCGGAGGAGACACCGAGGATTTCGCCTTGGAAGCCGGCGGCGCGCAGAGCGAGGGCGAATGAGCCTCCGATGAGGCCTACGCCCACGATGGCGACCGATTCCACGGCCGCTAGATCGACCGGCCGAGCACCGGCGCCATGGCGCGGAGCTGACCCATCATTTCAAAGAATTGATCAGCCCGCAGGGACTGAGCGCCGTCGCTCAGGGCGTGATCGGGATCGGGATGAACTTCGACGAGGAGACCGTCGGCGCCGGCGGCGACAGCGGCGCGGGCCATGGGAAGGACTTTATCGCGCCGGCCGGTTCCGTGGGAGGGATCGCCGAGGATGGGTAGGTGCGAGAGCTGTTTGACGACAGGGATGGCGGAGATGTCCATGGTGTTGCGAGTGGCGGTTTCAAAGGTACGGATGCCGCGCTCGCAGAGCATGACGTCGTAGTTGCCGCCGGCGAGGATGTACTCGGCCGAAAGCAGCCATTCTTCGATGGTGGCCGAGATGGCGCGTTTGAGGAGAACGGGGACGCGGCGGGCGCCGAGTTCGCGCAGCAGGTTGAAGTTCTGCATATTGCGTGCGCCGACCTGCA
>JAJYLS010000507.1 GCA_021787555.1 Acidobacteriota bacterium | reverse complement strand
ACCAGCCCCTGCCGCCGCGCCGCCGCGAAATACAGCCCGTAGTACGCTATCACCAGCAGCACCAGCAGCAGGAACCACGGCCACGCCATCAGGATGGAAGACGTGTAAAAAAACTGCCCGTAGAGCACCTGCACGAACAACAGCGGCGCCACTCCCAGGGTGATGGTGGCCGCCAGCAGAGACGGCAGCTTCGGCGCGATATCCGCGAACAGCCGCGCGCCGTACTTGTCCTTGCGCCCGCGCCACCGCCCCACCAGCGCCAGCGCCGCGCTGCCCACCAGCGCGTTCATCGCCAGGATGTGCAGCACAAACGTCACCACCAGCAGCAGCTTGAAAACCCAAAACGGAGCGGGCAGGGGATTGGGATCCAATGCCGGAATCAGGTTCGGTTGCGTCATGCTCGTCACCTCTTTGCGAATCTGCTATCCACCCACTCGACCACCGCCGCGCGCTCGGCCTCGCTCAGCTTCAAATCCGGCATGCGCGGATACAGCGTCGGAAGGCTCGCCAGCGCCTCCCTTGCCGATTCCGGATCGAGCGCCGTGAGGCACAGGAACGCCGCACCGTCGGGTCGGACCTCGTGGCACACCGAGCAGTCCCGCTGGAACACCGCCGCGCCCTCGGGCGCCGCCGCCGGAGGAAGCGGGCCGCGCACCGCGTCCAGCCACGCCGCCAGCGCCGCGCGCTCCTCCGCCGTGCCCCCAAACGGCGGCATGGCGCCGTTGTGCATCACGTCCAGGCTCCCCAGCATCGTTTCGATCTGCTCTCTGTTCCACCGCCACGCCACCAGGTATTGCTTCACCCCGCGGTACGCGGCGCGCGTGTGGCACGCCTGGCATTCCACGCGGAATATCTCCGCTCCCGCGCGCACCGGCTCGCGCCCGATGTCCACTGGCGTCACCCATTTCGCGGTAGCGAGCACGCCCGCGCGGTCCATATTTTCCACCGTGAACCCGCCATCGCCCGGGGCGCCCTCTGGGCCCGGCGCGGCATACACCGAGTTGGCGTAAAGATAATTCCCGATGACGAACGGTTTCCGCACCGCCTCGCGCACGAACTCGAACGAGCCCATCGCCAGAAGCGCCGCCGCCACCAGCGGCAGACTGCGCGCCAGCCCCAGTTTCGCCGGCTTCACCAGCGCCGCCACGGCCAGCACAAAGGTCACGCCGCCCATGATCGCCGCCAGTTCGCCGAACCGCGTGGCCGTCGGCATCGGGCCCCGCACGCTGTTCCACGCCTCCGCCGGGATGCTCCGTCCGTACCACCACATCAGCCCCGGCAGCACCGCCAGCGCGGGAAGCATCCACCCCCCGCTCCACTTCGCCAGCCGCGCTTTAAGCCCACCGTCCTTCTGCACGCTGGCGGTCAGCACGGCGTAAATTCCCGCCAGCGCCAGCGCCACGGCAAACCGCACCGCCAGCGACGGCAGATACGTGGGATTGAAAAACCCAGTCCAGAACGCGTGCGTGGTCACCCATCGCCCCGGCGTCAGCATGAACGTGACGATGCCGTTGATGATCACCATGCTGGCAAACGCCGCGCCGAAATAGATCCACCCGTACCACATGTGCAGCCGCGGCTCGAGCTTGTCCCAGCCGTACAGGTACAGCAGGGCCGCGGTGATTTCGAGAAAGAAGAACACCCACTCGATGGCCCATCCCCAGACGAACGCATGAATCAGGTTGCCCGTGGCCGTGGGATCGATCAGCGCGATGGTGAACCAGATCCCCACCCCGCTCACCGCGCCGAAAACCACGGTCAGCAGCACGAAAAACCGCGTGTGGAACTTCAGCCACTCGAGCAACTGGACGTCGCCCTCGCGCCGCGCCTTGCGCTCGGTCACCACCAGGAACAGCCCGCCGCCCACCGCGAAGTGCGATACGAAAACGTGGAGAATAGAAACCACCGCCATGAGCAGCCCGGCCCCGAACGCCACGTCCCAAACCGGATAGTTCATACTCGACCTCCGCGCGAGCCGCCCCGCGCCTGTCAAATAAGATATGGCAACCCGAAAGTCTGCGCAACTCTACTTGGGACGCACAGCCGTCATGAGCCACAGGTCGGCCCTGTTGGTATCGCTATATTTGAGCTCCGGCATCCGTTTCACGAACGGGTCTTCGCACTGCAACACGCGAAAGCCAACCTGCTGTAATTCGGCCCGCACTAATGCGGGGTCAATCTCATGGATCTTGAGCTGGTCCGCTCGCGGCCGGCTCCGGTGCTCGGACAGGCTGTAATCGGCAATGACCAATCGCCCACCCGGTTTCAGCGCCCGCAAGACCTGGTGGGACATCGTCTGGTATTGAACAAAATGATGATACGAATCCACGACCAGCACGGCTGCCAGCGAGGCCGCCGGAAGTTCCGGATTATCGTCACTCCCCTTGACGACCTCCACATTTCGGAGATCGAACAGCTTCACTCTCTGGTTCAGGAGGTTCATCATAAACGCGGATATGTCTTCCGCGAACACTTTTCCGGATGGACCGACGAGTTCCGCCAGCCTCTGAGAATAGTAGCCGTTTCCCGCTCCGACATCCGCAACCCAATCCCCGCTGGAGACCGCTAGGGCTTTCAGAATGCCTGCGGGACGTTGGCCCTGCTCCCGGCTTCGATCCATCTCGTTGAACTGTTGAAC
>JAJYLS010000506.1 GCA_021787555.1 Acidobacteriota bacterium | reverse complement strand
AGCCCCTGGCCCTTCACCGTGACCAGGCAGACGGGAAGGCTGGAGGCGTCGAATTTGAGGACCACCGGCGGCAGCGTGCCGGGCGGAAGCCGCTTCAAATCGGCCAGGGCCAGGTTGGAAAGTTCGGTCACGTCGGCGTCGGCGCTGGTGCCCGGCTGGAAATAAACCCTGATGATGCTCACGCCCAGCAGAGAGCGTGATTCCATGTGATCGATGCCGCTGGCCAGCGTGAAGAAGCGCTCCAAGGGGTCGGTGATATCGGTCTCGATGTCCTGCGGCGGCATCCCCGAATAGAAGGTCGCCACCACGACTTCCGGAAGGTTGATCGGTGGGAAAAGGTCCACCGGCATCCGGGCAATGCTGCTGACGCCGATGACCAGCAACGTCAGACAGATGACCACTATGAAATAAGGGTTGCGAATTGAAAACCGCGGCATATTTGTTTTGCTCTACCTTAATCGGGAACTGCGGGGGGCGATTGGCGGCGCGAGCGGGTACACGGCCTATTGCGACTGTCCGCTTTCTCCCTGGTACTCCAGGACCTGCACATTCTGCGCCCGCACCTCGGTCCCGGGCTTCAGACCGCTGCGGTCGCTGACGATCACGCGATCTCCCTGGTTGAGGCCGCTCGTCACTTCGGCATCGGTTGCGGTTTGCAACCCGACCGTCACGGTGCGGCTCTGCACACGATTATTGGGGTCTACTGTAAAGACAGTCCCCTGATTGTTGGCCGTCTGCGTGACGGCTTGCAGCGGCACCACCAGCGCGTCATTCTTGTGCTGTAACATCAGCGTGGCTTCCGCATACATGCCCGGCATCAGCTCGCGGCGGGGATTCTCCACGTCCACTTCCGTGTGCATCGTGCGGGTGTCTTCCGTCACATCTTCTGAAATGCGCGCCACTTTGCCGGGGAACGTTTTTCCGAGCGACGGTACGCTCACCTGCACAGGTTCCCCGTCCTTGATAAATTTCACGTACGATTCCGCCACCGGAATCACCAGGCGGAAAAGGTCGTCCTCGGAAAGCCGCACCAGCGGCAGCGCCTGCGTGCTCGAGTTCGTCCCCGCGGACATCAGCGTTCCGAAATTGGCGTACCGCTGCGTGACCACGCCGTTGAAGGGCGCCGTAATCTTCGAGTAATCGAACAGGAACTGGTCCTCCTGCTGCTGCGCCTTGGCCTCGTCAAGCTCGTTCTCCGCAGCCAGCAGCGCGGAATCGGCCGCTTCCACCTGCGCTTCCGCGGAGAGGTCTTTGCCTTGCGCGTCGTCGATTTCCTGCTGCGCAATCAACCCCGGCCGCGTCTTGAAAACGCCGTCGAGCCGCGTGTACTCCAGGTGCGCCACGTTGTAGAGTGCCTTAGTGCGGTTCAGTTCGTTTTGCGCGTGCGTCACCAGGTCCGAATCCCGCTTTACCGTGGCCGCGTCGCGCGCCAGTTTCGTCTCCAGTTCCGGGATCTCGAGCACCGCCATCAGGTCGCCCTTCTTTACCCGCGTGCCGTAATCCACCAGCAACTGCTTCACATAGCCCGATTCCTTGGCGTAAACGTCAATCTCCTGGAAAGGCACCAGTTCCGAG
This sequence comes from Acidobacteriota bacterium, assembly GCA_021787555.1. GTDB lineage: Bacteria > Acidobacteriota > Terriglobia > Bryobacterales > Bryobacteraceae > JAJYLS01. The sequence continues at coordinate 1,066 of JAJYLS010000506.1, read as the reverse complement.
GAAACCGTGAGGTACCGGCTGAGCGGCTTCACCGTCACCGTGGTTACCCCCACCGTCGTCAGCGTGGGCTCGGGGTCCGTACCTTTCGCGCGGACCTGCGTCCGCGAGCACCCGATACTAAAGGAGACCAACGCCAGCCCGGCCACCGCGCAACCCAGTCCCTTGAAACTCATTTGCATTTCTTCGCCTCCGCATCTTCACGGATCCTCGCGGCCATCCGCTCAATCGAAAAGTTTCCGTCCAAACACATTTCCAAGAATTCAACCTCTTCCTGCAAAAGACGCGCGGCGATGCCGGGCAGCGAGCGCGCGACTTCGCCGGGTATCGAGAGAATCCCATGACGGTCGCCGTGCAGCAGATCGCCCGGATGAATCGTCAGCCCGCCGATCTCCACCGGCTCCCCGAAATCCACCACGTGCGCGTAGGCATGCGACACCGAGGGCTTCGAGGCGAACAACTGGAACCCCAGCCGCTCCACCGCGCCCAGGTCGCGCACCGCGCCGTTGGTCACGTACGCCGCCACATTCAGCGCCATGCAAATGCGTGCGTGCATCTCGCCGAACAGCGCGCCCGCTCCCGGCGGATCGTCCGCGTCGTACAGCACGATGATCCGCGGCGCCGGCAAGCTCGCCACGTAGTGCCACCAGTCGATGTGGTCGTAGTAGCACCGCCCATTGATCGGCGGTGTCGCCGAGCGCATCCTGCCGGTCACGGCGTACCCCGCCACCGGTTGCAGATGCGGAAACATGCAGGAGATTCCACCCTGAATGTAACCTTCGTTGCGCGGCCTGAGATTCAGTCTCTCGATCGCGTTGGAGAGGGTGCACGAATCGAACCGCCGCAACGCGGCAAGATCGTCGGGCCGGATGCCGTTATGTGCCATAGATTAGCGGGGAACAGGAGGGCTGAAGCCGGCCGGAAGCCTGCACACAAGCGCCGACTCTCTGTTGCCTGTTCCAAATCCTATCATGCGGGCCATGCCGACCGACATTCCCCCCAACAATGTAGTTTCCGGGGAAAACTATGGGAGCGGGTGCGCGACATAAAAGTGGAGATCACGCTGCCC